>NZ_LT629758.1:9900000-10200000 GCF_900104725.1 Actinoplanes derwentensis
ACGGCGGTGGTAACTATAACCATCCTAAGGTAGCGAAATTCCTTGTCGGGTAAGTTCCGACCTGCACGAATGGCGTAACGACTTCCCCACTGTCTCAACCACAGGCCCGGCGAAATTGCAGTACGAGTAAAGATGCTCGTTACGCGCGGCAGGACGGAAAGACCCCGGGACCTTTACTATAGCTTGACATTGGTATCTGAATTTAATTGTGTAGGATAGGTGGGAGCCGGTGAAGCTCGGACGCCAGTTCGGGTGGAGGCAATGTTGAAATACCACTCTGTTGGGTTTGGGTATCTAACTTGCGGCCCTGATCGGGTCGAGGGACAGTGTCTGGTGGGTAGTTTAACTGGGGCGGTTGCCTCCTAAAGGGTAACGGAGGCGCCCAAAGGTTCCCTCAGCCTGGTTGGCAATCAGGTGTTGAGTGTAAGTGCACAAGGGAGCTTGACTGTGAGACTGACGGGTCGAGCAGGGACGAAAGTCGGGACTAGTGATCCGGCACTTGCGAGTGGAAGCGGTGTCGCTCAACGGATAAAAGGTACCCCGGGGATAACAGGCTGATCTTCCCCAAGAGTCCATATCGACGGGATGGTTTGGCACCTCGATGTCGGCTCGTCGCATCCTGGGGCTGTAGCAGGTCCCAAGGGTTGGGCTGTTCGCCCATTAAAGCGGTACGCGAGCTGGGTTTAGAACGTCGTGAGACAGTTCGGTCCCTATCCGCCGTGCGCGTTGGATACTTGAGAAGGGCTGTCCCTAGTACGAGAGGACCGGGACGGACGAACCTCTGGTGTGCCAGTTGTTCCGCCAGGAGCATGGCTGGTTGGCTACGTTCGGAAGGGATAACCGCTGAAAGCATCTAAGCGGGAAGCCTGCTTCGAGATGAGGTATCCCACCACCTTGAGTGGGTAAGGCTCCCAGCTAGACTACTGGGTTGATAGGCCGGAGATGTAAGCACGGTAACGTGTTGAGTTGACCGGTACTAATAGGCCGAGGGCTTAACCACCCTAAATTTTGTGCTTAGCGTCCACTGTGTGATTCACAGCAAACGAACAACCACCCTGATTTTTTGAGGGTTCTGGTTGGTTCCGACCTTTTATGTCGGTGCCGGCTGGGCCGGAGAAAAGGATGTCAGGTTGCTGGTTTTTCGCTGTGCTGACAGGTGTTTCGGTGGTCATAGCGGAGGGGAAACGCCCGGTTACATTCCGAACCCGGTAGCTAAGCCCTCCAGCGCCGATGGTACTGCACTCGTGAGGGTGTGGGAGAGTAGGACGCCGCCGGACTCAACGTGATCGGTCGAGGGCCGCCCCACTTGGGGTCGGCCCTCGACTGCGTTTGTGGGCAGAAGCCCTAGTAACTTTGTGATTCGTGAACAGCGTGTGTCGGAGCAGGGCCACTCGGGCCTCGGTAACCCGCCGCCGTACTGGAAGGAAATGATCCGTGACTACAGGACCGCAGGACGGCGGCTCCAGCAACCGCGACGACAACAGTCGTTCCGGAGGCGGTCGCGACGGAAGTGGCGCCGGAGGCCGTGGTGACCGTGGCAGCTCCCAGGGCGGCGGTGACCGTGGCGGCTTCCGTGGCGGCGACCGCGACCGTGGTGGCTCGCGAGGCGGCTACCAGGGCGGTGGCGGCAGCGGTGGATTCCGCGGCGGCGACCGCGACCGTGGCAGCTCGCAGGGCGGTGACCGTGGCGGCTTCCGTGGTGGTGACCGTCCGCAGGGTGGCGGCGGCTTCCGTGGTGGCGACCGGGACCGTGGTGGCTACCAGGGTGGACGTCCCAGCGGCGACCGTCCGGGCTACCAGGGTGGTGGCGACCGCGGTGGATTCCGTGGCGGAGACCGTGACCGGTCCGCCGGCGGAGACCGTGGTGGCTTCCGCGGTGGCGACCGTTCCGTAGAGCGTGGCGGCTATCAGGGTGGCGGCGACCGTCGTCCCAGTGGCGACCGTCCGGGTTACCAGGGTGGCGGCGACCGTCGTCCCAGTGGCGACCGTCCGGGCTATCAGGGTGGCGGCGACCGTCGTCCCAGCGGTGACCGTCCCGGTTACCAGGGCGGTGGCGACCGTGGTGGTTACCAGGGTGGGCGCCCGAGTGGCGACCGTCCCGGTTACCAGGGTGGCGGCGACCGCGGTGGATTCCGTGGTGGCGACCGGGACCGTGGTGGCTACCAGGGTGGACGTCCCAGCGGCGACCGTCCGGGCTACCAGGGTGGTGGCGACCGCGGTGGATTCCGTGGCGGAGACCGTGACCGGTCCGCCGGCGGAGACCGCGGTGGCTTCCGTGGTGGGGATCGTCCGGGTTACCAGGGTGGCGGGGATCGTCGTCCCAGCGGTGACCGTCCGGGCTATCAGGGTGGCGGGGACCGTCGTCCCAGCGGTGACCGCCCGGGTTACCAGGGCGGTGGCGACCGTGGTGGTTACCAGGGTGGGCGCCCGAGTGGCGACCGTCCGGGTTACCAGGGTGGCGGCGACCGTCGTCCCAGTGGCGACCGTCCGGGCTATCAGGGTGGCGGCGACCGTCGTCCGAGCGGTGACCGTCCCGGTTACCAGGGTGGCGGCGACCGGGACCGTGGCGGCTACCAGGGTGGACGTCCCAGCGGCGACCGTCCCGGTTACCAGGGTGGTGGCGACCGTGGTGGTTACCAGGGTGGGCGCCCGAGTGGCGACCGTCCGGGTTACCAGGGTGGCGGCGACCGTCGTCCCAGTGGCGACCGTCCGGGCTATCAGGGCGGTGGCGACCGTCGTCCCAGCGGTGACCGTCCGGGCTACCAGGGCGGTGGCGACCGTGGTGGATACCGTGGTGGGGACCGTCCGCAGGGTGGCGACCGTGGTGGTTACCAGGGTGGGCGCCCCAGTGGCGACCGTCCGGGCTACCAGGGCGGTGGCGACCGTGGTGGAGCCCGGGAGAGCTTCCAGGGTGACCGTGGTGGGTTCCGTGGTGGCGACCGGGACCGTGGCGGCTACCAGGGTGGGCGCCCGAGTGGTGACCGTCCGGGCTACCAGGGCGGCGGCGACCGGCCCAGCGGTGACCGTCCCGGTTACCAGGGTGGCGGGGACCGTGGTGGGTTCCGTGGCGGCGACCGTGACCGGTCCGCCGGCGGAGACCGTGGCGGTTACCAAGGTGGCGGGGACCGTCGTCCCAGTGGCGACCGTCCGGGCTACCAGGGTGGCGGCGACCGTGACCGCGGTGGCTTCCGGAGCGACGCCGAGCGTCGGCCGCAGGACGAGCAGGACAACGGGCAGGCCTCGTTCGTGGCGCCGGAGATCCCTGAGGACATCACGGCCAACGACCTCGACGGGGAGGTTCGCGCCGAGCTGATGAGCCTGGCGCGGGAGGTCGCCGACCGGGTCGCGCGGCACCTGGTGGCGGCCGGCACGATCATCGACGAGGACGCCGAACTGGCGCTGCAGCACGCGATCACGGCGCGGCGGCTCGCCTCGCGGATCGCTGTGGTGCGGGAGGCCGTCGGTCTGGCCGCCTACGCGGCGGGGGATTGGACGACCGCTATCGCCGAGCTGCGGACCTACCACCGGATGACCGGTCGGCAGACGCACCTGGCCGAGCTCGCCGACTGCGAGCGTGCGCTGGGCCGGCCCGAGCGGGCGATCGACCTGTACCGCGGTGCCGACGTGGAGAAGCTGGAGAAGGCGACCGCGATCGAGCTGCTGATCGTCGCCGCCGGAGCCCGGGGCGACCTGGGACAGCATGAAGCCGCGGTGGCGATGCTGCAGATCGGTGAGCTGACCGCTGAGGGCAACGCCGAGTGGGCGGCGCGTCTGCGTTACGCCTTCGCCGACGCTCTGCTGGCGGCCGGCCGTCGCGAGGAAGCTCGCGAGTGGTTCGCCCGTGCGGCTGAGGTCGACGAGGACCAGGTCACCGACGCGGCCGAGCGGCTGCTCGAACTCGACGGCGTCACCATCGAGGGTGACGACGAGGATGAGGACGAGGACGCCGAGGCTGTCACCGACCGTGGCCCGTCGAACGAGGACGACTCGGACGATGACGACCAGGACGAGGACGACGACGAGGACGACGAGGACGACGAGGACGAGGACGACGACGATCTCGGCGAGGACGACGAGGACGACGACGATCTTGAGGACGACGACGCGGACCTCGACGACGAGGACGAGGACGAGGATGCGGTCGTCGCTGCGACGGACGTGAACACTGACGGGCTCGTCAAGAGTGCGCCGGGGAGCAAGGTTTCCGCGGTGACGTTCTCCGAGCCGGCCGAGTCCGAGTCCGGCAAGCCGGTCGAGGCCGAGAAGTCGGTGGAGAGCGAGAAGTCGGTCGAGGGCGAGAAGGTCGTCGCGGACAAGCCGGCCGGTTCGGTGGCGAAGTCCGAGGAGAAGGCCGCGGGCGACGAGTCCACCGGTCAGGCTGACGCCGAGGAGAAGCCGAAGGCGTGAGCGACCACCTGGCCGGCAGTCACGATCTGGTCATCTTCGATCTGGACGGCGTCGTCTTCCTGATCGACGAGCCGATCCCGGGTGCGGTCGAGGCCGTGGAGCGGTTGCGGGCCGACGGCACCGCGATCGTGTACGCGACCAACAACGCGTCCCGGCGTGCCGCCGATGTGGCGGCGCTACTGACCGGCATGGGTGTGAGCGCGGCGCCGGCCGAGGTCCTGACCTCGGCCGGCGCCTGTGCCGCTCTCCTCGCGGAACGGCTGCCGGGCGGCGCGAAAGTGCTGGTGGTGGGTGCGGAGGCGTTGCGTGCCGAGGTGCGTGACGCTGGGCTGACCCCGGTCGACCGGGTGGAGGACGAGCCGGTCGCGGTGGTTCAGGGGTTCGGGCCGGAGGTCGGCTGGAAGGTTCTGGCCGAGGCGGTGCTGGCGGTTCGGGCCGGAGCGGTCTGGTACGCGACCAACACCGACCGCACCCTGCCCAGTCCGCGTGGCCCGCTGCCGGGTAACGGCTCGCTGGTCGCGGTGCTGCGGACCGCCCTCGACCGGGAACCGGACGTGGTGGCCGGCAAACCGCAGCCGGGCCTGTTCCGGACGGCGGCGACACTGTCCGGTTCAGTGCGCCCTCTCGCGGTCGGCGACCGCCTCGACACCGACATCCAGGGTGCGGTCACCGCGGGTTTCGACAGCCTGCTGGTGCTGACCGGGGTGAGTGGTCCGGCCGATCTGCTGGTGGCCGGGGAGAACCAGCGACCGACGTACGTGGCAGCCGACCTGTCCGGGCTGTTCCGTCCGGCGGACGGTGCCCGGGTGCCGGCGCCCGGTTCGGAGGCCGGTGGCTGGCGGGTCGTCCGGGAGGGTTCGCGGGTGTCACTGGACGGTTCCGGTGACCCGGTGGACGCGTTGCGCCTGCTGTGCGGGGCCACCTGGACCGGTGTTCCCCTCTCCGGGGTCACTCCGGTCTCGGGCGAGGCCCGGGAACTCCTGAACGCCTGGGGAGTCCGGAAGGACGATTGACGGGGTACTTCGACGCGGCCGGTTCCGGCCGCCGTCTCCTGACATGGGGACGGCGGCCGGAACCGGCCGTTTTTTCGTCTCCACCGCATTCGGCCCGGCGGCCGCGTCGAGGCCGGGACCAGCGGTGTTCTCGCGGGGATCGCCACGTGAGGTGTGGTGTGGCTGGGGAGGCGCCGGGCGTACCAGATGATGGGTTTTGTCCTTGGGGGTCATCGGGTGGGGCGATGTGCCGAAAGGATCGGTGTGAGCTCAATGACATTGCCCCGGGGCGCGCGGTTGTCCGAGACGTCCTGGCTGGCCCGGCACCGGATCGTGAGCCGGTTGCTCTGGTGGCACGTGCCGGTCTTCCTGGTGGTCGGGATACTCGGCCCGAGGCCGCCTTGGGAAGCTGTGCTGCTGACCGTGGCCGTCGCCGGGTGGGCCGCCGCGACGCCCGCCCTGCCGTCGCCGAAATCCAGGGCGAGCCACACCAGCGTCGGGCTGATCGCGTGTACGTTCGTGGCGATCGAGCTGTCCGGCGGTGCGATGTCGGCGCACATCCACCTCTACGCGGTGCTGATCTTCGTCGCCCTCTACCAGCAGTGGGCGCCGCTCGTGTCGTCGGTCGTGGTGGTCGTGGCACATCACGGTGTGCTCGGGCTGATCGCGCCGGAACGGGTCTTCGGTGATCACCACACCGGGATCAGCGTGGCGCTCGGCCTGGTCGCCCTGCATGCCGGGCTGGCCACCCTCGAGGTGGTCGGCATCGTGGTCTTCTGGCACTTCGCCGAGCAGGCCGAGCGGGAGAACGAGGTACTGTCCGGGCAGGCCGAGGACGCCCGCCGGGAGGTGGAACGAGCCGAGCAGGAGTCCCGGGAACGTGCCGCCGAACAGTTGCGGGCGCAGTCCGAGGAGGCGGCCGGCCGGGCCCGGCGCATCACCGCTGACGTGGCCGGGATCAGTGTCGAGGCGCACGCGGCGATCTCCGCGGTCGCCGCCGTCGACCAGGAGCTGGCCGCGCTCACCGCGTCGGTGCGTGACATCGCCGAGCGGTCCGCGCAGGCCGCCGGGACGGCGTCGGACGGCAAGGACGCGGCCTCGTCGGCGGGGGACAAGGTGCGGCGGCTGGAGAAGTCGGTCGGGGAGATCGCCGATGTCAACGCGATCATCGCTTCTCTCGCCGAACAGACCAACCTGCTGGCCCTCAACGCCACCATCGAGGCGGCCCGCGCCGGTGAACTCGGCAAGGGTTTCGCCGTGGTGGCCGGTGAGGTCAAGGACCTGGCCCGAGAGACGGCGACGTCGGTGGAACGGGTGAATCAGGTGATCACCGCGATCGTGGCGGAGACCCGGGACGTGGCGCAGACCTTCGCCGCCACCACCGAAGCCGTGGACGGCATCCACCAGCTCCAGCTGAACATCGCCTCCTCAGTGGAGGAGCAGGCCGCTGTGCTGGCCGAGGTGACCACCCAGTTGTCGACGGCGACGGCTTCCGCCGGGCACGTCCTCACCGGGCTCGAGACGCTCTCCGCTACGGCTGATCGCTGATCTTTGAACCGCCCTGCCGGTGGTGACCGTATCTCCGGGCGTCACCGGCAGGGCGGCGTCGTGTCAGAGGAGTTTGCGGAGCTTGAGCAGGTCGAACGGGTTCGCCTTGATGGCGATCTGGCGGCTCGCGAGTGCGCGGGTGACGTCCAGCTCGCCCGCGACCAGTTTCAGCAGGTCGTCGCTGGTGGTGACCAGGGCGATCTTCGCCTTCGGGTCGTCGCCGTCGGTGATGTCGAGCAGCAGGCCGCCGGCGATCCGGCCGTGGAAGGCCGTCCCCAGGTCGGTGACCCGGCACGCCAGAGTGCGGTCCAGGTCCAGTTTGCCCCGGGCCTCGGCGTTCGCCTGGAGGCGGGCGGCTAGGTCGTGCAGTGCTTTGCGGCAGTCGTCCACGGTGGCCATGGGGCCATCCTGCCTCACGACACCAGCCTGGTACCTCAGGAGTTTCCCGGACGTGCCCGGTAGCGTGGCACCCGACGCGCAAGAGGAGGCGGGACGTGGCGGACGCATGGCGGGCGTATCTTGACCTGGCACTCGGCTTGACGGAGGCACCCCGGAAGAAGGCCCAACAGGTCGCCGGGGACCTGCTCAACCGGGGCGGGACCACAGCGGCACAGGTGCAGGGACTCGTGGAGGACCTGCTGTCGACGGGGCTGGCCAACCGTGAGGCGCTGACCAGCATCGTGCGCTATGAGGTGGATCGGGCCCTCGTGCGGGTGGGATTGGCCACCGCTGAAGAGGTGTCGGATCTCACCGGGCGGGTGCACGACCTGGAACGGGAGTTGCGGGCGGCGCAGGCAGTGAGCACCGAGGGGGCGCGGCCGGACGAGCCGTTGCGGCCCGCTAAGAAGACAGTGGCCGTCAAGGCGGCTCCGAACGCGATGCCCGCAGCGGGTACCGAAGGCAATGGGCTCTCCGGGAACGCGGCGGCCGCTTCGGTTCCGGTCAGTGCGGCGCCCGCGCCGGTCGAGTCCGCGCCGGTGAAGCGTGCGCCGGTCAAGCGCGCCCCGCGGAAGGTGGCCGGTCCCGTCGCGGAGGTCGCGGCGGCTCCGGCCGCCGTGCCCGTTGCGAAGAAGGCGCCCGCGAAGAAGGCGCCCGCGAAGAAGGCTCCCGTGCGGAAGGCCGCCCCGGTGAAGCCAGCCGGGACCGCCCCGGTGAAGCCCGCCGTGGCGGCGCCGGTGAAGGCTGCCGAGGCGACGGCGGTGCCTGCGAAGAAGGCGCCGGCCCGGAAGGTTCCGGCGGCCTCGTTCGTCGCGCCGGTGACCGAAAACGATCCGCAAGCGGTGGAGGGTCCGCGACCGGTGCGGGCGCCCGCACCGCGGAAGGCTCCGGCCAAGCGGGCGCCGCGGGTGCCCAGCCAGGCGAAGCCGCGGCCGGAGACCGTCGAGAGCACGGAGGTGTGAGCCGGTGACGTTCGCCAGCGCGGCACAGCCCGGCCCGCGTCCGGGGCCGCCATCGGGTGGCTTCCGGCCGGGCCCGCCGCCGGTCGGGCCCCGGCCCGCCGTCACCGACACGGGTGCCGTGCCGCGGCCCGCGGTTGTCGATCCGGGTGTGGTTCCGGGAGACGGTGAGGGCAGCGGGCACCCGGCGGTGGACGCGGTGCTACGGTCGCTCGCCAATGCCGCGCGGTTGGCGCCGGCCGAGCAGATCGCCGAGTATGAGGCCGCGCATCAGGTGCTCCAGGAGACCCTGGCCGGCATCGATCGCTGACCGTCACCGAACCGTACCGCCGTACCGAATAAAAGGAACCTGATGGCCCGCCGTGCGCGTCTCGACGCGGAGCTCGTCCGTCGTAAGCTCGCCCGCTCCCGGGAGCAGGCCGCCACGCTTGTCGCGGCCGGCCGGGTGCAGGTGCGCGGCACCGTCGCCCAGAAGGTGGCGGCCATGGTCGACCCCGCCGACCCGATTCTGGTGACCGGGGAGGATCCGCAGACCGAGTACGTGTCGCGGGGTGGCCACAAGCTTTTCGGCGCGCTGGCGGCGTTCGGTCGCCAGGGTCTGCGGGTCGAGGGCCGCCGGTGTCTGGACGCGGGTGCGTCGACGGGTGGTTTCACCGATGTGCTGCTGCGGGCGGGGGCCCGGCAGGTGGTGGCGGTGGATGTCGGGTACGGGCAGCTGGCCTGGCCGATCCGGACCAATGAGCGGGTGGTGGTGCAGGAACGCACCAACGTCCGGACGATCACGCCCGAGTCGATCGGTGGCGAGGTCGATCTGACGGTGGCGGATCTGTCGTTCATCTCGCTGCGGCTGGTGTTGCCGGCGTTGTCGGCTTGTACCGGTCCGGACGGCGATCTGGCGCTGATGGTGAAGCCTCAGTTCGAGGTCGGCAAAGAGCGGGTGGGTACGGGTGGTGTGGTCCGGGACTGGCGGCTGCGTGCCGCAGCGGTCCTGGATGTGGCGGCGGCCGCCGCCGGGCTGGGTCTGGGGGTGGCGGATGTGACCGCCAGCCCGCTGCCGGGCCCGAGTGGCAACGTGGAGTTCTTCGTGTGGTTCCGGCGGGATGCCCCGCCGGCCGATTCGGCCTACATCGAGACGGTGGTCGAGGCCGGACCTCATGCTGTCGAGCTCTTGGAGGAGAAATGAGCCGCTCGGCCCTGCTGGTGACGCATACCGGGCGTCGGCAGAGCACGCAGCACGCCCGGGCGGTGGCCCTGGACCTGATAGCTGCCGGCTTCGAGGTCCGGGTGATCGCCGAGGAGGTCGACGACCTGGAGTTGCCACCGGGGGTGGAGCCGGTCGAGGGGCCGGCGGCGGCCGAGGGTGTGGAGATCGTGCTGGCGCTCGGTGGGGACGGCACGATTCTGCGGGCCGCCGATCTGGCCCGGCCGGCGAAGGCTCCGCTGCTCGGGATCAACCTGGGCAAGGTGGGGTTCCTCGCCGAGACCGAGATCGATCACATCGACGCGGCGGTCGCCGAGGTGGTGGCCGGTAACTACACGGTCGATGAGCGGTTGACGCTCGACGTGCGGGCGGAGTACGACGGCCGCCTGATCGCCGAGTCGTGGGCGCTCAACGAGGTGACCGTGGAGAAGGGGCAGCGGGCGCAGATGCTCGAGCTGCTCGTGGATGTGGACGGGCGGCCGCTGTCCCGCTACGGCTGTGATGGTGTGGTGTGTGCCACACCGACCGGGTCGACGGCGTACGCGTTCTCGGCCGGTGGGCCGGTGGTGTGGCCCGAGGTGGAGGCGCTGCTGCTCGTGCCGATCAGTGCGCACGCACTGTTCAGCCGGCCGATCGTCACGGCTCCGACGTCGACCTTCGTGCTGACGGTCGACCCGTACACGTCATTTGCGGTGTTGTGCTGTGACGGCCGTCGCACCTGGGACCTTCCGCCGGGCTCGCAGGTGACGGTCGAAAGGGGTCAGCTGCCGGTCCGTCTGGTGCGTCTGGCGCCGCGCCCGTTCACCGACACGCTGGTCGCGAAGTTCGGTTTGCCGGTGGTCGGCTGGCGGGGGAATCGACGCTGATCAGACCGACGCCGTTGGGCAATTGTCGGGGGGTGCCGATACTGTCTGGCTGTGCTGGAGGAACTGCGCATCACCGGGCTGGGTGTCATCGACGACACCACGCTGCGGCTCACGTCGGGAATGAATGTGATCACCGGCGAGACCGGCGCCGGCAAGACCATGGTGGTCACCGGCCTCGGGCTGCTGTTCGGCGGACGGGCTGACGCCGGCCGGGTTCGTGCTGATCCTGGCCGGGCGGTGGTCGAGGGCCGGCTGAAACTGCGCGGCAACCTGGGTGACGCGGTGCGGACCCGGGTCACCGACGCCGGTGGCGAGGTCGACGACGACGGCTCGATCCTGCTGACCCGCACCGTGACGGCTGAGGGCCGGTCCCGGGCGCACGTGGGCGGCCGGAGCATGCCGGTGTCGACGCTGAGCGAGCTGGGCGAGCAGATTCTGGCCGTGCACGGTCAGTCCGACCAGTTGCGGCTGCTGCGGCCGTCGGAGCAGCGGTCGGCGCTGGACCGGTTCGCCGGCCCGGGGCACGAGAAGCTGATCGAGTCGTACCGGGAGGCGTTCGCCCGCTGGCGTTCGGTGGTCGAGGACCTGGCCGATCGGCGGCGCAACGCGCGGCAGCGGTCTCAGGAGGCCGACCTGCTCAAACTCGGCCTCGACGAGATCACCCGGGTGGATCCGCAGCCCGGTGAGGACGACGATCTGCGTAACGAGGTGCAGCGCCTGGAGCACGCCGAGGGCCTGCGGGTGGCCGCCGCCCTGGCCGGGCAGGCGCTGGCCGGTGGGGTGGAGGCGGCCGACGACACCCCGGACGCGACGCAGCTTCTCGGGCTGGCCCGGCGGACCCTGGAGGGCCAGTCCGGCGTCGACGCGTCACTCGGTGACCTGGCGTCGCGGATCGAGGAGGCGGCGACCCTGGTGGCCGACGTGTCCTCAGAGTTGTCGGCCTACCTGAGTTCGCTCGACGCCGATCCGGCCCGGCTGGAGGCGATCTACGAGCGGCGGGCGGCGCTGCGCGCGCTGACCCGGAAGTACGCCGACGACGTCGATGGTGTGATCGCCTGGGCCGAGCACGCGCGCACCAAGCTGGGTGAGCTGGACTCGTCCGACGAGCTGCTGGACGAGCTGGACTCCGAGCGCAAGCGGCTGGAGGCGACGGTCGGCGAGCTGGCCGGGCGGCTGACCGCGGCGCGGCGCGAGGCGGCCGGGCGGTTCTCCGAGGCGGTCAGCGTGGAGCTGGCCGGGCTGGCGATGCCGCATTCTCGGGTCGAGGTGGCGGTGCTGACCCGGGCGCCGTCGCGGGACGAGCCGGCGGTGACCGTCGACGGCGAGACCCTGGCCGCCGGGGCGGACGGCGCCGACGAGGTGGAGCTGCGGTTGCACGCCCATCCGGGTGCCCCCGCTCTGCCCCTGCAGAAGGGCGCTTCCGGTGGTGAGCTGTCCCGGGTGATGCTGGCGATCGAGGTGGTGTTCGCCGGTGCCGGTGGCCCGCCGACGCTGGTCTTCGACGAGGTCGACTCCGGGGTGGGTGGCACCGCGGCGGTGGAGATCGGGCGTCGGCTGGCCCGGCTGGCCCGCACCCATCAGGTGCTCGTGGTGACGCACCTGCCGCAGGTCGCGGCGTTCGCCGACCGGCACCTGGTGGTCGCCAAGGACACCGGCGGGGCGATCACGACGAGTGGTGTCCGGATCGTGGAGGAGACCGAACGGGCTCGCGAATTGTCCAGGATGCTGGCAGGTCTGCCCGATTCTGACCTGGGTATCGCCCATGCCGAGGAGCTACTCTCCGTGGCTGCTCGGGAGAAACGCGCCTGATAAAGGTGAGCTGGCGCATGTCGTGGGGGAACAGTGTGCGACGGCATGTCAGGATGGCCGGGATGCGACTTCCCATTCCCACTCTGCGCCGGACCAGGAGTGCCGATCCTGGCCCGGTCTCCGGTGTGGCCAGGCTGGACCGGCGGACCAAACGCCTGACCGGCCGGCTGCGTCCCGGCGAGATCGCCGTGATCGATCACGTCGACCTCGACCGGGTGGCGGCCGATTCGCTGGTCGCCGCCGGGGTCATGGCGGTGCTCAACGCCAAGCCGTCGATCTCCGGGCGTTATCCGAACCTGGGCCCCGAGGTGCTGATCCAGGGCGGCGTGATCCTCGTCGACGACCTGGGTGAGGACGTGTTCACCGGGCTGCGCGAGGGCAAGGTGGTCGCGATCGAGGGCGACACCGTGTTGCTCGACGGTGAGCCGGTCGCGTCCGGGGTGCGGCAGGACGCGGAGACCGTCGCCTCGTCGATGGCCGACGCCCGCGAGGGCCTGTCGGTGCAGCTCGAGGCGTTCGCGGCGAACACGATGGACTACCTGAAGCAGGAGCGTGACCTGCTCCTGGACGGTGTGGGCGTGCCCGACGTGCAGACCCGGATCGGCGGGCGGCACGTGCTGATCGTGGTGCGGGGCTACGACTACAAGGAGGACCTGGAGGTTCTCCGGCCGTACATCCGGGAGTACAAACCGGTTCTGATCGGTGTCGACGGCGGTGCCGACGCGCTGGTGGAGAACGGCTACACCCCCGATCTGATCATCGGGGACATGGACTCGGTCACCGACGACGTGCTGCGCTGCGGTGCCGAGATCGTTGTGCACGCCTACCCGGACGGGCGGGCGCCCGGCCTCAAGCGGGTGGAGAACCTGGGTGTCGACGCGGTGACCTTCCCGGCCGCGGCGACCAGCGAGGACCTGGCGATGCTGCTCGCCGACGAGAAGGGCGCGTCCCTGATCGTGGCCGTCGGCACGCACGCCAACCTGGTCGAGTTCCTCGACAAGGGCCGCGGTGGCATGGCGTCGACGTTCCTCACCCGGCTCAAGGTCGGCGGCAAGCTGGTCGACGCGAAGGGCGTGAGCCGCCTCTACCGGCAGAGCATCTCCGGTTCGGCGGTGCTGCTGCTGGTGCTCTCCGCGGTCGCCGCGATGGCTTCGGCGGTGGCGGTGTCCACGGTGGGGAAGGCGTACCTCACCGTCGTGTCCGAGTGGTGGGACAATTTCGTCTTCCAGCTCGGCAATCTTTTCTGAGGGCGTCGTGATCAACTTCCGGTACCACGTGGTGTCGCTCACCGCGGTCTTCCTTGCGCTGGCGATCGGCCTGGTGGTCGGCACCGCCGCGCTCAACGGCCCGGTGTCCGAGAACCTGCGTAACAACCTGGCCGCGCTCAACAAGGACAACAACGTCCGCCGCGAGCAGGTCAACAAACTCAACGACGAGGTCAACCGCAACCAGGAGTTCGCCACCGAGATCGCGCCCATGCTGCTCGGCGGCAAACTGGCCGGCCGCAAGCTGACCGTGGTGTCGCTGCCCGGTGCGGAGGACTCGGCCACCGGCGTCGTCAAGATGCTGACCGCGGCCGGGGCCACGATCACCTCCCGGGTCGCGGTCGAGGAGAAGTTCTTCGACCCGAACTTCGTCAACGAACTGCTCGACCTGGCCGACCAGTCGACCCAGCCGAGCATCCAGGCGACCGGCCTGCCGCTCAACAGCAATGGTGTGGAGACGGCGAGCGCGCTGCTGGCGCTCACCCTGATGCAGGGCACCAGCACCCCCACTGCTGATGACGTGACCGCGGTGCTCGCCGCTTTCACCCAGCCCGGCTATCTGACCGTCGAGGACGGCGCGGCCGGTGGAGCCGAGGCGATCGTGCTGGTCGCCGGAGTTCCGGCCACCGATCAGGACGCGACGAAGAAGAGCGGGTACGCGCTCACCATGGCCGACCAGCTCGGCAAGGGCCGTGCGATGGTGGTCGCCGGTGACGACGCGGGCGAGGGCAACCTGGTCACCGGTATCCGCAACGACCCCACCCTCAGCCTGAGCATCTCCACGGTGGACAACGTCAGCACCGTGCAGGGCCAGGTCGCGACCACACTGGTCATGTGGGACCGGCTGGTGCAGGGCAAGGTCGGGCACTACGGGCTGGGCACGGGGGTCACCTCCATCGTGCCGTCGACCGCTCCGTAGCCCGGCCCCGATAGACTCCGCTGCCATGGCTTACCTCCGTTCCGCTGGTCTCGGTGCCCTGGTCGCGCGGACCGTTCTCGCCTGGGTGCGGCAGGATCCCCGCGCCGGTGAGCTGCGGCGGACCAACTTCCACGGGCGGACCGTCACGCTCGCCGGTGGTCCTGCGCTGGCGGCCGGCGCCACGTTCGGGGCGGTCTCCGGCGCGCCGACCGTCCGGCTCGCCACCGCTGCCGGGGTGGCCGGTGCGGTCAGCGGCGCGGTCGGTTTCTACGACGACGTGGCCGGCAACCGGCCCGAGCAGAAATCCGCCAAGGGTTTCGCCGGGCATCTGGGCGCGCTGCGCGAGGGTTACGTCACCAGCGGCCTCGTCAAGATCGTCGGAGTGGGCGCGGCCGGTCTCGCCGCGTCCGCGCTGATCGGCAGCAGACGTGGCAGCCGGCTCGGTCGCACCACCGACGTGCTCCTCGGCGCCGGGGTGATCGCCGGGACCGCGAACCTGCTCAACCTGCTCGACCTGCGTCCCGGCCGGGCGTTGAAGGCGGGCGCGGTCATCGGCGCGCCGCTCGCGGTCGGCCGCAACGCGGCGATGACCGCCGGAGCCCTCGGCGCCGGTGCCGCGATGCTGGGCGACGACCTCGGCGAACAGATCATGCTCGGCGACGCCGGGGCCAACTCGCTCGGCGCGCTGCTCGGGGTGGCGCTCACCGCCCGCACCGGCACCACCGGCCGGGCCGTCACGCTGGCCGCGCTGGCCGCCCTCACCGCGGCCAGTGAGAAGATCAGCTTCACCCGGGTCATCAACGACACGCCGTGGCTGCGCACGCTCGACGAGCTCGGCCGCCGCCCGCAGTGACCGGCCAGCCCGGCACCGGCCGGTCTTCCGGGCAGCTTCCTTCCGGCGCCAAGCTCGCCGGTGCCGCCGCGCTGATCGCGATCCTCACCGTGCTGGCCCGGCTCGCCGGCTTCGGCCGCACGATGGTGTTCTTCCACACGGTCGGCAACGGCGCGGCGGACGGCGGCCTGGCCAGCCTCTATCTGGCCGCCAACACGATCCCCAACATCGTCTTCGAGTTGGTCGCCGGTGGTGCCCTGGCCAGCCTGGTGGTGCCGCTGCTGGCGGGCGCGGTGGCCGTGGGTGACCGGGAACGGGCCGGCCGGGTCACCTCGGCCCTGCTGACCTGGGTTCTCGCGCTGACGATCCCCCTCGCTCTGGTGGTCTGGTTCGCGGCCGGGCCGATCACCGGGCTGTTCCAGGGGGTGCCGCCGGAGTACCAGGAGATCGCCGCCCGGATGTTGCGGATCTTCGCGCCGCAGCTGCCGCTCTACGGCATCGGGATCGTGCTGACCGGTGTGCTCCAGGCCCATCACCGGTTCGCCTGGCCGGTGATCGCGCCGCTGTTGTCCAGCGCGACGGTGATGGCGGCCTATCTCACCTACGCCGGGATCGATGGCGCGCAGAGCGGGTTCGCCGGTCTGAGCCGGGCCGGTGAGCTGACCCTGTCGGTGGGTACCACGCTCGGTGTCGTCGCGTTGAGCCTCTGCCTGGTGATCCCGGTCGCGCGTCTGCGGCTGCGGATCCGGCCGTCCTTCCGGTTCCCCGGTGACGAGGGCCGGCAGGCGGTGCGCCTCGGCTGGGCCGGCGCGGTCACGGTCGGCGCGCAGCAGGTGGTGGTCGCTCTGATCACGGTGCTCGCGTTGTTGCAGATGGCGCCCTACACCGGTGCGCAGACGCTGTTCCTGCTGCCGTGGGCGGTGCTGGCGGTCCCGCTGGCGACCGCGGTCTACCCCCGGCTGTCGGCGGCGGCCGCCAACGGTGACGAGGACGGTTACGCCACCGCGCTGTCCGGCACGGCCCGTTCGGTCGTGCTGCTGGCCGGTCTCGGGACCGCCGGACTGGCCGGACTGGCGGTCCCGATGACGTCGCCCTCGCTGATGAACGTGCCCAACGCCGTCCCCGGAGTGCTCGGGCTCGCGCCGGGCCTGCTCGGTTACGCCTTGTTCGCGCTGCTCTCCCGGGCCCTCTACGCGCGGGGCGCCACGGTCGCGGCGGCGGTCGCCTCGGCCGTGGGGTGGCTCACCGCCGGCCTCGGCGTGATCGTCACCACCCTGGTCGCCGACGGGGACGGGGAGGTGTTCGGTCTCGGGCTGGCCACCGCGACCGGGATGTCGGTGACCGGGGTGCTGCTGGTCCTCGCCGTTCGCCGGAACGCCGGTGCGGCGGCGCTGGCCGGACTGGGCCGGGCCGTGGTCGCGGCGGTCGTCGCGGCGGTGTTCGGCGGGCTCGCCGGGTGGGGCACGGTCGCCTGGATGGGGTCGGCCGTCTGGCCCACCCCGGGCGTGCTCGGCAGTCTCGTTGAGGGCATGCTGGGCGGTGTGGCGGTCGTGGCCGTGTTCGGTGCGGTGGCCTTCGCGCTCGACCGCCGGGACCTCGGGCCGCTGGCCGCCACCGTGACAAGACGTTTGCGCAGGTGATGGCCGTAGCGAGGCGATCACCGAGGAGAGGGGAATGCGGGTCGTGAGCAGCGACGAGGGATGGCGCGGCTCAGTCGTGCTGGTGGTCGCGTCCAGTACCGGCGGGATCGGCCAGCACGTCGCCTCCCTGGCCCGCGGCCTGGTCGCCGCCGGTTGCCGGGTGCTGGTGTGCGGGCCGTCCGCGGTCGACCAGCACTTCGGGTTCTCGGCGTCGGGGCTGGAGTTCTCGGTGGTGGAGATCCCGGCCGACCCCGGCCCGCAGGACTCCGGCGCGATCCGTCAGCTGCGCAAGGCGATCGCCGGCCGGGAGACCGAGGTGATCCACGCACACGGGCTGCGGGCCGCTTTCGTGGCCTCGGTCGCCCGTACCGGCGTGCCCCTCGTGGTGACCTGGCACAACGCCGTCCTCGCGCGGGGCATCAAAGGCCAGGCCGGAGCCCTGCTGGAACGGATCGTGGCCCGCAACGCCGCGATCACCCTGGGCGCCTCCGACGACCTGGTCCAGCGGGCGGTGCTGCTCGGCGCCCGTAACGCGCGCCTCGGCCCGGTCGCGACGCCGCAACTGGCGGCCCCGAAACGGTCCCGGGCGGCGGTGCGCGCCGAGTTCGGGCTGCGTGGCGGCACCCCGCTGATCGTGTCGGTCGGCCGGCTGCACCCGCAGAAGAACTACGACATGCTCGTCGACGTCGCCGCCCGCTGGCGTGAGCTGACACCCCCGCCGGTGGTGGTGATCGCCGGGTCGGGGCCCAGTTACATGCCGCTGGCCCAGCGCGCCTCGCGGCTGCACGCCCCGGTGCAACTGCTCGGGCACCGGGCCGACGTGCCGGACCTGCTGGCCGGCGCGGACCTCGCGGTGATCACCAGTGACTGGGAGGCCCGGCAGTTGTTCGCGCAGGAGGCGCTGCACGCCGGGGTGCCGCTGATCGCCACCGCGGTCGGCGGGCTGCCCGGCCTGGTCGGCGACGCCGCCGTGCAGATCCCGGCGCGGGACCCGGAGGCGCTCGACGAGGCGGTCCGCCGCCTGCTGGGCGATCCGGCGCTGCGTGCCGACTACGCAGCCCGCGGGCCCCGGCAGGCCGCCACCTGGCCCGGCGAACAGGACGTGGTCGTCGACGTGCGTTCGGCCTACGCGGAAGTCGCGGCGGTCCGCAGGTGACGCCGGCGACCGTGCCCGGTGGTGGCCTGGCCCGGCTGCGGCGGGTGCGCCCGCCGGGGACTCCGCCCGGCCCGCGGGTGCCGACCTGGGTTCCCTACCTGCTCACCGTGCTGGTCGCGGCGGTGAGCCTGGCCGGGCTGACGTTCCGTCCGGCCGGGCAGTCGGTGCGTGGTGACGCCGACTACGTGGTGGTCGCCGCAGCGGCCGGGCTGCGCTGGGAGGATCTCGATCCGGTGCGCACGCCGGCCCTGTGGCGGGAGGCGCAGACCGGTTCGGTGGGCTGGCTGTCGGTGCGCTCGGCACACGCGGTGACCTGTCCTGCCGACGGCTGGCTGACGCTGGGAGCGGGAAACTACGCGGCGTGGGACACCAGGGCGGTCTCCGGGCGCTGTCCGGACTCGGCGCCCGCGCTCACCCAGCCGGACGGGATCGGCGCGAACCTCACCGACCAGCCGAGCGTGGTGCGGACCAATCAGGACCGGCTGCCGTACGGGACGACGCCGGGCGCTCTCGCCGAGTCGGTCCGGTGTTCGGTGGCGGTCGGCCCCGGTGCCGCGATCGCCGCGGCCCGGCCGTTCGGGCGGGTCGACCGCTATGTCGCCGCACTGCCCGACGACCCGGCGCAGCTGCTCGACGACTGTGTGCTCAGCGTCGTCGACCTGGGCACGATCGCCGGTGACGGGGCGCAGCGCGCGGCCGCGGTTGAGGCCGCCGACCGGACCCTGGCCCGGGTCCTCGCGGCCCGCCCGCAGAACTCGATGATGCTGATCGCCGGCCTCGCCGACACCGACACCACCTCCCGCCTGCACGTGGCCATCGCCGAGGGCCCCGGCTGGCCGGCCGGCTGGCTCACCTCGGCCGGCACCGGCCGGGAAGGCTACCTGCAGCTGGTCGACCTGGCGCCGACCGTGTTGTCCGCGCTGGGCCGGAAGGCGCCGGAGAAACTCTTCGCCGGGTACGCCGCCACCTCCGCCCCGGGCCGTCCCGCCGACCCGGCCGAGGCCATGCAGGGCGCCCGGGACGCCGACCGGCGGGCCATCGCCCAGCGTGGTGTCACCGAGATCTTCTTCACCGTGCTGGCGATCCTGCAGCTGGTGCTCTTCGTCGCGGTGATCCCGGTGCTGATCCGGGCCCGCCGGCACGCCGGTCCGCTGGGGCCGCCGCTGCCCCCGCGCCGTCTGGTGGTGCTGGCCGAACTGGCGCTGATCGCGGCCGGGCTGGCCATCCCGGCGGCTCTGCTCGCCGACGTGGCGCCGTGGTGGGACAGCGACCACCCGGCCTGGCTGTTCGGGGCGACCACGGCCGCCCTGATGGCCGTGGGGACCCTCGTGGTGCGGCTGGTGCCCCGTTTCGAGCGGACGTTGTGGCCGATGGCCGCGGTCTCCGCGGTGAGCGTGCTGGTGGTGGCCACCGACCTGGTGACCGGGTCGCAGCTTCAGCTCAACGGTGTCGCCGGCTACTCGGCGATCCACGGCGTCCGGTACTCCGGGCTGGGCAGTGTCGGCCTCGGCGTGTTCGTGGCCGGGCTGCTCCTGCTGGCCGGATCGCTGGCCCAGTGGGTGACCCGGCGCTGGCGTCCGCTGGTGGTGGTCACCTTCGGCGGCCTCGGCGTGGTGATGGTCGGCAGCCCCTACCTGGGTGCCGACCCGATCGGTGCGATCGCGGTCACCGCCGGGGTGTGCGTGGCCGCGGCGATCAGCACCGGTGGCTGGCTGACCTTCCCCCGGTTCGCCTGGGCGGCGTTGTCCGGGGTCGCGGTGACGATCGCGTTCGCCGTGACGGATCTGCGCCGGCCGCCGCTGGAGCAGGGTGCGCTGGGCCGGATCCTGACCGCGCTCGGTGACGGTTCGGCCGGTCCGGCGATGCAGCGGTCCACCGCGGCCAACGGGGTGGCCCTGGTGGAGAGCCCGCTGACGCTGCTGGCTCTGCTCGGCGCGGTGATGATGGTGTTCTGCCAGTTCTCCCCGTGGGGCGGCCTGAACCGGGTCTACGGCCTGCATCCGGCGGTCCGGGCCGGGGTGGCCGGGACGGTGGTGGCGACCCTGATCGCGGGTGTGCTGAGCGGCACCGCGCTGGGTGCCGCCGGGGCCGCCGCGGCCGCTGCCGTGCCGGTGGCGGTGCTGACCGCGCTGCGGGTGCTGCTGCACGCCGCCGACCGGACCCCGCCGCCGGGCGAGACCGACGGCCCGGGTGGGCCCCTACTACGGAAGGCCGACGAGGATCAATTGACTGTGTCGTGACACGCAGGTCAGCCAGCCCGAACGTGGCGGTGGCGGCAAACAGTGTTACGGTGAACTCCCGTGGATGGGGCTTGCCCCGGCCGCAAGAACCGTAAGAACGGCGACCACGGGAGCGGGCCTTGGCCTCAACAGTGCGCGACACTCGGCACATCTTCGTCACCGGGGGCGTCGCCTCCTCGCTCGGTAAGGGCCTCACCGCCTCGAGCCTCGGCAATCTGCTCACCGCCCGCGGTCTCCGCGTCGTGATGCAGAAGCTGGACCCCTATCTCAACGTCGACCCCGGAACGATGAACCCGTTCCAGCACGGCGAGGTCTTCGTCACCGAGGACGGTGCCGAGACCGACCTCGACGTCGGGCATTACGAGCGTTTCCTCGACCGGGACCTCTCCGGCAAGGCGAACGTCACGACCGGCCAGGTCTATTCGGCGGTCATCGCCCGGGAGCGACGCGGCGAGTACCTGGGTGACACCGTCCAGGTAATCCCGCACATCACCAACGAGATCAAGAGCCGGATCTTCGCGATGGCCGATCCGGACGAGAACGGCCTCGTCCCGGACGTGGTCATCACCGAGGTCGGCGGCACGGTCGGCGACATGGAGTCGCTGCCGTTCCTGGAGGCGATCCGGCAGGTCCGCCACGAGGTGGGCCGCGATCACGTCTTCTACCTGCACGTCTCGCTCGTGCCCTACCTGGCCCCGTCGGGTGAGCTGAAGACCAAGCCCACCCAGCACTCGGTGGCCGCGCTGCGCAACATCGGCATCCAGCCGGACGCCCTGGTCTGCCGCAGCGACCGGGAACTCCCCGAGAAGATGAAACACAAGCTGGCGCTCTACTGCGACGTCGACGCGGAAGCCGTCATCGCCTGCCCGGATGCGCCGAGCATCTACGACATCCCGAAGGTCCTGCACGACGAGGGACTGGACGCGTACGTCGTACGCCGCCTGGGTCTGTCCTTCCGCGATGTGAACTGGAAGACCTGGAACGACCTGCTCGAGCGGGTGCACCACCCCAAGCGCACGATCACCATCGCGCTGGTCGGCAAGTACGTCGACCTGCCGGACGCCTACCTGTCGGTCAGCGAGGCGATCCGGGCGGCCGGTTTCGGCAACACGGTGAAGATCAAGCTGCGGTGGGTGCCGAGCGACGACTGTGTCACCCCGGCCGGTGCCGCGGCGGCGCTCAAGGGTGTCGACGGCATCGTGATCCCCGGCGGTTTCGGGGTTCGCGGCATCGAAGGCAAGGTCAACACTTCGCGGTACGCCCGGGAGAACCTGATCCCGATCCTCGGCCTGTGCCTGGGTCTGCAGTGCATGACCATCGACGCGGCCCGCAACCTGGCCGGTCTCTCCGGGGCCAACTCGGTCGAGTTCGACGAGAAGGCCGGTTACCCGGTCATCTCGACGATGGCCGACCAGGAGGACATCGTCGCCGGCAAGGGTGACCTGGGTGGCACCATGCGGCTCGGGGCCTACCCGGCGAAGCTCAAGGACGGTTCCATCGTCGCCGAGGTCTATGGCGCGACGGAGATCTCCGAGCGGCACCGGCACCGCTACGAGGTGAACAACGACTTCCGCGACAAGTTGTCCCAGGCCGGTCTGGTCTTCTCCGGCACCTCCCCGGACGGGCGCCTGGTCGAGTTCATCGAACTGGACCGCGACACCCACCCGTACTTCGTGGCCACCCAGGCCCACCCGGAGCTGAAGAGCCGCCCGACCCGGCCGCACCCGCTCTTCGACGGTCTGGTCAAGGCCGCTGTCGCGTACGCGTCGGCGGACGAACTGCCGGTCGCCCTCGAAGCGGCCGAGACCGTCGAGGCCTCCTGAGATGGGATTCGCCCACGAGACGGTGTCCCGGGACGAGCGGTACCACGGTGCGATCTTCTCGGTCTACACCGACCAGGTGACCATGTCCGACGGCAGCACCGCCGCCCGTGACGTGGTGGAGAACCGGGGCGCCGTCGTCGTGGTCGCCCTCGACGATCAGGACCGGGTCGTCCTGATCCGGCAGTACCGGCACCCGGTCAAGCAGCACCTGTGGGAGCTGCCGGCCGGGCTGCGCGACGTGGTCGGCGAGGACGAGGCCCTCACCGCCGCCCGTGAGCTGGCCGAGGAGGCCGATCTCACGGCCGGGCGGATCGAGTCGCTCATCGACCTGCACACCTCACCGGGTTTCGCCGACGAGTGGGTGCGGGTGTTCCTGGCCCGTGACCTGGCGCCGGTGCCGGAGGCGGACCGTTACGTCCGGACCGCTGAGGAGGCCGACCTCCAGGTGCGCCTGGTCGACCTGGACGAGGCCGTCGCCATGGTCTTCCGGGGCGAGATCACCAACGCGGCCGCGGTCGGCGGCATCCTGGCCGCCGCCCGGGCCCGCGACACCGGCTGGAAGATCCTCCGCAGCGCGTGACCTGTCATGCCGCGGCGTTCTCGATGAGCGTCGCGGCATAACCGGCACCACTGCGCCGGTGCAGTTCCGTGCTGATCTCGGTGCTGGCCCGGCGTACGGCCGGGTCGGTGATCAAGGCCTGGAAGATCTTCCGCAGGTCCACCGCGCTGATCTCGGTGTCGATCCGGTGGGCTACTCCCAGCTCGACCAGGCGGTCGGCGTTGCCGAACTGGTCGGCGGCCTGCGGCGCCACCAGCATCGGGGTGCCGGAGAACAGGCCCTCCACGGCGCCGCCCATGCCGCCGTGCGTGAGGAACGCGTCGGCCTGGCTGAGGATCCGCAGTTGCGGCACCCAGCGGTGGACTTCGACGTTCGGCGGCAGTACGCCGAGCGCCGCCTCGTCGACGTTCTTGCCGATCTGGAGAACCGTGTGCCAGTCCGGCAGGCCACCGAACGCCTCCACACAGCGCCGGTAGAACTCCGGGTGATCGGTGAACGTGGAACCCAGCGAGACGAGCAGCACGTTCTCGGCGGCCGGCGGGCGGGTCCAGTCGCCCTGGTCGGCGCGGTCGCCGAAGATCGGGCCGGCGAAGGTGAACACCTCCCGGTCGACTTTGCCGGCGGACGGCTGCATCGCCTCCGGGATCAGCACGATGCCGTGGTCGGGGTGGGCCATGAACGCGGTGCTGTCGGTGTTCCGCACGCCGATCTCGGACAGCCAGCGTCCGAACCGGTCGTAGTAGTCGGCGCCCCGCGGGTCGGCGCGCATCTGCTCGACCATCGGGGCCATCTCCTGCTCGTAGCCGTCCCACACGACGAACGTGGGGGACAACTGGATCGCTGGGACACCCCACTCGGCAGCGAGTACCCGGGCCGGGGCGCCGGCGATGTCGTACAGGAAGATGTCGGGTTCGTCGTTCTGGTAGGCCTCGCGGAGCTGGGGGAGCATTGCGATCGCGTCGTCCAGGAAGAGCGTCAGGTGGTCGATGGTGTCACCCGCCCAGTCGTCGTCCTTCGGCAGGGTGGACCGGTATCCCTTGAACTCGGCGCCGGTGGCCTCGACCTGATCCCGCCAGGACGGATCGTTCGCGTAGGTGACCCGATGGCCTCGGGCGACCAGTTCGCGGATCACCTCGATGCTCGGGTTGACGTGGCCGGGGAACGGGATGCTGACCATGGCGATGTGCATTGCGGGCTCCTTGGTGCGAATTTTCGGGACGGGACAAGACGAGACGTAGCGTCTCGCCGATTGGGGTCGCTGTCAAGACGAGACGTTGCGTCTCGTCATGAGTTAGGCTCGCGGCTGTGCCGAAACCACCCGACCCCGCCCGCCGCAGCGAACGCTCCCGCAAAGCGGTCCTCGACGCCGCCCTCACCCTGCTCGGCGAAACCGGTTACACCGGCCTGACCATCGAAGCCGTCGCGGCCCGGGCCGGCGTCGGCAAACAGACCATCTACCGCTGGTGGAGAGGTCGAGGAGAGATCGTCCTCGACGCCCTCGCCGATCAGCTCGGCGCCGCCGGGCCGCAAGCACTGCCGAACACCGGGGATCTCGACGCCGACCTGCGTGCCGTCGTCCGCGCCACCGTCGCCGAACTCGCCGATCCCAAGCTCTCCGAGATCACCCGGGCGCTCACCGTCGAATCGCTGACCAGCGAGAACTTCGCCGACCAGGTGCGGGACCGGATCCTGCGGCCGCAGCTCGACACGATCAAGGAACGCCTGTGTGGCCACGTGCGGGCCGACGTGGACCTGGACCAGGCGGTCGAACTGTTCGTCGGCCCGATGTACCACCGGTGGATGCTGCGCACCGGCCCGCTCACCGACGAGTACGCGGACGGCATCGTCGACCTGGCGCTCGCGGCACTACGGCCCGCCCCGAATCCGCGCTGACAGCACCTCGTGCCGATCAGCGGCCAGGGCGCGCATCAATCCACTGTGGGCGGGTACCCGAAGCCCATGACAGTGCCGATTCTTCGCTCGTTCGTGCTCGACTCCACCGACGCGCGGCGCCTGGCCGAGTTCTACCGCGAACTGCTGGCCCTGGAATACCGCAAGGGCGACGAGCCGCCCCCGGCGGGCACCGACGACCCGCGAGGCCGCGACTGGCTGGTCCTGCGCCCGGCCGACGGTGCGTGGCAGTTGGCGTTCCAGCAGACCTCGGGCGTACGCCCGACAAGCTGGCCGTCCGACGAGGTCCCCCAGCAGATGCACCTGGACACCGGCGTCGACTCGATCGAGGAGCTGAACCGGCAACACGATCGTGTGCTGTCCCTGGGCGGCGCGCTGCGCCTGGACCGCAGCGAGGACCCGGAGGAACCGCTCCGCGTCTACGCCGACCCCGACGGCCACACCTTCTGCGTCTTCGTGGCGGGCTGATTCCGGAACTCGAAGCGGTACTGCGTGTTGTCACTGCTGGTCAGCACGTGTCGTCCGTCTGGACTCCAGGTACATGTCTGGAGCGTGGAGTCCACACGGGTGACGGCGAGAAGACGGCCCGACACGATGTCGCTCACCCATAGTTCTCTGGAGTCGCTGACCGTGGCTACGAAACGGCCGTTGGGGCTGAATGCCAGGGATTCCACCCATTCGGGGGCTTTCGACACGGCAATCTGTCGCCCACTCTGGGCATCCCAGATGTGGGTCTTTCCGTCTCCGCAGGTGACGACACGCGTGTCGTCCGGCGTGAACGCGATGTACGACATCCAGGTGCCCGCGCTCCGCAGGACGAGGATCGGCCGACCCGTCTTGAGGTCCCAGAGATACGACTCGGCGCCCCCGGCCGCAGCTATCCACGACCCGTTTCGGGAGAAGGCTAGGCTGCGGAGCCATCGCTTTCCCCAGGAATCGGGAGCGAAGCGGCGTTTCCTGCCGGTTTCGACGTCCCAGACGAGAATCCCTCGACGACCTGGCGCGGCGACCCGTCTTCCATCAGGTGCGATACTGATCGAACGTGTCGATTGTCTGACGTCGAGAATGGTGGCCTCACGCTGGCCGGCCGCCACATTCCAAATTTCCACATATCCTGGGGAGAAGGTCCTCTCCACGGCGAGACGGCTTCCATCGGGGGTCAGATCGACCACCGCGAAGTGTTCGGAGCCGAGGTCGACCGTGTCCATCCGGTCCTCGTCGAATCCCGAGACGGCCACCGTCCCGATAAAGTTGTGGGTGGCCAGCACGGTGCCCTTCTGGATGATCCGGGTTCGTCGGTCCGGCACCGCGACCGGAGACGACTGGGTGAGGGCGGCGGCCACATCCCAGATGCGAACGAGTCCACCGACGCCGGCTGTGGCCAACGAGGTTCCGCTCTCGGCGACGGCGACAGCCTCCAACGAGCCAGTACGGTCCGTCAGCGATCCGATTCGCTCCCCGGTGCGCACTTTCCAGAGGTTCACCGTTGTGGCGTCCTCGATCGTGGCCACCCAGGTGCCGTCGGCGGAAGCAGCGATGCCTTTGACTGAACCAGAGGTCATGAAATTCGTTTGTTCACGGCCTGTGCCGATGTCGACGACTCGGATGACACGGTCGAATCCGGCTACGACGATCGTGGTCTTGTCACGGCAGAAGGCGATGTCTGAGACGAACTCGCCGTCGACAGCCAGAGTCATGACCTTCCGGCCGGCTCTGAGGTCCCAGAGGGTGATCGGCTTGCCTGAACCGGCGCAAGCCAGCAGGCTCCCGTCCCTGGAGACCGCTACCCTTTTGGCGTCGTCGGTGATGCGTCTGAGGAGCCGACCAGTGCTGGGGTCGGAGATGGTCACCACGCCTTCGGCATGGCGCGCGACAGCGAGTGTTCCGCCATCCGCAGAGAGCGCCGTATCCGACACACCAGGAGTTTCCCGAGATAGTGCGCGGTGGGGGAGCCGTCGGCCGGTCTCCCTGTCCAACCGTCGCACGGTCCCCCAGATGTCGACCACGGCGACCCAGTCGTCCTCCGGCCCGAAGACAATGTCCCGGGCAAGAATCGTCTCCGTGTCGAAGGCCCTGCGGAGTGCCGGATCAGGTAGGTCAGGAGGTGGAGTGATGCTGACGAGCCGAGGGCGTGAGCGCCTCTTGGCGAGTCGCCGTGTCTGTGCCTGCCAGATGGGATCGTGGGCCACCCGGTCCAGCAGGATGTCGGCACACGAGTGCGCGGCGGCGGTCGGGCCGAACAGGTGCGCGTTCCGGCCGAAGACCCCGGCGACATGGGCTGCACGCTCGGTAGCAATGAGTGCCAGATCCGCGGCCGGTCCGGCCGGTCCGGTCTCCTCCAAACGGGAGAGGACCCAGCGCAGATCCGTGGCCACGGCTTCCGCCTCGTCCTGACGGCTGGCACCCAGCAGGTGTTCTACGAGGTGATCACGGAGGTAGCGGCTACTTTCCGGAAGGGCCCACCAAGCGGTCACTGGCGGGCCACCGGGTCCGGTCGGTGCCGGACCTGCGGGGAGGGACTCCCGCGCCGAGTCGACGAGCGTGTGGTGCAGTTCGATCAAGGCCTTTTTCCCGAGGCTTTCGGCCAGGAAATCGCGAACGACGTCGTGCAAAGTGATTGCACCGCCGGCGTCGGTAGCGGTGAGATTCAGGAGCGCCAGGTCGGCCAGGCGGGCGCAAAGAGCCCGGGAACCGGCTGGGTCGAGATCGCCGGTGGCCGCCCACAATGTGGTGATCAGAGTGACCGGGACGGTCTCGTCCTCGGCGAAGACGGCGAGTTCGGCAAAACGGGCGTGCTCGCTGGTGCCGAGAAGGCCGGCACTGGCCTCGATGGTGGCCCGAATCGCCTCGTCGCGCTGATCCGGGTCGTTGACGTCGAGTTGCCGGACGCTGGCACCGGTCAGTTTGTCGACTTGGAGCGGCCCGTCGGTGCGGAGCTGGTCGAGGAGTTCACGAGCGACGTCGGCGACGTCGGTGCGGGAGCGTGCCTGATCCAGGATGATGCGGTTGACCAGCCGGAGAAGCAACGGCCACCGTCCAGTCTCTTCCAGCAAGCCGTCGATGATGGTCTGCGGCAACTGCTGTGGCAGTTTGGCGGTCAGGACGCGGCTGGCCTGAGCATCGGACATCTGGTCGACTTTCACCGGGACGGCTTCCGCTACCAGCGACGGGATGCGAGTGGTCACCAGACGGGCGCAGCGGCCGGCGACCGGGAACGCATCGAGTTGGTCCTCGAACCACACGTCGTCGACGATGATCAGGCGGCGGGGGCCGTCGGCCAGCACCGATGCCAGGTGCTCTGCTGCTAGACGTACGTCGGTGAAAGGTTGTGCTCTTGCCGAGTCGACTTGTTTGACCAGGTCGTTGATCTTCTCTACCAGAGCGCCACGGCGGGCGTCGCGGCCGAGCGTCACCCAGTAGACGCGACCTCCGAAACGTCGCAGCACGTGGCGATTCGCCCGAACCAGGCGCGCGACCGTGGTTTTACCGAAGCCACCGGCGCCATGCACGGCTGTGGTGATCCCGACTGTTGCCGCAGCCCGGCGGCGAGTGAGTGCACGGACGACCGCCGCGAGTTCCTGCGGCCGGTCGATCACCCATGATTCGGGCCGCTGCGTGACTGGAACCGTGGTGAGCAGACTCGCCGCGTAGGAGGCCTGGGCCCACCAGAGGGCCAGGCCAGCGATCAGGATCGCCACCAGTGAACCGGCGAGCCAGGGCAGCGGGTGGTCGTTCATGCTGGGGAACCACTCTGCCGGGCTGTTCGTGGCCACGTTTATCGCCAGCCCGGACAGTGCGGTCGCCAAGACCATCACCACCGACGTCATGATCACGGTGATCAACCATCGTCGTCGCACGCTGTACATCTAATCCGAAGAGGACGCCGGGGTACACCGCCCCTTGTACGGTTGGCCGAGTGGAGAAGAAGACGTGACCGTGATCCGTGGGATCGACAATGTGCTGTTCACCGTCGGGGATCTCGATGCCGCCGTGGAGTTCTACGCCGAGCGGCTCGGGCTTCCGGTGGCTTTCCGGCGGGACGAGTCGGGGGTGGCACTGTTCCGTCTCGGTGACGAAACGCCGGGTCTGCTGGTGCGCCGGACGGGTGAGGAGCCGCGCAACGTCACCGGGCCGCGGCTGTGGCTGGAGGTGGCGGACGCCCGGGCCACCGCCGACGAGCTGACCGAGGCCGGGGTGACGCTGCTGGCCGAGCCGTTCCCGGTGGCGATGGGCTGGACGGTGGAGATCGCCGACCCGTGGGGGAACGTGCTCGGTTTCACCGACTACACCGAGAAGGCTTGACCTGAATCCAGGTTGAGGTCGGAGGCTGGGCGGATGACGTTCACCGCATCGGAACTCGAATATCTCGCCGGTCAGCCCCTGGGCCGGCTGGCCACGGTCCAGCCCGACGGGACGTTGCAGAACAACCCGGTCGGGTTCCGCTGGAACGCGCAGACCCAGACGATCGACATCAGTGGTTTCCGGATGGCGGCCAGTCGCAAGTTCCGCAATGTGGCGGCGAACGGGCGGGTCGCCTTCGTGGTCGACGACGTGCCGTCGGTGGACCCGTGGCGGGTGCGCTGCGTGGAGATCCGCGGGCACGGTGAGGCGATCGACGGGCCGGAGCCGATCATCCGGATTCACCCGCGCCGGATACTCACTTTCGGTCTGGACGAGCCGGACCGTGAGGCACACAGCCTCACCGTGAACAAGCGGGACGTCAGCGTTTGACGGCGACTCCGCCGGACATCTGGACGTGGAAGTCGTCCGGGACCGGGCCGGCCGGCCGCCAGCGGTTGACCAGGGTGACGCCCGGTTCGACGATCTCCAGGTCGCGGAACAGGGCCCGGACCTCGTCGTCGGTGCGCGGCTTGGCCGGGATCCCGCGGGCCGTGTAAGCCTTGGCACCCTGGACGGCCTGCTCGTTGTGGGCGGTCACGGTGGAGATGGCGAGGGCACTGCCGGGGACGAGCCGTTCGGTCAGCGTGTCGATGATGGCGTACGCCTCAGCCTCGTCGGTGACGAACTGGAGGATCGCGAGAAGACTGATCGCAATCGGACGGCTGAAGTCGAGCGCCTGGATCTCCGCGGAGTCCAGGATCGCCTGGGCGTCCCGCAGGTCGGCGTCCAGGTAGGAGGTCGACCCCTCCGGCGACGAGGTCAGCAGCGCGCGGGCGTGCACCAGCACGATCGGGTCGTTGTCGACGTAGACGATCCGCGACGCCGGGTCGACACCCTGGACCACCTCGTGCAGGTTGGGCGAGGTGGGCAGCCCGGTCCCGATGTCCAGGAACTGGCGGATGCCGAGATCCTCAGCGAGGAAACGGCCGGCCCGGGCCAGGTAGTCGCGGTTGGCGCGCGCCGAGACCGGCAGGCTGGGCGAGTGCTTGACGATTTCCGCGGCGGCCTTGCGGTCGGCGTCGAAGTTGTCCTTGCCACCCAGCAGGAAGTCGTAGATCCGTGCCGAATGGGGAACGGACGTGTTGAGATCGACCGGCATGGCGGCAACCTACACGGTCCATAGTGAGCTATCCAAAAACTATTCGTAAACGGTCATCGAAGCTCTACCTCGACACCTGAGTCGGCGAGATAGCCGAGCAGATCGTCCATGGTCACGGCCGGGGCCCACCAGCGCCGGTCGTACCCGCTGCCCAGTTTTTCCCGGGCCACCTCGGAGTCGTGCCAGACCAGCCGGAACGCGGGTGCCGCCCCCCAGCCGCCGTTGGCGCAGTCGTGCAGGGCGCCCAGGTTCCAGCCGAAGTAGCCACCCGGCCCGTTGATCGCCTCACCGATGGCGCAGAAGAACCCCTCCACGTCGGTGATGTGCACCCCGGCCAGGTGGTAGGTGGCTCCGGACGGCCGGTCGGGGCGATGCTCGTGATGGGCCAGGGCCACGCCGACCCATTCGTGGCGCAGGTCGGCGTCGTGTTCGGCCCATTCGCCGAGCACGTCGGGGCGGCTGGCCCGCCACTGCTGCCACACGGTGCGGGCGCCGGCCGGGCGCGGGCCGCCGATCGCGTCGCCGTACGTCGGCTCGACCGTCACGTCGACCAGTCCGTCACCGAGCCGGGACGGGCGTACCTCCGCGACCTCGGCCCCCAGGGCCGCTCCGACCATGCCGACCGCGGTGCCGTCCCGGTCCACGCTGAAGATCGAGCCCTGCACCCAGCGCCGCCGCCGGGCCCCGCCCCGGGCCAGGGCGTCCAGGGCGCGCTGCAGCGGCGGCTCGGGCCGGCAGCCGATCAGGGTGGCGCCGCGCGGTGCCGGGGCGGGCCGACCACGGAAGACCCCGTCGACATCCCGGCAGGACCCGAAGTCCTGGTCACCGTGCCCGGTGACGCCGACCAGCCGGTAGCCGTCGGCCTCCGGCGCCTTGTCGGCGCCGCGAGCGAACCGGGCCAGCTCCTCGATCCGCAGCCGGCCTTCCAGGGTGACGTCGACCAGTCCCGGCGCGACCAGCGACGGCCGGGAGTCGAGCACGGTGATGTCGAGCAGTTCCTCGGCGCAGTGCCAGCAGTGCGCCGGATGTTTGGAGGACGGCGGGTGGACGGCGTCGAGGCCGACGTTGCCGAGCCAGGGCGGGCCGAAGCCGTCGCAGGCGTCCCGCAGGCGGCCCGCCGGGTCGCAGCCGAGCAGGGTGTACCGCTCGATCGGCGGCTGTGGCGGGTCGACGAACAGGCCGTCGATGTCCGAGCAGGCGGCGATCACGAGTTCACCGTCGTCGGTGTTCTGGTCCACCAGAAGCCAGGGAAAGCCGCTCATCGGGTGGAACCGTACAGGCCGGACCTTCGATGGGCGGATGCCGGTCGGTGAATCCGGGAAGATCAGCAGCTCAAGCGTAGGATCTGCCGAACACGAGGACGGACGCGACCCGGATGGAGGTGCCGCTCTGAGCCTGGACCAGGCGATCAGGACCTATCTCGACCATCTGACTGTGGAGCGTGGCCTGTCCCGCAACACGCTCTCCTCCTACCGCCGTGACCTGCAGCGATACGCCGAATGGCTGGCCGCCGCCGGGGTCACCGACCTCAGTGGGGTGAAGGCCGCCGACGTGTCCGGTCACCTGGCGGCGCTCCGCGAACAGGGCCTGGCGTCGTCGTCGGCGGCGCGGGCCGTCTCCGCGGTGCGCGGGCTGCACCGGTTCGCGGCCCGCGAGCGGCTGGTCCCGCACGACTCGGCCGCTGAGGTGCGCCCACCCGCCCCGCCGAAGCGCCTGCCCAAAGCCCTCGACGTGGAACAGGTCGGCCGGCTGCTGGCGGTGCCGGACGCCGACTCCCCGCTCGGGTTGCGCGATCGCGCGCTGCTGGAGTTCCTCTACGGCACCGGCGCCCGGATCTCCGAGACGGTCGGCGCCGACATCGACGACCTCGAACTCGACATCGATCCGGCCGTGGTGCTGCGGGGCAAGGGCGGCAAGGCCCGGCTGGTCCCGGTCGGCGGTTACGCGCGGTCCGCGGTGCAGGCCTATCTGGTACGGGCGAGGCCCGCACTGGCCGAGTCCGGCCGGGGCACCCCGGCAGTGTTCCTGAACGCCCGCGGCGGCCGGCTGTCCCGGCAGAGCGCCTGGACCGTACTGCACCGGTGTGCCCTCGCGGTGGGCCTCCCGGTCGACGGTCCGTACGCGGTGAGCCCGCACACGCTGCGTCACTCCTACGCGACACATCTGCTCGACGGTGGCGCCGACGTACGGGTGGTGCAAGAACTGCTGGGACACGCCTCGGTCACCACGACGCAGGTGTATACCCTGGTGACCGTCGAACGTCTCCGGGAGGTGTACGCGACCGCACACCCCCGGGCTCGTTAGAGGCTATGGATGCGTAGGAGCGACACGCCGACCAGCTGACCCCGGCACGGCGGCACGGTTGGCGTACAGTCGGGCATCGGCTCCGGCTGTGAGTCGAGAGGGGGCGAGGACGATGTCAGGGAACGGCGAGCGTGCGGAGGCCTGGACCTCCACGCTCCGCGAACAGCAGAACTCCCTGGATCTCGGCGCTGACCTCGGCCCTGCCGACCCCACGGCCTACACGATGCGACGCCCCATTCCCGAGCCGATGCCGAAGGACCGGCACGGCCCGGCCCGCATCATCGCGCTGGCGAACCAGAAGGGTGGCGTCGGCAAGACCACGAGCACCATCAACCTCGGTGCCGCCCTCGCGGAGTACGGGCGCAAGGTCCTCCTCGTCGACTTCGACCCGCAGGGCGCCTGCTCGGTCGGCCTCGGAGTGAACCCGCACAACCTCGACCTGAGCATCTACAACCTGCTCATGCAGGACGACGTCGCCACCGAGGACGTCATCATCAAGACCGACGTGGCCGGCCTGCACGTGCTGCCCGCCAACATCGACCTCTCCGCGGCCGAGATCCAGCTGGTCAACGAGGTCGCCCGGGAGATGGCCCTGGCCCGGGCGCTGCGCTCGGTCCGCAAGGAGTACGACTTCATCCTGATCGACTGCCAGCCCTCGCTGGGCCTGCTGGCGATCAACGCGCTGACCATCGCGCACGGTGTGCTCATCCCGCTGGAGTGCGAGTTCTTCTCGCTGCGCGGGGTGGCCCTGCTCCTGGACACCATCGACAAGGTGCGCGAGCGGCTCAACTTCGACCTTGAGCTGGAGGGCATCCTCGCCACCATGTACGACTCCCGCACCACCCACTGCCGCCAGGTGCTGCAGCGAGTGGTCGAGGCGTTCGGCGACAAGGTGTACCAGACGGTCATCACCAAGACGGTGAAGTTCCCGGAGTCGACCGTGGCGGGCGCTCCGATCACTACGCTGGACCCGGCGTCGTCCGGCGCCCGTAATTACCGTCAACTCGCTCGCGAGGTCATCGCCGCCCAGGCAGAACGAGGCTAGGTTCCGCACCCGTGCTCTTCGCCCTCGGCGAGCCGGTGGCTTTCGTCGCCCTGGTGGTCGCCTTCCTTCTCGGCATCGTCCTGCGTTCGGTGGCGATGCGGTTCACCGCGCGCGTCGTCGGCCTCAACGACGGCCGCCCACCCGCCCGTTTCAACGCCCGCCAGGAACTGGACCCGTTCGGCGCGGTCTGCGCCGCCATCGGCGGCACCGGCTGGGGCCGCCAGATCACCGTCGACGAGGTCCCCCGATGGCGGGGCCGAGGCCGGGCCGCCGCGGTGTTCGCCGCCGGGCCGGTAGCCTGCATCCTCGCCGGTGAGCTGGTGATAGCCGGTTACGCCCTGGTCTACGGCGGCGACATCCTGGCGTTCGTGGAGCCCGGCGTGCTGCTGCGCGGCAGCCTCCCCTTGCCTTTCGACCACCAGGCGATCCTCTCCCTCGGCGGCGGCCTACTCGGGTTCGGCCTGCTGGCCTTGATCCCGATCCCCCCACTGGACGGCTTCGGCATCCTGTGGCACGCGCTGCGCCGCCCCGGCCCGAGCATGAACTGGATGCGCCTCTGGTTCGAGGACAAGAACGTCGGCGCCCTGATCCTCCTGATCTTCGCCTTCTTCCCCCTCGGCTACCCGCTGCTCCTATGGGTCATCGACATCCTGGGCATCCTCTTCCTCCGCATCTGGGCCTGACCCCCACCCACCGCCAAAGTGCAAGATCAACCGCTTTGCGCCGGTACGATCAGCACCTCCCGCCGAACTCCACACGTCCCGCCCCGCCCCGCGAGGCGGCCCCACTCCAGGCCGTTCCCGCGACCGCCGGGACGAATGCGGTGGTAACCGCCGATCAGCTCATCTTTCGGGGATAAGTACGTTGGAGTACTCGATCCGCCCGGGAGCCATGGATGCACACCTACCGAGGAGCATCACGATGGACCAGGTTCGCCACTTCGAATCCCCTCCACCGCCCGTCACCAGTTCCGGCAGAGGCGCCCGGTAGTGCCCGCCAGGCAACTTCGGAGCGAGCTGGCCAGGCTCCGGCCATCCAAGGCCGAGGTGCTCGCCGAGGGCGGCGGTTGGGCGGTCATCCTGCCGGGCCTGCCGCTACACGGCGACGGTGACACCATGACAGTTGCCGCCGCGCGCACCTCGGCCGGATGAGCGCCGACCGCCACTTCTTCGGAGTCGCCGTCCGGGCGGCCGCCCGCGCCCGGCTGGATAGGCTGTTCGGGTGTACATCAAAGAGATCAAGCTGGAGAACGTGCGGGGATTCCACGGTTCCCGGCGGGTGTCACTCGATCTCACCCGGCCCGACGGCTCTCTGGCCGGCTGGACCGTCATCGCGGGCCGCAACGGCTCCGGCAAGACCTCTTTGCTGCGGGCGGTCGCGTTAGCCCTCGGCGGTCAAAGCGCCGCTCATGCACTGGTCAATGACTTCACAGCATGGGTCTCTGTCGGGTCGGCTTTCGGCTCGGCGGTCGTCGAACTGATCCGCGACACCGACGTCGACAAGTTCGTCGACGTCGGTCACGAGTCGTCGGAGACGTTCCGGCTGGGGCTGGGATGGAAACTTCCCCGAACGAGCCCCGCCGAGCCGGGTGATCTTATGCCCCTGATCGGACGGATGCATTTCGACGGTCAGGAGTTCCATGCGGACGACCGGATCGTAGACGTCGAGATCGCCGGTCCGTGGAACCAGAACTCCGTCGGTTGGTTTTGCGCGGCATATGGGCCTTTCCGGCGGCTGGCCGGAGGTTCGGCTGATGCCCAGCGGCTTGCTGCCACTCGCGGACCGGCAGCCCGGATGACCAGTCTGTTCCGGGAGGACGCCTCCCTTGCAGAAGGTGTGACCTGGCTTATCGAGCAGCATCTGCGGGCGCTGGAGGGCCGTCCCGGCGCTGAAGAATTGAAGCGAGGCACACTGGAGGTTCTCGGCGACGGGCTTCTGCCGGATGGCTACCGGATCCGTGAGGTCAACTCGGAAGGGCTCTGGGTCGAGAACGACGGGCGGCGGTTTCCGTTGCGGGAGATGAGTGACGGCTACCGCACGGTGGCGGCACTGGTCGTCGACCTGCTCAAGCAATTGCACGAGACCTATGGTTCGGTGTCCTTCAAACGCGAAGGCGGGTCGATATCCGTAGCCGATCCTGGAGTGGTCCTGATCGACGAGGTGGACGCGCACCTGCACGTCTCCTGGCAGAAACGAATCGGTGGCTGGCTCAAACAGCACTTTCCGCAGATCCAGTTCATCGTCACCACACATAGTCCGTATATCTGTCAGGCCGCTGACGAGCACGGTCTGATCAGCCTGCCCGGCCCTGGTGAAGACGAGCGGCCCCGGATCATCGGCACCGAGCAGTACCAGCGAATCATCTACGGCAGTGGTGACGACGCCATCATGTCCGACCTGTTCGGGCTGGACACGCCCTATTCGGCGACAGCTCTTCGTCTTCGCCAGGAACTCGCCGTTCTCGAAACCGACGTCCTCATCGGCCGGGCGGACGCCGCCGGCATTCGCCGTTACGAAGATTTGCGTGACCGTCTCAGCAGCTCACCCGCCGCACACGCCGAGGAGCTTGCGGCGAGGATCATCGTCGACAGGGAACGGCCCCGCCCGTGATCCCGATCGCCCGGGCCGCCCTGCCACCGGAAGTCGTCGACCGAATGACGGTGCTGACCGACCGTATCCTGCTGACAGCAGTGGAGGACCAAGCGTCGCGGGCGAAGGCCCTGTGGAGACAGGGCAATGTCCGTCGCGATGTCAAAGAGCCGGTTCGGGCTGTTCTGAAGCGGATGGCCGGCGGCCGTGACCGTTGTATGTATTGCTGGGACAGCGAGGGGACCGCTGTCGACCATCATGAACCTCTGGCAAGAAATCCGGTTCGAGCCTTCGATTGGCTGAACCACCTGCTGGCCTGCGAGGGGTGCAACAGTGATCGGAAAGGCGGCCGCTATCCGGTCGATTCCCGGGACCGGCCACTACTGATCGACCCCACCGCGGAGGACCCGTTCGACCGCCTGGTGCTGTCGCTGACCGTTGGTCATTATCTCCCGTTGACCGAGAAGGGCCGCCGCACCATCGAGGTCCTCGACCTGAACCGCTCCATCCTGACCCGAGGTCGTGTGACTTGCTATTCCACCGTGGTCCTCTGGCTTCGGCAATGGCCGGACGCTGTTGTGGGGAGAGGGTTCTATCGGCCGGAAGAGCTACTGGAGCAGATCCGGTGGCAGCCGTTCGCCGATGTGTGTCAGTCGATGTTGCGGCAGGTCGGGTTGCCCGGAGCGGCGACGATCTTCTCTCGCGAACCTGATGTGATCGACGTCTTGCGGGATGAGGCTGTGCGGCGGGCGTTGATGGTCTGACGGTTCCGGCGTATTTCCCCCAGCCGGAACCGTCAGACCGGAATCAGGACGCGGAGGCCAAGGTGACCGTGGGGACGCCTCGGAGGGTGGCGTCGGCGGTGGTGTCGTCGGGCTGGGTCTGGGCGGACAGTTCGGCGATCACGTGGGACTCGTAGGCGGCGGCCTCGCGTTTCGCGTCGGCTTCGGACCAGCCGAGAGCGGGGGCGATCAACACCGCCGCCGCGTGGGCTGCGGTGACGCCGCGGTCGGGGGTTTCGAACGCCACCCGGGTCCGGCGGGTCAGCACGTCCTCCAGGTGGCGGGCGCCCTCGTGGGTCACCGCGTAGACGATCTCGGCCCGCAGGTGGTCGGGCGCGCCGTCCAGGGGCAGGCCCAGCGACGGGTCGTCCCCGATCAGCGACAGCACCTCGTCGATCAGGGTGCCGTAGCGGTGCAGCAGGTGTTCGATCCGGTTCACCGTCAGGCCGGAGGATCGGGCCAGGGCGCTGCGGCGGTTCCAGGCGGCGCGGTACCCGTCGGCGCCGAGCAGCGGGACCTGGTCGGTGCAGGACGGCGGCACCCGGGTGGACATGTCACGGGCGGCGGCGTCCACGGCGTCCTTCGCCATCACCCGATAGGTGGTGTATTTGCCGCCGGCCACCACGATCAGGCCGGGGACCGGGTTGCCGACCGCGTGTTCGCGGGACAGTTTGGCCGTGCTGGCGGCTTCCGCGGACAGCAACGGGCGCAGTCCGGCGTACACACCCTGCACGTCGTCTCTGGTCAGCGGGGTGGCGAGAGCCTTGTTGACCTCGTCCAGCAGATAGTCGACATCCTTGCCGGAGGCGGCCGGGTCGGCCTTGTCCAGGTCCCACTTGGTGTCGGTGGTGCCGATGATCCAGTGCTGGTCCCACGGGATGACGAACAGGACGCTGCTGGCCGTACGCAGGATCATGCCGGTGTGGCCGGCGATCCGGTCGCGCGGGACCACCAGGTGGATCCCCTTGCTCGCGGTGACGGTGAACTCGCCGCGTTCGCCGGCGAGCATCGCCTGGCTGTCGCCGGTCCACACACCGGTCGCGTTGATCACGGTGCGGGCCCGGATCTCGAACTCGGCGCCGGTGGCCAGGTCACGGGCGCGGACACCGACGACGCGGCGGCCGTCGCGCAGGAAGCCGATCACCTCGGTACGGGACGCGACGTGCGCGCCGTGGGCCATCGCGGTCCGGACCAGGAACATGGTGTGCCGGGCGTCGTCGACCTGGGCGTCGTAGTAGCGGATCGCGCCGACCAGGGTCTCCGGGCGCAGCGACGGGAACGCCTTGAGGGCTTCGACCCGGCTGAGGTGCCGGTGCATGGGCACCCCGGCCCCGTTTCCGGACAGCGCGAGAATGTCGTACAGGGCCAGGCCGGCGCCCATGTAGAGGCGTTCCCAGGCACGCTTCTGCAGCGGGTACAGGAACGGCACCGGCCGGACCAGGTGCGGGGCCAGTTTCTGGATCAGCAGGCCGCGTTCCCGCAGCGCCTCCCGGACCAGGCTGAAGTCGAGCATCTCCAGGTAGCGCAGGCCGCCGTGGATCAGTTTGCTGGACCGGCTGGAGGTGCCGCTGGCGAAGTCACGGGCCTCGACGAGGCCGACGGAGAGTCCGCGGGTGGCGGCGTCGAGGGCCGATCCGGCCCCGACCACGCCGGCGCCGACGACCAGAACGTCCAGCTCATCGCCGGACGACAGGGCCGCCAGGGCCTTCTCGCGGGCCTGAGGTGAGATCACTCCGGTGTTCATGAAAGGGTCCTCTTTTCCTTCAGGCGGTCAGCTGACGCTGACCCAGTCGAGGGTGCGGTCGATGGCCGCGTGCCAGCGGGTGATGCCTCCGGCGCGGCGTTCCGCCGACCAGGACGGCTGCCAGCGCCGGTCCTCGTGCCGGTTGGCGCGCAACTCGTCGAGCGACTTCCAGAACCCGATGGCGAGCCCGGCGGCGTACGCGGCACCGAGCGCGGTGGTCTCGGCGACGACCGGCCGGCTGACCGGGACGCCGAGGATGTCGGACTGGAGTTGCATGCAGAGCGCGTTGGCGGTGACACCGCCGTCGACCTGCAGGGCGTCCAGGGCGGTGCCGGTGTCCTGAGCCATCGCCTCGACCACGTCACGGGTCTGGTAGCTGATCGCCTCCAGAGCGGCCCGGGTGATGTGGGCGGCGGTGTGGAAGCGGGACAGGCCGACGATGGCGCCGCGCGCGTCGGGACGCCAGTAGGGCGCGTACAGGCCGGAGAACGCCGGGACGAAGCAGACGCCGTCACTGTCGTCGACGCTCGCGGCGAGAGTCTCGCTGTCGGCTGAGGTCTCGAACATGCCGACCTGGTCCCGCAGCCACTGGATGGCGGATCCGCACGCGGCGATCGAACCTTCCAGGGCGAAGACCGGGGCCGCCTCGCCGAAGCGGTAGGCGACCGTGGTGATCAGGCCGTGGCTGGACCGGACCGGGGTGGTGCCGGTGTTCATCAGCAGGAAGCCGCCGGTGCCGTACGTGCACTTGGCCTCGCCGGGCTCGAAACAGGTCTGCCCGAACAGGGCGGCCTGCTGGTCACCGAGGGTGGCGGCGATCGGCACGCCGGGCAGGGCGGCGTCGGCGGTCCCGTAGATCTCGCCGGACGACTTGATCTCCGGCAGCATCGCCCGCGGGATGCCGAAGATCGCCAGGAGTTCGTCGTCCCAGTCCAAGGTCGAAAGGCTCATCAGCATCGTACGACTGGCGTTGGTGACGTCGGTCAGATGCTTTCCACCGGTCAGGTTCCAGATCAGCCACGAGTCGACGGTGCCGAACAGCACCTCGCCCTTCTCGGCCCGTGCGAGCAGGCCGGGGGTGTTCTCCAGCAGCCACTGGACCTTGGTGGCGGAGAAGTAGGTGGCCGGCGGCAGCCCGGTGCGGTCCTGTATCAATGCGGCGTCGAGCCGGGCCACCAGGTAATCGGTGCGGGTGTCCTGCCAGACGATCGCCGGGGCGACCGGTTCGCCGGTCAGCCGGTCCCACAGCACGGCGGTCTCCCGCTGGTTGGTGATCCCGATCGCGGCCAGGTCGGCCGGGGCCAGCCCGGTGTCGGCGAGCGCCACCGCGATGGTCTTGAGGGTGTTCTCCCAGATCTCCGACGGGTCGTGCTCGACCCATCCGGATCGTGGCTGGATCTGCCGGTGTTCCAGCTGGTGCCGGCCGATCTCGTGCCCCGCCCGGTCGAAGATCATGAACCGCGTGCTGGTGGTGCCCTGATCGAGCGCGCCGATGTACTGCGCCACAAGTGCCTCCCGTCCTCGACTTGCGCGACGTTAGGGAGCCGATCCGGGGTGCGGCAACGCGGTGCGTGCGACAATGTCGCACGTGCCCGGCCTGATCCAGTCCATCGAGCGCTCCTCAGCCGTGTTGCGCCTGCTCGCCACGGGGGAGGACCGGCTGCGCGTCAAGGAGATCGCCGACGCGCTCGGCTGGCCGAAATCGACCGCCCACGGCATCCTGCGCACCTTGGAGCACGTCGGTTTCGTCGAACAGGACCCGCGCACCGCCCGCTACCGCCTCGGCCGGGGGCTGCTCGACCTGTCCTCAGCCGGCATCGACGACAACGAGCTGCGCGGCCGCGCCCTGAACTGGGCGGACGCTCTCGCGGCACGCAGCGGCGAGGAGGCTCGGCTGGGAGTGTTCCGCGACGGACAGGTGCTCGTGGTGCACCACGTGTTCCGTCCCGACGATTCCGCCCAGAATCTGGACACTGGCGTACGTCTACCCGCGCACGCCACGGCCCTCGGCAAGGTGCTGCTGGCGTACCACGCCACGGCCGCCGCCTCGGTGCTGACGGCCGGGCTGGACGCGTACACCAGAAGAACGGTGACCAGCCACGACGGCCTGCGCCAGGACCTGACCGTGACCCGCGCCCGCGGCTGGGGTCTCTCCGTCGAGGAGTGGCGTCCCGGACTCGCCGCGGTCGCCGCGCCGGTGCGCACGTCCGGTGGCCTGGTCGTCGGGGCGATCGGCATCGCCGGCCCGGTGGAACGGGTCACCGACACCCGGCGCCAGCCCCGCCCGCACCTGGTGGACCAGGTCGTCGCGGCGGCCCGGTCGATCTCCCGCGAGGTGCAGTCATGAGTTACGTGCTGGCGGTGGATCAGGGGACCACGTCGACGCGGTGCATCCTGTTCGACCGGCGCGCGACAGTGGTGTCGGTGGTGCGGGTCGAGCATCAGCAGTCCTATCCCCGGCCCGGCTGGGTGGAGCACGACGCCGCCCGGATCTGGCGGGACCTGCAGAAACTGATCAGGAAGGCACTGCGCGAGGCGGGCATCGAGTCGTCGCAGGTGGCGGCGATCGGGATCGCCAACCAGCGGGAGACGACGGTGCTGTGGGACCGGGCGACCGGCGTCCCGGTGGCTCCGGCGATCGTCTGGCAGGACACCCGCACCGACGTCTCCACCATCGACGTGGACTTCGTGCGGAACAAGACCGGGCTGCCACCGGCCACCTACTTCTCCGCCACCAAGATCCAGTGGCTGCTGGACCACACACCCGGGCTGCGGGACCGTGCGGCACGCGGGGAAGTGCTGTTCGGCACCATGGACAGCTGGCTGATCTGGAACCTGACCGGTGGCCTGCACATCACCGACGTGACGAACGCCAGCCGTACCATGCTGATGAATCTGTCCGATTTGGAATGGGATCCCGAACTGCTGGCGCTGTTCCGGATCCCGCGGGCGATGCTTCCGGAGATCCGGTCGTCGTCCGAGGTCTACGGGACGGCCGAGGCGGTGCTGCCGGGCGTGCCGATCGCCGCCGCGATCGGGGACCAGTCGGCGGCACTGTTCGGGCAGACGTGTTTCGAGCCCGGTGAGGCCAAGTGCACGTACGGCACCGGCGGTTTCCTGCTGTTGAACACCGGCACCACGCCGGTGTGGTCCCGGCACGGCCTGATCACCACGGTCGGTTACCGGATCGGCGCCGAGAAGCCGGTGTTCGCGCTGGAGGGTTCGATCGCGATCGCCGGTTCGCTCGTGCAGTGGGTGCGTGACGGCCTGGGACTGATCGGCACCGCCTCCGAGATCGAGACCCTCGCCGGTGCGGTCGGCGACAACGGTGGCTGCTACATCGTCCCGGCGTTCTCCGGCCTGTTCGCGCCCTACTGGCACAGCGAGGCCCGGGGCGTGATCGTGGGCCTGACCTCGTACATCACCAAGGGTCATCTGGCTCGTGCGGTCCTGGAAGCGACCGGCTGGCAGACCCGGGACGTGGTCGACGCCATGAACGCCGACTCCGGCCTGGCTCTGACCGCCCTCAACGTCGACGGTGGAATGACCGCCGACAACCTGCTGATGCAGATCGTCGCCGACTTCCTCCAGGTGCCGGTGGTCCGGCCGATGGTCGCTGAGACGGTGTCGCTGGGTGCCGCCTACGCGGCCGGGCTCGCCGTCGGGTACTGGTCGGACCTGCGGGACCTGCGCGCCAACCGGCACCGGGCCGGCAGTTGGCGGCCGGTGCTGGACGCCGGTCGCCGGGAACGGGAGTACACCAACTGGCGGCGGGCCGTCGAGTGTGCCGTCTTTTTCAGCCGCGAGTGAGCCGCTCACCTTCGCTCTGCACACGCCGGTGAACCGATGGTGAACATCTCACTTTGGTCACCTGAATGCCAGATTTTGCGAGAGCGTCTACAGTCGCCGTCACCACGCGCTCTCGTTCGGTAGCGCGGGATCACGACGAAGGGAGGCTGACATGGCGAAGACCAAGGAAGCCGTCAAGGCCAAGGCGAAGAAGGCCGTCAAGGCCGTAGAGGCTCCGGTCAAGGAGAAGAAGGCCAAGAAGGCCGTCGTCGCACCCGTCGTGGTCGAGACCCCGAAGGCGCCCAAGGCCAAGAAGGCCGAGAAGGCTCCGAAGGCCGTCAAGGCCGTCAAGGCGCCCAAGGCCGTCAAGGTCGAGAAGGCTCCCAAAGCCAAGAAGAAGTGATCCACCGGGCCGCCGGGCCACCCGCCCGGTGGCCCGTCACTTCTGGTTGGTGAACAGCTCGCACGTCATGTTGTAGTAGCGGTCCGTCTGTCCGACGTGGCTCATGCCGAGCCGTCGGCACACCGCCTGTGAGGCTGTGTTCTCCGGCCAGGTGACCGCGAACACCGGCGAGATCCCGGACCGGGCCGCGTACGCCATCACCGCGTTCGCCGCTTCGGTGGCATAACCCTTACCCCACGCGTTCGGGTGCAGATGCCAGCCGATCTCGGTCTCCTCAGCGGGTGTCAGCTCCTCGCCGGAGGCCATCAGCGGCACGAGCAGGGCGGTGCCGAGCAGATGACCGGTCGCCCGGTCCTGGATCGCCCAGATGGTGTGCACGTCGTCCTGCCGGTTCCGCCAACGGGTGAGGGTCGCGACCGCGTCGTCGGGGCCGTCCAGAACCCTTGGTGCCGCACCGAGATAACGCGACACCTCCCAGCGCGAGTACATGTCGAGAAGGAAGTCGACATCCTTCTCCTCCCACTCGCGCAGGAGCAGCCGGGGCGAGATCAGTGACCGCATCGCCGCAGCGTAACCGGGATCGTGAAGAAACGTAACCGGCCGGTAACGCAGGTGCGGAGCAACCCCGCACCGCTGATGGCGTTGAAGAAGCGTGCGCCAGGATCAACTAGTCACCGGCATGGTCTACGGTCGGCACGTGCTTGACGAGCCCGACCAGCCGACGCCCGCAGATGCCGAGACCACCGGCTTCACCGTCCGGCTGGAGAACTTCACCGGCCCCTTCGACCTGCTCCTGCAGCTCATCGGCAAGCACAAACTCGACGTCACCGAGATCGCGCTGCACCAGGTCACCGACGACTTCATCGCCTACATCCGGGCCATGGGCGACGACTGGGACCTCGGCGAGACCAGCGAGTTCCTGCTGGTCGCGGCCACTCTGCTCGACCTCAAGGCGGCCCGGCTGCTGCCCGCCGCCGAGGTCGAGGACGAGGAGGACCTCGCCCTGCTGGAGGCGCGCGACCTGCTCTTCACCCGGCTTCTGCAGTACAAGGCCTTCAAAGAGGCCGCCGCGCACATCGCCGAGCTCGAGGCGGTCGGGGCGCGTCGCTGGCCGCGGCAGGTCTCTCTGGAGGCGCGGTACGCCGACGCCCTCCCCGAACTGGTCCTCGGTGTGGGGCCGGAGCGGATGCTGAAGCTCGCACTCCGCAGTTTCCTGCCCAAACCCGGGCCGCCCGAGGTCTCCATCGCGCACATCCACCAGGTGCGGGTCAGCGTCCGGGAACACGCCGGGCTGCTGCGGGACCGGCTGCGGCGGGCCGGATCCGCCACGTTCACCCTGCTCATCGCGGACTGCGAGAACACCCTCGAAGTGGTGGCCCGGTTCCTGGCGCTGCTGGAGCTGTACCGGGAAGGGCTGATCGAATTCGAACAGCCGGTGTCGCTGGACGAACTGATCGTCCGATGGGTCGGCGGTGACGATGCGGCCGATGTCGACCTCGACATCGACGACTACGAGGGCAGCAAACCGGTCGAGGAGACCACCGGTTCGGACGAACCTGCGGGTGCGGCGCTTGACTCGGGCGCCCACCCCGCCGATCTTGACGAGGAGGCTCCGGCGGACGAGCCGGCGGCCGTGGAGGAGACATCGTGAGCAGCGAGGAGCGTCCGGAGAGCCTGGCCGCGCAGGCGGCGGCGTGGGTGCCCCCATGGGAACGCCGCCGAGACCCGGACCCGGACTTCCCGGCAACGGTCCAGGACCCCGAGTCGCCGGCGGAGGATCCCGAGCCACTGGTCGAAGCGCCCGAGCCGCAGGCCGAGGATCCCGAGCCGCCGGTCGAGGAGCCCACTCCCTCCTTCCCCTCGATTCACGACATTTCTGAAATGTACGACAATGGGGCCGAGGGGCCCGAATCCGTGCCGGTCGAGGCCGTCGCGGAGCCGGAGTTCGTGCCGGTTGCTGTCGTTGCTGAGCGTGAGCCGGTCGTGGCCGTGCCGGAACCCGAGCCTGAATCGCGCGCGGTGGAGCCCGTCGCGTCGGTGCCGGTTCAGCCACGGCGGCCCCGGGAGGGGGCCACGGCGGCGGTCGAACAGGTCATTCGTACCCCAGCGCCGGTTTTGATGGACGACGCCGAACTCGCGGCGACCCTCGAATCGATCATGCTGGTCGTCGATGAGCCGGTCGGCGAGTTGCAGTTGGCGCAGGTCCTGGAACAGCCGGTGGAACGGATCGCCCGGTCCCTGGAGAACGTGTCGGCGCGTTACACCGCGGCCGGGCACGGCATCGACCTGCGGCGGGCGGCCGGTGGGTGGCGGCTCTACACTCGGCCGGAGTATGCGGCGTACGTCGAACGCTTCGTCCTGGACGGCCAGTCGGTGCGGCTGACCCAGGCGGCGCTGGAGACACTCGCCGTGGTCGCGTACAAACAACCGGTGACTCGTTCCCGCATCTCAGCCATCCGCGGTGTGAACTGTGACGGGGTCATGCGTACGCTGGTCACTCGCGGCCTGATCGAGGAGTGCGGCACCGAGCCGGAAACCGGGGCATACCTGTACCGGACGACGCCGTTGTTCCTCGAGAAGCTGGGCCTCAACTCGGTTGATCAGTTGCCGCCGCTCGCTCCATTCCTGCCCGACGATGTGGAAGAAGTGCTCGATGCCTCAGGCTGACACCGCCGAACGCCTCCAGAAGGTCCTGGCATCTGCCGGTGTTGGATCCCGGCGCGCCTGCGAAGATCTGATCTTCCGGCGGCGCGTCACCGTCAACGGCCGGGTCGCCAGGCTCGGCGACAAGGTCGACCCCGCCACGGCGGAGATCCACGTCGACGGGCAACGGGTGATCACCAACACCAAGCTCGTCTACGTCGCGCTCAACAAGCCGCGCGGCGTGGTCTCCAGCCTCGACGACGAGAAGGGCCGCACCGAGCTGGCCGACTTCCTCGGCGCCAACTTCGAGCAGCGGCTGTTCCACGTGGGCCGGCTCGACGCCGAGTCCGAGGGGCTGCTGCTGTTCACCAACGACGGCGGGCTGGCGCACAAGCTGATGCACCCGTCGTACGAGATCAACAAGACCTACCTGGCCGAGGTGGTCGGGCCGCTGCCGCGCACCGTGGGCCGGGCCCTGCAGAAGGGCGTCGAGCTGGAGGACGGCCCGGCGAAGGTCGACTCGTTCCGGCTGGTCGACGCGATGGGCAAGACGGCTCAGGTGGAGATCGTGCTGCACGAGGGCCGCAAGCACATCGTGCGCCGGATGATGGACGCGGTGGGGCACCCGGTGACCCGGCTGATCCGTACCGCGGTGGGCCCGATCCGTCTCGGTGATCTGCGCCCCGGCGGTTTCCGGCACCTTTCCGCCGCCGAGGTGGCCGCCCTTTTCAAGGCCGTCGGAGATTGATCTTCAAGGCGGTCGCCTTTCGGTATGGGCGGCCGCCTTTCAGTACGGGCGGTCGCCCAGAACGTCTTTCGCGGAATCTGAGTCGAAGACGTTCTTCTCCGACGAGATGCGCTTTTCGACCCGCGCGCCGAGGAAGATGGCGACGACCACGCCCATCAACTGTTCGCCGATCAGCGGGCTGCACTCGACGACATAGTTCAGTTTGCCCGCGGCCAGGCTCTGCAGGCCTTTCTTGGTGGCGTCGACGGTGACCAGCCGGACGTCGGTGCCGGGTTTGCGGCCGACGGCCTCCAGCGCCTTCACCGCACCCAGTCCCATGTCGTCGTTCTGCGCGAACACCGCGTCGATGCGCGGCACCCGGCGGATCAGTTTGCGCATCGCGGCCTCGCCGCCGTCGACCGTCCAGTTCCCGGTCTCACTCGCGACGATCTTGAGTTTCCCGGTCCGGCTCGCGGTGGCGGCGAACCCCTCGGACCGCAGCTTGGTCGGGGTGGCGCCGGAGGTGCCGAGGATCTGCACCACGTTCACCGTCTGGTCGACGCCGTTGTAGTCGTTCTCCAGGTAGATGGCGGCCAGGTTGCCCTCCGAGGTGAACTCGGCGCCGATCGAGCTGATGTAGAGCGACGGATCCGCGGTCTCGATCAGCCGGTCGGTGAGGATCACCGGGATCTTCGCATCCCGGGCCTGGCGCAGCACGTCGTCGTAGCCCTTCTCCACCACGGGGGAGAAGGCGATCGCGGTGACCCGGGCGTCGATGAACGAGCGGATGTCCGCCAGCTGCCGTTTCTGGTCGCCGTCGGCGTCCTTGAAGAGCAGGTCGACCCGGTTGCGCTCGGCAGCCTTCTTGATCGAGGCGGTGTTCGCCAGCCGCCAGCCGCTCTCCGCGCCGACCTGGGAGAAACCGAGGACGATCGGGCCGCTGGGCGGGTTGTGCAGATCGATGCGGCCGGTCTCGTCGCGGCCGCAGCCGGCCAGGGCGAGACCCAGACCCGCCGCGACCGATGTCACGAATGAACGTCTTCGTAGCAAAGCCGACCCCGTTCGCCGATAATGATCATGATCAATTCTCGGAACGGGGGAGACGATAGCAACGTCATTGGCAGGGATCCACCCCGCTAAATGAATTGTCGGACTTCTGTCCGCGATTATTTCTCGCCATTCCCCCGGGCTCTGGTGATACCCGGGGGAATGTCGGGAAATATCAGGCCCGCATGACCGTGGCGATCGGAATGCCGGCCGCACGGATCGCCGGGATCAGACCACCCAGCACGCCGGCGATCAAACCGGCGATCACCCCGGCCACCCCGGCGTCCCAGGGGAACACCACACCCTGCAGGAACGGCTGCGAACTACCCGCCACGCTGACCACCACCTTCAGGGCGGCCGCGCTGGCCGCGATCGCCAGCGCCGCGGTGAGCAGACCGGTGATCAGGGTCTCGGCCAGCACGATGCCGGCCAGCAGAGCCCGTGGCGTGCCGACCGCCCGGCGCAGCGCGAACTCCTCGACCCGCTCGCCGACCGTGGCCAGCCCGACGTTCAGGATGCCGGCCACACCGATCAGCAGGACCAGGCCCGCCATCGCCAGGAAGATCATCCGCATCAGGGCCAGCTGATCCTGCTGGTCCTCACGGGAGTTGACCACATGGGTGTACGGCTCGACATTGATCGCCTTGAGCTTCGAGGTCAGCACCTGCTCCACCGGCGTCGGCGTGGTCATCATGACCCGCACCTCGGTCCAGTTCGGGTCGACCAGCTTGCTGACCGGCACCCAATGGGTCAGCTCGTCCATCCGCACGTAGGCGCGCGGCTGCGAATCGGCGTCGTCGACCACCCCGACGATCTGCGGAGTCAGGTTCGACGAGGAGCCGGGGATCCGCATCTCGGCCGGAACCCGGTACCGCTCGAAGCCCTTCGCCGCCTCCTTGTTCAGCACCAGTTTCGGCGCCAGCGACGGCATGGTGGTGAAGTCCAGCCACTGCCCTGACTGCGGGCGGTACGGCCGGAACTTCCGGACGTCACCCGTCAGAGCAGTCAACCGGACCTCGATCGCCTGCCCCTGCGGCGCCAGCTCTGCCGCCGGGATCTCGTAACAGCCGGTGTTGTCACAGTTCATCGGCGGGCCGCCGCCCCCGTAGTTCTCGTCGAACGGGCTGGCCCCCTCGTTCACCGGCCGCACCCCGGGCTCGCCGATGATCGCCGACATGCCGGTCATGGCGACCGCGTCGTCCCGGCCGGCGACGGTGTCCACCACGACCGGGCCGATCTGGGCCGAGCTGCCGCCCATCTCCATCACCGTGGTGCCGTCCAGGCCCTCGTAGAGTTCCAGGTCGGCGAGCACGGCCCGCTCGGCGATGCTCGCACCGGCCTGCACCACCACCACGGCCAGCACGCCGAGGAAGAGACTGACCATGGACAGCAGGGTGCGCGTCTTACGGGACCGGATCCCCTGCAGCCCGATGATCAAGGCCGACCGGAACCGTCCCGACAGCCGCATCAAACTGTGCCTCCGAAATCCCGCGAAAAGGCGCGATCATGACGCTCGCTCCGCCCGGTCATACCGCCACCTGCTCGGTCAGCACGCCGGCCTCCAGGTGCACGACGCGGCCCATCCGGGCGGCGTGGTCCCGGTCGTGAGTGACCAGGATCAGCGAACAACCGCGTGCGGTCACCGACTGCAGCGCGTCGATCACCAGCGTGCCGGTCTCGGTGTCCAGGGCGCCGGTCGGCTCGTCGGCCAGCAGGATCTTCGGCTCCCGGACCAGGGCCCGGGCGATCGCCACCCGCTGCTGCTCACCACCGGACATCCGGCCCGGCCGGTTCTTCGCCAGATGCGCGATGCCGACCTCCTCGAGGGCCTGCATCACTCTGACCCGGCGCTGCCGCCGTGGCAGCCAGCCCTGCCCGTTGACCAGCGCCATCGCCACGTTCTGCGCGGCCGTCAGGTGCTTGAGCAGGAAGAACCGCTGGAACACGAAACCGTAGTGCGAGCTGCGCAGCTTCGCCGCCCGGCGTTCGGGCAGCCGGCTGATGTCGGTGCCGTCCAGGACGTAACTGCCCTGGTCCGGGCGGTCGAACAGGCCCAGGATGCTGAGCAGGGTGCTCTTGCCGGAGCCGGAGCGGCCGACGATGGCGAGGCTCTGCCCGGCGTGCACGTCGAGGCTCACACCGTCCAGGATCGTACGCGGCTGCTCCTGTCCTTTGAGGATCTTGGTGATCCCGGAGAGCTGGATCAGCGCCGTCACCCGGTCACCTCGGCCGGCGCCGGAGTCGGCAGGTTCGGCCCGGGAACCGCGATGGTCTCGTTGCCGACCAGGCCCTTCTTGATCTGGACCACCTTGCCGTCGGAGATGCCCAGTTCCACGTCGATCGTCTTGCGCTGCCGATCGTCACCGATCACCAGGTCGACCTTGCCCTTGCCGGACAGCCCGGCGACAGCCTCGACCGGCAGGACCAGGGCGTTCTTCGCCCGGCCGGTGATCACGTCGAGTGTCACGTCGGAGCCGTTGATCAGCCGGGTCTTCGCCGGGGCGACACAGACCAGCCGCAGACCGGTCGGCTCGGAACCCTCGCCCCCGGAAGCCGCGCCCGGCTCCTCGACCGGTGCCACCGGCTTTCCGGACGGATTCGCCTCCGGCTTCGTGGTGCCGGTCGGTTCCGGCTCGGGCAGGATCCCGGCCGGCAGCGCCGCGATGGTGCCCACCGGCTCACACTCGAACGGGCCCGGCCCGTTCTTGATCTGCGCCTTGATCGACTCGACGGACCCGGAGATCCGGTACGCCTGGGCACTGTCGATGTCCGCCACGATGCCGTAACCGATGTGCTTGGCCGACACGACCGGCATCCCCTTGGAGACCGGTGCCCGGTCCTCCATCAGACGGCCGGCCATCACCGACCCGATCGGGATCTCCACCCGGCGCGGTGCGCCGTCCTTCCAGACCGTGGCCACCCAGGTCCGCCGGTCCACCGGATTGCTGCTCGGCTTGCGGTCGACATACCGGATCTCGCCGGCCGCCGGGGCGACCAGGCCGAACACCGGGTTGATGGTCACCTTCCCGGTCAGGCTGATCTGGTTCGTCAGGTCCTTGCGGGCCGGCTTCACGGTGGTCAGCACGGTTCCCCTGGCTTCGAGGCCCGGGGTCTGCGCCGGCTCGGACTCCGACGAACAGCCACTCAGGACAACGGCGGCGGCCAGGGCCGTCACGCCCACACGTCTCTTCACAAAATCCCCGTTCCGCGGCTACTCGGGCATGCCGGTATCGACGATGATGCCTGCGAACCGGCGCGGCGAAACGGTACCGTATGGACGCAACGGTGTTCATCGCGAACCTGTGCCAAACCTGTGGACCGGACGGCCGGGAAAGTCAGTCCACCGGGTAACCGTGCGCGGCCAGCACGGTCAGCAACTGCTCATCCCACCCGGTCTCGTCGGCGTCCCACCATCGATGACCGTGCGGACACTGCCAGTTCGGCGGCTCGGCGGGCATCATGCAGCCGCCGAGCGCCAGCTCCCCGTGCCGGGCGGCCTCCTGGGCCTCCGGCACCGGCAGACCGAAGATCAGCGGAACCCCGGCCGATCCGCACTCGGGACACGAACAGGTCATCACCGAACCGTACTCAGCTCCGCGACCAGGAGGCGGCCACCCTCGAAAACGCCGCCGTCGATCGCCAGGACCCGGCCGTCGCCGTACCGGTGCGGCTCCTTGATCGTCTCCGGGGTGTAGCCGAAGTAACTCATCAGCGTGCTGTGCCCGTGCACGATCACCGATCCGCCGTACGCGCCGAGCAGCGCGTCGACCGCAGCCGGGGCGGACAGTTCGCCGCGGCCACTCATCCGGCTGACGAAATAGAGCCACACACCCGAGTCGGTGCCGGTGATCTGCTCGGCCACGATCGTGTTCACCTCGTCGAGGTCGCCGGCGAACTCCAGATAGCGGGTGCTGTCGCAGTGCATCAGCAGATGATCACCGACCAGGGCCAGCGCCGGCAGCGAGGACAACCACGCGAGGTGCTCGGGAGTCAGGCCGCGCAGGTCGCTGTCGCGGCCGCCGTACTGCAGCCAGGCCCCGTACCAGCCGTCGGCCCGCGCCTCCCAGCCCGGGATGGGGGCCGCACCGAACCGGTGCGCGCCGAGAAGCTGCACCTCGTGGTTGCCGAGCAGTGCACCGACCTCACCACCGGCCGCCGCGGCCTGCCCGGTCAGCCGCCGGATGTCGTCGATCACGCCCAGCCCGTCCGGCCCCCGGTCGAAGTAGTCACCGAGCAGCCACAGCCGGGCATCGGCACCGGACCAGTCCCCGGCGGCGTCGGTCAGCCCGGTGTCCCGCAGGACGGCACGGAACTCGTCGCGGTGGCCGTGGATGTCGCTGACAGCGAAGAGAGGAGGCACGATCGCGCACTCTAACCAGCAAATGTGTCGATCGGGGTCAGGAATTCCGGCAGCCTACACCGGCCCGAACGACCTGTTCGCCGACGGGCCGGGACGCTCTCGAAGTGTCCCGGCGGACGGTCAGCCACGGGACGCTCTCCGCCCGGCGGTCGCGGGAAGGGCCGGGCGGGCCGCCCGCCTTGCGCGGACCCGGCGGGACCCGTGGGTTCGACGGGCGGTGTCAGGCGTACCGGAGCTAGGTTTTGATCTGGGTCAATGCGCTTTTCTGGACCTTGCCCATGCCGTTGCGGGGCAGGCTGTCGACCAGGTGGACGGCTCGTGGGCGCTTGTGGGCGGCCAGCCGTTCGGCGACGAAAGTGATCAGGTCGGCGGGGGCTACCGGGTCGGCTACCACGAACGCGGTGATCTGTTCGCCCAGGTCAGCGTGCGGCAGGCCGACAACCGCGGCTTCCCGGACGGCCGGGTGCAGCAGCAACGTGTCCTCGACCTCGCCGGCGCCTACCCGGTACCCGCCTGTTTTGATCAGGTCGGTGGAGGCCCGGCCGACGATGCGGTGCCAGCCGTCGGGGCCGATCACGGCTACGTCGCCGGTCGGGAACCAGCCGTCGGTCAGGGCCGGTGGGCGCACTCCGCCGTCGTGCAGGTAACCGTCGAGCAGGGTCGGGCCGCGGACCTGCAGGTGACCGATGGTTTCGCCGTCCGGGTCCAGGAGGGTGCCGGAGTCGTCGACCAGCCGGGTGAGCACGCCGGGTAGTGGGGTGCCGACGTGGCCGGGGCGGCGTTCGCCGTCGGCTCGGGCGCTGACCGTGATCAGGGTTTCGGTCATGCCGTAGCGCTCGACCGGGGACTGGCCGGTCAACGCGGTGAGATTGTCGAAGACCGGTACCGGTAGTGGGGCGCTGCCGGAGACGAGCAGCCGGGCCGGGGCCAGGGCGCGCGCCGCGGACGGGTCGGCGGCGATCCGGGACCACACGGTCGGGACGCCGAAATACATCGAGCCGGGCGTCGAGGCGTACGCCGCCGGGGTCGGCTTGTGGGTGTGGACCAGCCGCGAACCGAGCCGTAGCGGCCCGAGGACGCCGAGGACCAGGCCGTGCACGTGGTAGAGCGGAAGCCCATGGACCAGGGTGTCGTCGGCGGTCCACTGCCAGGCCGCGGCGAGACCGTCGAGCCCGGCGGCGACCGCCGACCGGGAGATGACGACACCTTTCGGGGCGCCGGTGGTGCCGCTGGTGTAGAGGACGAGCGCCGGTGCCGACGACGGTGGCTCCGGCGGAACCGTGCCATGGCCGTTGCTGAAGGCATCCAGCAAGGTCGCGCCCGAGTCGCGCAGGATGTGCGCCCGCTCCAGCGAACCGGCGTCCGGCGGGATCGGCACGATCGGTACCCCGGCCAGCAGCGCCCCGGTGACCGCCACGATCGTCGACAGTCCGGGGACCGCCTCCACCGCGACGATCGGCGCTCCCGCGATCGCCGACGCCACCCCGGCGGCCCGGCCGAGCAGCTCATGGCGGGACAGCTCGCCTTCGGGGGTGACCACGGCCCGATCGAGATCGGCTTCCTGATGCAGCGAGTCCAGCAGACGCATGACCCCGATCCTACGAAAGGACGACCGGCCGCCCCTTGCCGCGCTCGCACCCGGAGACGTCGATTGCCGCCGCCGCGAGCACCCGCTTACGGTCGGATCTCCTGGTGAGAGGGGGGTTGATGGACCTGCGCCGGCTCACTCGCGGGTACCGTCGCTCGATCGTCGCCGCGGCCGCGCTCAGCCTCCTCGGCACTCTGCTGGCTCTCGCTCAGCCGCTGCTGGCCCGTGAGGCGGTCGACTCGGCCGCCGCCGGACGGCTGCCGTGGCCGTTGATCGGCACGCTGATCGCCCTGTTCGCCGCGCAGGCCGCCGCTCTCGCGCTGGCCCGCTGGGTGCAGGCGCACACCGGCGAGACGATGACCCGGGACCTGCGCCGGCACATCACCGGGCATCTGCTGCGGGTGCGGCTGTCCGCACTGGACGGTGGCCGGATCGGTGACCTGATCGCCCGGGCCTGCGGCGACACGGCCGCGGTCAAGACCCTGATCGCGCAGAGCCTCGGTACCGGGCTGGCCGGGGCGATCGGGCTGGTCGCGGCGATCGGGGTGCTGGCCTGGCTGGACCGGTGGCTGCTCGGCGCGGTGGTGGTGCTGTTCGGTGGCTCGTTCGCCGCATTGTTGGCGGTGGTTCGGCGGGTCCGTACCGAGTCCCGGGCGGCACAGACCGCCGAAGGGGTGCTGCTCGCCGATCTGGAACGGGCCCTCGGCGGCATCCGGCTGGTCCGGGCGTGCCGGGCCGAAGCGGTCGAAGCGGGCCGGCTGGACTCGTCGGCCCGGGGGGCGTACCTGGCGAACCTGCGGATGGCCGGCATGGTCGCCCTCAGCGGCCCGGCCAACGACCTGGCGGTCAGCGGGGCGTTCCTGGCGGTGCTGCTGGTCGGTGCGAGCCGGGTGTCGTCCGGGGCGATCACCCTCGGTGAACTGGTCGCGTTCACGCTCGCGATGACCTATCTGGCCGCGCCGATCTACGAGATCTTCCAGGCGGTCAGCGCCGTGCAACAGGGCACCGGCGCGTTGCAGCGGATCAGCGAGGTGCTGGCCCTGCCGGTGGAACGGGACCGCCCGGTCGCGGTGGTCCGGGTGGCCGGCACACCCCGGCGGTCCGGCCCGGTGCTGGAGTTCCGTGACGTCTGGTTCGGCTACGACCCGGCCCGCCCGGTACTGCGCGGCGTCGGCTTCACGATCCCGGCCCGCGGCCAGACCGCCCTGGTCGGGCCGTCCGGAGCGGGTAAGTCGACGATCTTCGCGCTGGCCGAACGCTTCTACGAACCGGACCACGGCGCGATCCTGCTGCACGGCCGGGAGTCCCGGTTCACCTCCTACGCGAGGCACCGCACCGCCATCGGCCTGGTCGAACAGGACTGCCCCCTGCTCGCCGGAACCCTGCGTGACAACCTGCTCTACGGCGCCGCCCCGGTCACCGATGGTGAGATCCGCCGGGTCCTGGCGATGACCGGCCTGCACCGCATGATCGAAGCCCTCCCCGCCGGCCTGGACACCCCCGTCGGCGACCACGGCCGCAGACTGTCCGGCGGCCAGCGCCAGCGGGTCGCGATCGCCCGCTGCCTGCTGGCCCGCCCCGACCTGATCCTGCTCGACGAACCCACCGCCCACCTCGACCCGGACAGCGAGCACGCCCTCACCGCCACCCTGAACGAGGTAGCCGCGGTCTGCGCCCTGGTCGTCATCGCCCACCGCTTCTCCACGGTCCGCGCCGCCGACCGCATCCTGGTCGTCGACGAGGGCCGGATCCGAGCCGACGGCACCCACGACACCTTGCTACGCACCGACCCGTACTACCGCCGGATGGCAAACCCCACCCCACCGCAGACCTTCCCTCGGTACGCCTGACACCGCCCGCCGAACCCACGGGTCCCGCCGGGTCCGCGCAAGGCAGGCGGCCCGCCCGGCCTTTCCCGCGACCGCCGGGCGGAGAGCGCCCCCTCACCGGCTACCCGGCCCGTCCCCCCGCTCATCCCGCCGCCCATCGGGAGACGATGTCGTCGATGTCGCTCACCAGACGCTGCCAGCTTTCGAGCTTGGTGACCGCCCCGTTCCGATCCAGCTGTTCGAGGAGCTGCCGCCGGTTCTGGTTGAACCGTTTCGCAACCCGTTCCCGGCGCCGGCCTGTCTCATCGGCGACCTTGAGCAGTCCGATGCCGCCTTCTCCGTCGGCTGCGGAATAACCCAGCGTCACCTCGTACCGAAGGAACGTGGTGGTGGGGGTGGTCGGGGCGCCGAGATCGTCCTCCACCTCGGCCGGGACAAGCATCTCCGCGGCGAGACGGATCTGCCGGGGGTGCTCCCGGTAGCCGTCCCAGAAGAGGTCACGCGGATCGCCGCTGATGCCGGAAGCACCTCGCACCCGCCGGGCCGCCTCCACCAAGGAATCGCTCGCCGGGTACGACAGGAACTCGATGGCGTCGAAGACGTTGGACTTCCCGATGCCGTTTGCTCCGGCGATGCTGGTGAAGGGGCCGAAATCCACACTTAGTGGGTGCGTCGTCTATGCGGGGAACGCGGCCAGCTCCTTGACGGCGGCGGCCAAACGGAGGTCGAGGCCGGAGTGGATCAGTTCGCGGCAGTCGTGGTCACCGTCGGTGGCCAGGCGGCGGATGTCGTGGATGGCGGCGCTCATCCGGTCGCGGACCTCGCGGATCATGCTGCCCGCGGTGCCGCGCCAGCCGTAGGCGTCGAGTAGGAGCCGCAGGCGCCGGGGGCGGTCGTCGAGTTCGGTCCAGCCGTCCTCGAAACTGAGCGGCACCCAGGCGAAGGCGGTGAACGCCAGGTCGGCCTCGCGGGTGACGGGGCCGGCGAAGTCCCAGCCGACGAAGCCGGTGAGGCGGCGGCCGTCGCGGGTGGCGTTGTACGGTGCCGCGTCGTTGTGGCCGATGATCAGGCCGGGTTCCCAGGCGCCGCCTTTGCGCCAGACCGCGTCGGCGGGTGGGACGAAACCGGCCACCGCCTGGTGGTATTCCCGCAGCCACTGGGCGACCTGCCACAGGGTGTCGTCGTTGCGGGCCCATTCCGGCCAGGGCAGTGCCGGGCCGGCGGCGCCGCCGACGGGTGGCGCGCCGTCGAAACCCGTGTTCTCTAGATGCCGCAGCAGGGACTGGACCGCGGGGGTCCACGGTTCACCCACCGGGCCGATGGGTAACTCCGGTTCGAAGCTCATGATCAACCTCCGGGGTGGACGGTAGTCCGGAGATCATCGATCATGCATCGGCCGGGTGTCCTGCCGGAAGCCGACGTTCATCGGAATTCATGCAGGTGATGTCTCGTGGATCACGTGACCCACGAGACATCGGCCCGTGTTCTTATACGAACGTCTCGTTGGCTTCGGCCTTGGCGAGCAGCAGCGGCGGCGGGGTGAACCGGTCGCCGTACCGGTCGGCGAGCTGCCGGGCGCGGGCGGCGAAACCGGGGAGACCCCCGTCGTACTGGTTGATGTACTGGAGCACACCCCCGGTCCAGCCCGGGTAACCGATGCCCAGGATCGAGCCGATGTTCGCCTCGGCGACCGAGGTCAGCACCCCTTCGTCCAGGCATTTCACGGTCTCGATGGCCTCGATGAAGAGCATCCGCTCCTTGAGGTCCTCGAACGGGATCGCCACGTCCGGTCTGGCGAACGCGGACAGTCCCGGCCAGAGCCCGGTGCGTTTGCCGTCGGTGTACTCGTAGAAGCCCGCCCCACCGGACCGGCCGGGGCGCCCGAACTCGTCGATCATCCGGTCGATGACCTCGTCGGCCGGGTGCGTCTCCCGTTCCCGGCCGGCGGCGGAGGCGGCCGCCCGGTACTCGTCGCGGATCTTGCGGGGCAGGGTGAGGGTCAGCTCGTCCATCAGCTGCAGCACCGGCGCGGGGTATCCGGCCTGGCTGCTGGCCTGCTCGATGCTGGCCGGGGCGACACCCTCGGCGAGCAGCGCGATGCCCTCGTTGGTGAACGTGCCGATGACCCGGCTGGTGAAGAAGCCGCGACTGTCGTTGACCACGATCGGCGTCTTACGGAGCCGGCGGACCACGTCCAGGGACCGCCGTACGGTCAAGTCGCTGGTCTTCTCGCCTTTGATCACCTCGACCAGGGGCATCTTGTCGACGGGGGAGAAGAAGTGCAGCCCGATGAAGTCGGCCTGGCGGCTGACCCCGTCGGCGAGCGCGGTGATCGGCAGCGTGGAGGTGTTGGAGCAGAGCAGCGCGTGCGGGGCGACCACTGTCTCGATCTCGGCGAACACCTTGTGCTTGAGCGCCGGGTCCTCGAAGACGGCCTCGATCACCAGGTCGGCTCCGGCCAGATCGGCGATCTGATCGGTCGCGGTGATCAGGCCGAGCAGGGCCTCGCCCTTCTCCGGCGTGATGCGGCCACGGCTGACATCTTTTCCGACCAGTTTCTCCGAGTACGCCTTGCCACGCTGCGCGCCTTCGAGGGTGACGTCGCGCAGCACCGTGGGCAGCCCGGCGCGGGCGCTGACGTACGCGATGGCCGCGCCCATCATGCCGGCGCCCAGCACCGCGACCTTGGTGATCGGCGGGACCTCGCCGATGTCCCGCTGACTCACCTCGTTCAGGTCGAAGAAGAACGCCTTGATCATGTTCTTGGCGACCTGGCCGGTGACCAGCTCGACGAAGTACCGGGTCTCGATGACCAGCGCGGTGTCCACGTCGACCTGTGCACCCTCGACGGCCGCCGACAGGATGTTGCGGGGGGCCGGGTAGGGCGCGTTCTTGAGCTGCTTGCGCAGGTTCGCCGGGAAGGCCGGCAGCATCGCGGCCAGCGACGGTGTGGACGGTGAGCCTCCGGGGATCCGGTAACCCTTGGTGTCCCACGGCTGGACAGCGCCCGGGTTCTGGATGATCCACTCGCGGGCCGCGGTGATCAGCTGCTCCGGGGTGTCCACCACCTCGTCGATCAGGCCCAGCTGGACCGCCTTGGCGAGCTTGTGCCGGGTGCCCTTGAGCAGCACCTCGGTCAGCGCGGTGGCCAGGCCCAGCAGCCGCACGGTGCGCACCACGCCACCACCGGCGGGCAGCAGACCGAGTGTCACCTCGGGCAGTCCGATCTCCAGCCGCGGATCGCTGAGCGCGATCCGGCGGTGGGTGGCGAGCGCCAGCTCCAGGCCGCCACCCAGAGCCGACCCGTTGAGCGCGGCCACCACCGGCCGGCCCAGCGTCTCCAGCCGCCGCAGCTGTCCTTTGACCCGGGTGGACATCGCGAACACGTCGCCGCCCCGGTCGGCCGGCACCGAACCGAGCTGGTCCAGGTCGCCGCCGGCGAACCAGGACTTCTTCGCCGACGTGATGATCACACCGGTGATCTCGTCGCGCTCGGCCTCGAGACGGCTGACCGTCTCCTCCATGCTGCGCACGTAAGCGTCGTTCATGGTGTTGGCGCCGCGGCTCGGGTCGTCGAGCGTCAGCACCACGATGCCGTCGTCGGCCCGGTCGTAACGAATGGTCTCGGACATCGGATTTCCCCTCAGAGTCGTTCGACGATGGTGGCGATGCCCATGCCGCCGCCGATGCAGAGCGTGGCCAGGCCGTACCGCCCACCGCGCCGTTCCAGCTCGTCGACCAGGGTGCCGAGGATCATGGCGCCGGTGGCGCCCAGCGGGTGGCCCATGGCGATCGCCCCGCCGTTGACGTTGACCTTCTCCGGGTCCAGTTTCAGGTCGTCGATGAAGTGCAGCACCACCGCCGCGAACGCCTCGTTGATCTCGACCAGGTCGAGGTCGTCGACGGTCAGGCCGGCCTTGTCCAGGGCCTTGCGGGCGGCCGGCGCCGGGCCGGTCAGCATGATCGTCGGGTCGGCGCCGCTGAGGGCGGCCGACACGATCCGGGCGCGCGGGGCGATCCCGGCCCGCTCACCGGCCTTCGCCGAGCCGATCAGGACCAGCGCCGCACCGTCCACGATGCCGGACGAGTTGGCCGCCGTGTGCACGTGGGTGATCTTCTCGACCCAGTGGTACTTCTGCAGCGCCACCGCGTCGAAACCGCCCTGGTCGCCGATCGTCGCGAACGAGGCCGGGAGCTTGCTCAGGCTCGCCACCGTGCTGTCCGCGCGGATGTGCTCGTCGGAGTCCAGGATCAGCAGGCCGTTGCGGTCGCGGACCGGCACCACCGAGCGGTCGAACCAGCCGTTCTCCCAGGCCCGTGCGGCTTTCTGCTGCGAACCGACGGCGAACGCGTCGACGGTCTCCCGGCTGAAACCGTCCAACGTGGCGATCAGGTCGGCGCTGATGCCCTGCGGGATGAAGTCGGTGTTCAGCGCGGTCTCCGGGTCCATCGCCCAGGCGCCGCCGTCGGAACCCATCGGCACCCGCGACATCGACTCGACACCACCGGCGAGGACCAGGTCCTCCCACCCGGAGCGGACCTTCTGCGCGGCGATGTTCACCGCTTCCAGGCCGGAGCCGCAGAACCGGTTGAGTTGCACACCGGCCGTCGTGTAGGGCAGGCCGGCCGCGATCGCCGCCGTCTTGGCGAGGTCGGAGCCCTGGTCGCCGATCGGGGACACCACACCGAGCACCACGTCCTCGATGTCGGCCGGGTCGACCGTCGGGAAACGCCGCCGCAGCTCGTCGATCAGGCCCACCACCAGCGAGATGGGTTTCACCCCGTGCAGGGATCCGGTCTTCTTCCCCCGGCCGCGCGGGGTCCGCACGGCGTCGTACAGATAGGCCTCGGTCGTCATCGACAGCTCCCCTGAATGCGAATTGCGGCTAACTTTTGCCGATGTTTCCGCTAGGTGTCAAGGATATGGGGACGACGGCCGGACGTACCACAGAGCACCGATAGGCTGTGCGGCATGAGCATCGCCGAGGCCGGCGAGCCAGCGCCACCCGCGGTTCGCAGACGGCCCAAGAACCGCCGGGCACAACTCGCCCTGGCCGCCGCCGAGATGTTCTGCGAGCGGGGCTACCACGGCGTCAGCCTCGACGAGATCGCCACCGCCGTCGGCATCAGCGGACCGGCGATCTACCGGCACTTCCCCAACAAGTACGCGATGCTCGTCCACGCCACCCGTGAGCTGGCCGAGGCGGTCCGCGCAGCCACCGGCCCGCCCCTCGACGGCGACCCGGAGCAGCGGCTCGGCACCCTGCTCGGGGTGCTGGCCCGGCTGTCCGTCGAGCATCGCCGGGTGGTCGGCCTCTACCAGTGGGAGTGGCGTTACCTGGAGCCCGAGCACCGCGAGGAGTTCATGGTGGAGCTGGCCGCCCTCGCGACCCGGATGGCCGTACCGCTGCGGCAGTCCCGCCCGGAGCTGACCGGCCGTGACGCCCACGCCCTGGTCCGCGCCGCCCTCAGCGTCCTCGGCAGTCTCGGCACCCACCGGGCCGCGATCGCGCGCGGCCGCGCCGAGGCCGTGCTGCGCCGGGTGGCCGCCGCGGTGCTGCGCGCCGAACCGGCCACGCCGCTGGCGCCCACCACCGAGCACCCGGAGCCGGAACCGGTGCTGGGTGTGACGGCCCGCCGGGAGATCCTGCTGGCCGAGTCGGTGAAACTGTTCCACCGGCACGGGTACCACGCGGTGGGTGTGGAGGACATCGGCCGGGCCGCGGGAATCACCGCGTCCAGCGTCTATCGTTACTTTCCCGGCAAGGCCGACATCCTCGCGGCCGCGTTCTACCGCGCCTCCGAGCGGGTCGCCGAGTCCACCGCGACCGCTCTGACCGGTGCTGCCGACGACGCGGACGCGCTGCGCCGGATGACCGAGTCGTACGTGGAGCTGACGTTCGAGCGCAGTGCCCTGGTGAGTGTCTACCTGGCGGAGAACAACAATCTGCCCGAGGTCGACCGGCATGAGCTGCGCAAGGTGCAGCGGCTGCACGTCGAGGAGTGGGTGCGGCTGCTCGGCCGGTTGCGCCCGGAACTGCCCGTACCGGAGGCCCGGATCCTGGTGCACGCCGCCCTCAACCTGGTCACCGACCTGAGCCGAATGGTCCGCTTCGACCGCCGGTCCGGTATGGACCGGCATCTGAATCGTTTGATGATGACCGTGCTCCGAGCCTAGAAAGTTAAGCCGGATTCGCATGACGCCTTCCGTGGAAGTTAGCGCGCGTTTACAGTCGCGCCATAGCTCTCTCCAGGAGGCAGCTCATGGATTCCGTCCTCGAACAGCGCTGTTCCGCGATAGCCCGCGACCTGACGATCCCCGCACTGCTGCACCGCAACGCCACCGACTTCCCGGACCATCCGGCCCTCAGCCTGCTCGGCTCGCCCGGCACCTTGACCTGGCGGGAACTGCGTGACGAGATAGCCGTCCTCGCCCGAGGTCTCGCCGACCTCGGCCTGCGCTCCGGCGACCGCATGCTGATCATGATGTCCAGCCGGCCCGAGCACTGGCTGATCGACCTCGCCGCCGTCCACCTCGGCGCGGTCCCGTCCACCGTCTACGCCACCCTCTCCACCGACCAGCTGCACTACCTGGCCCGGCACAGTCGTGCCGCGATCGTGGTGCTGGAGGACGAGGCCGCGCTGGACCGTTGGGCGCCGATCCTCGCCGACGTCCCGGAGATCCGCCGGGTCGTGGTCGCCGACCGGGCCGCCGACGACGACAGCGGCCGGATCGTCGCGCTGCGAAACGTCAGTGTCCGGGGTGCCGCCGCCCACCAGGCCGACCCGGCGGCCTTCGAGAAGACCTGGCGGGAGGTACGCCCGGACCAGCCGGTCACGCTGCTCTACACCTCCGGCACCACCGGCGACCCGAAAGGTGTCGTGCTCACCCACCGCAACGTCGTCTACCAGACCGTGGTCATGGAGCACACCATCGAGACCCCGGCGCACGCCGCGTCGCTGGCCTACCTGCCGCTCGCGCACATCGCCGAACGTGTCCTCGGCGTCTACAACCCGATCTACCGGGCCGGGCACGTCACCATCTGCCCCGACCCCACCCAGCTGCTCGCCGGTCTGGTCCGGATCCGGCCGGTCTCCTTCTTCGGGGTGCCCCGGATCTGGGAGAAGATGGTCGCCGGAGTGCAAGGTCGGCTTGCCACTGCCGAACCGCAGGTCAAGGCCGCCGTCGACATGGCCCGGGCGGTCGCTCTGCAGGTCCACGAGATTCGTCAAGCAGGCTCGGAGATCCCGGCTGAGCTGGCCGCCAAGCACGCCATCCTGGACGCGCAGGTGCTCAAGCCGTTGCGCGCGGGACTGGGCCTGGACAACATGCTCTGGGCCGGTAGCGGCGCCGCGCCGATCCCGGTCGAGGTCCTGCTCTACCTCGCGAGCATCGGCGTCGACGTGCTCGAGGTCTGGGGGATGACCGAGACGACCGGCACGGCAACGATCAACACCCCGGACCATTTCCGTACGGGTACGGTCGGCCGCCCCAACGGCGGCATGCAGATCCGTCTCGCCGACGACGGGGAGATCCTGGTCCGCGGCCCGCTCGTCTGCGCCGGATACCTGCGAGCCGATGGTGGTGTCGACCCGGTCACCGACGCCGACGGGTGGCTGGCCACCGGAGACGTCGGGGTCTTCGACAGCGACGGCTACCTCACCATCACCGACCGCAAGAAAGAGCTGATCATCAACTCGAGCGGGAAGAACATCTCACCCGCCCAGATCGAGAACCTGCTGCGCGCCCACCCGCTGATCGCGCAGGCCGTGGCGATCGGGGACCGGCAGCCGTACGTCACCGCCCTGATCGTCCTGGACGAGGAGACCGCCCCGATCTGGGCCGGTGCGAAGGGCCTGTCGTTCGGCACACTCGCCGACCTGGCCGACGATCCGGTGCTGCGCGCCGAGATCGACGCGGCGGTGTCCACGGCCAACAGCAGATTGTCCCGGCCCGAGCAGGTCAAGACGTACCGGATCCTGTCTCGGGGGTGGACCCCGGAGACCGGCGAACTGACCCCGACGCTGAAACTGCGGCGCCGGATCATCCAGGAGCGATACGCGGGGGAGATCGGCGCCCTCTACCGCTGACGCCGTTGCCGGCCGGGGCGTGTTGTGCCCCGGCCGGCAACGTTGATCTCAGTAGTACTTGCAGAACTTCCTGATCCCTGCCGCGTGTCCCTGCCGGAAGCCTTTGTCGAACCCGCGGGCGTAATCGGAATCGCCGAGCTTGTAGAGCTCCGTTCCCAAGGGCGAACATTCCTTGCGGGCCTCACGCCAGCCCGCCAGGTATCCGTTCTCGTAACCTCGCTGGAAATCCCGGCTCGACTGCGGCGCCGAAGCGGCCGCGACGGTCGTCGCGGGTACCGGTGCGGCGACGGCCGGTGCCGACACGACGGCGAGTCCAGCGGTCGTCAGGAACAGTGCTCCGGCGGCCAGCGCACAGCTGTTGCGAAGTTTCATCTCTCTGCCTTCCCCCGTTGTCCCGGAGGCGCCGGCTTGGCGTCCCCGGCAACTCGAAAACCTACGCCGCAGGCACCGCCGGTTTGCTGAAACCGCAGGTGGATGGCCGAACGGACGAGCGCCGGGGCTGTTCGGCCGAACTTGTCGGACATGCCCTCGTATCGCTGTGGCCTGCATCATCTTCTGCACTGTCAGCCACTGACGTGGCTCCGGAACGTGGTGCATGATGGCCCGGTTCACCACCGGTGATCACCGTATGCGGAGGTGGAAGAAGACTTGAAGCGCCGTCAGATGCTGACCCTGCTGGCCCTCACCGGGGCCGCCGGCTGCGGCACCGCCACCGCCACTTCAGCCGCCACGCAGCCGTCCACAGTGGCGGGAACGCCCACTGCGGCCCCCTCGACGGCGGCGACCGCCCGTCTCGGGTCGGCCGCGACCGCCACATCCGCCGCCACGTCCGCGTCCGCCTCGGCATCCGCGTCCGCTTCCAAGGCCGCGCCGTCCTCGGCTCCGGCCACCGCCGGCGCCGGTCCGTCCGGGCGCGGCGGCCCGGTCCAGGCCCCCACTGGCAAAGTGCTGCTCGGGTCGTACCTGGCGCTCGGCGGCAAGAACCTGAAACAGAGCCTCTCGCTGCGCCGCGGGCAACTCGACCGGGAACAGCGGATCGTCCACCGGTTCTACCCGTGGAACGGTTACGTGCCCACGTCCGAACCCGACGTGGCCAAGAGCAGCACCCTGATGGTTTCGTGGCACGGCGCGCCCTACGCCGGGATCCTCAACGGCGGTTCAAACACCAACATCCGCTCCGTCGCCCGCAAGCTGAAGAACATGAAACGCCCCATCCTGCTGCGCTGGGGCTGGGAGATGAACGGCGACTGGTTCGAATGGGGCGGCGCGCAGAACGGCCAGAGCCCGGCGAACTACGTCAAGGCCTGGAAGCGCCTGCACCGGATCTTCGCCGAGCAGGGCGCCGACAACGTGGCCTGGGTCTGGAGCCCCAACTGGAACTCCTCACCGAACGTGTCGTGGAACAAGGTGCAGAACTACTACCCCGGTGACGAGTACGTCGACTGGGTCGGCATCTCGGGCTACAACTTCTACAACGAGACCCCGTCCACGCTGTTCAACCCGATCACTTCCCGGTACGGATCCCGCAAGCCGATCATCCTCAGCGAGACGGCCGCCGTGAAGAACAAGGCAAAGTGGATCAAGCAGCTGCACACCTGGGTCGAGAAGACCCCAGCCGTCGGCGCGGTCGTCTGGTTCGACACCGACATCCAACAGGGCACCGACCACAACTTCCGCTTCGACACCGACACCGCGGCCCTGTCCGCCTACCGAACAATGGCCCGAAGCTCCCGCTTCACCGGCTGAGGGCGTCCCTCTCAGGCGTTGCAGAGAAACAAGCCGTAGCTTCCGGGATTGCTGTTCGTTGATCTGTTATAGCGGTGACGGGTGAGACGCGGTCGATGTCGGCGGCGAAGTTCGAGGTGATCGTCCGACCTGGCCGCCAACACCGGCTGGGTCGACGTCGGCACCAGCCACGACACCGCCGGGTTCGCCGTCGAATCGATCCACCGCTGGTGGACGACTACCGGCCGCAACGACTACCCCCACGCGCACCGAAGTGGAACAAGATCGAGCACCGACTGTTCTGCCACATCACCATGAACTGGCGCGGCCGGCCGCTGACCAGCCACGAAGTCATCGTGCAGTCCATCGCCGCGACCACCACCGGCACCGGCCTGCGCGTCCATGCTCAACTCGACTCCGTGCTGTTCCACTCCTACCGCAGCACCATCCGCCGAGCCGTCACCGAGGTCCACAACTCCTCGACCGATACGGCACCGCCATCATCCCGGCAGCGCCACGTCCCCACATGTGACTCATGTATCAGCGCTATACAAGTTGTTGGCGAGCTTATATCGTCGTTATATGACGTCAACCGATGAGATCCTGGATCAGCTGGCGGGTGTGCTGGCCCGCCCGGGCCGCGCCCCGGTGCTGCGCACGCCCGGCGAGCTGGGCCTGGAGTACGAGGACCTGACCTTCCCTGCCACCGACGGGGTCCAGCTGGAAGCCTGGTACATCCCCCGCCCGGGCTCGACCGAACTGGTCATCGTCAATCACCCGCTGCAGTTCAACCGGTACGGCTACCCCAGTCACCTGGAGCCCTGGCGAACCTTCGGGGCGGCCGGGGGCAACACCTTCGAGGTCGACTACATGGAGGACTACCGCATCCTGCACGAGGCGGGCTATCACGTCCTCACCTACGACATGCGCAACTTCGGCCTCAGCCCGGAGGCGAACGGCGGCATCGCCGGCCGGCGGTTCGAGGCACGGGACGTGGTCGGCTCCCTACGGTTCGCCCGGACGGACGAGCGCCTGCGCGACCTGACCGTGGGTCTCTTCAGCCGGTGCAACGGCGCCAACGCCACGTTCTGGGCGATGGAGGCGTGGCCGGAGGAGTTCGAGGACGTGCGCTGCCTGGTCGCGCCCCAGCCGCTCTCGGCGGAGGTGACCATGCGGCGCCTGCTGGACCTCATCGGGATCCCGGATCGTCTGGGCGACCTCGAGCAGCAGGTACGGCTGAAAGGCGCACTGCCGTTCGCCCAGCTGACGCCGGTCCCCGCGGCGGCTGCCGTGACCGTCCCGACCTTTCTCTACCAGGTACGCGACGACGTGATGACCGAGCCGTCCGACGTGCAGGCGATGTACGACGCCATCCCGCAGGTGGACAAGAAGCTGATGTGGATCGAGGGAACCACCGCCCGGTGGGACGGTTACCTGGAGTTCCAGCGCCGGCCGGAGCCGATGCTGGAGTGGTTCCGCACGCACATGAAGTAGGGTCACCGTCCTGTGAGCCCACGAGCAGACATCCGGCCGGACCCCGAGACGCGTCGGCAGATCCTGGAAGCGGCCGGGCGCCTGCTCACCGAGTCACCCGGCGGCGACGTGTCGATCCGCGCGGTGTGCGAGATCGTCGGGGTCAAATCGCCCACGATCTACCACTACTTCGGCGACAAGAACGGTCTGCTGGACGCGGTGGTCGAGGACGGGTTCCGCCGCTACCTGCAGGAGAAGCAGCAGCGACTGGCCACCGGCGACCTGATGACCGCTCTGCGGGACGGCTGGACGATGCACATCTCGTTCGCCGTGCAGAACCCGGCCATCTACAACCTCATGTACGACGATCCACAGGTCCGCCGGACCAGTCCGGCCGCGGGTGCGGCCCGGCAGGAACTGGAGACCGAGATGCAACGGCTGGCCGCGTCGCACCGGCTGGTCCTGCCGGTCCAGCAGGCCGCGGACGCGATGGAGGCGGCCGCGGTCGGCACCGCGCTCCATCTGATCCGCACAGGTGGCTCGGCCGACGATCCGGTCGTGACCGTGGTCCGGGACGCGATGATCGCCGCGCTGTTCGGCACCTCGGCGACTCCCGCCGACGTGCCGAGCGCGGCTACGGCCCTGCGGGCCCACCTGCCCGACGGTCCGGTCCCGCCACTCAGGGCCAGCGAGACCGGCCTGCTCCGGGACTGGCTCGACCAACTCGCCGGTTGACGGGGCCGGCCCCGTCAACCGGCTGCTCGGAGCGGAGCGGGCGGGGGTGAGTGGTCCCGCACCTGGCAGGGAGCGCGGCGACACGGACAGATGGCATGAACGCCCGCAACTGCCGTACGTGCCGGGCGGTCTGGTGGCAGGAGTCGTGAGCGCAAGAGGTATCCAGGCGGATCCGGCTTGGCTAAGGCGGCGCGTCGTGGCAAGCACGAGACAGACCGGCGGTTCGCCGAGCGCGCGGTGGCGCCGGCCGGGGACCTGTTTCCGGTGCCAGACAGCAGTCCTCCGCACCGCAACCCACCGGCACTACGCCGTCATGGAGATCAAAGCCGGGAGTCCCAAAACCTGCACTGCCTCAGTGCAGCCAGGCCACCTCGTCCCGGCCCGGAGCGGGGAACTCGGCGATGGCTTTGGCGAGCCGGTGCAGACCCGATGACGTGCGCGGAAAACGGCGGCTCGACACGAAGACGATGCCGGCGTGGCTGAAGCCCTGCTGCGCCAGGCGCGCGAAGTCGCTGATGTTCTCGGTGACGATGCAGCGGTCGTTGCGGGCGGCCCAGGTGAGGACGTCCTCGTCGGTCTTGGACGCGAGCCCGACCTCGACGTCGAGCACCGCGACGGCGTCATGCCCCGCGGCCCGCAGTTGCTGCGCGAGAGAGGGCGGATACATCTCGTCGAGGATCAGGGTCGTCATGAATGCGGCTTCCGGAGAATCGCCTGCTGGGCCTCCCATAGTCGCTCCTCCCGGTCCGCGGTCTCCCGGTTGAGGACGATCCGTTCGTCGATCTCGCCCGGGTAGGCCGCGTAATAGCGCACCGCGATCCCGGCGATCGTCGCCGTCAATCCGGTGACCTCGGCGAGTTCGGCGAGGAGTGATGCCGGGTCGGCCTCGGGATTTTCGTCGCGGATGTCCTTCAGCGCCCCGATCACCTCCCACACGTCGGGCCCGCCGGACAGGGCCGCCCGTCGTCCGGTGGGACCCGGCCGGAAGATGACGCCCGGGTGTTCGTGGGAGCGCAGCGCCTCGTCGATGAACATGTTGGCGACCGACGACGACGAGGACCCCGGATGCTCGCGGACGTAGCGATCGAGCCGGGAGAGCACGTCTTCGTCGAAGCGGACCGAGCGTGGAGCAGCCATGACTACATAGTAGTCGGTTGTAGTCGCCCGGACGGTTAAATGACGGGCGGGATCAGGTCCGGGCGGGCAGACTCGGGGCCATGAGTGAGGATGTTCGGGATGTCGCCGGGTTGACGGCTGTGCTGGAGGCCGGGGAGCGGGTCAAGTACCTGTACTTCTGGGGCCACCAGGCCGGGAAGGACGGCGACCCCGGAGCCGGGTGCCTGAGTCAGTGGTTCCCGTCGGTGTTCCGGGTCGACGGGGTGGAGTTCGCGACCGCCGAGCACTACATGATGTGGCGCAAGGCGAAGCTGTTCGGCGACGAGGTGATGGCCGGGAAGATCCTGGCCGCCGGGCACCCGCACGAGGCGAAGAAGCTGGGCGGGCGGGTGGCCGGCTTCGACCAGCGGATCTGGGACGAACACCGGATGCCGATCGTGGTCGCCGGCAACCTGGCGAAGTTCAGCGCCGACCCGGCACTGCGGGACTACCTGACCGCGACCGGCGACCGGATCCTCGTCGAGGCGAGCCCGATGGACCGGATCTGGGGCATCGGCCTGACCCGCGACGACGAGCGCGCTGCCGACCCGTACCGCTGGCGGGGCCTGAATCTCCTGGGTTTCGCCTTGATGGAGGTGCGCGCCCGGCTCGTCACAGGGTGAGAGTTCGGCGGGTCGGGTGGCCGTCGCGGCGTCGCCAGTGGTCGGTGTAGACGATGCGGGCCGGGGTGAGGACGGCCAGGACGCAGCGGGACGGGTCGGACAGGAAGCGGGTTCGTTCGGTCTCGTGGATGCTCCGGGTCACGATCTGCCAGCGGGCGTCGAAGCCGGGGTCGCCGGGGGTCAGGATCTGCGCGGTGCCGAAGAGCTGGGCGCCGCGGCTGCTCTCCGGGGTGGTCAGCGGGGCGAAGACGCCGGCTGACATGCGCGGGTCGGCGCGCAGGTTGCGGATCTTGGGGGAGTCGCCCAGGGACGTGACGATCAGGGTGAAACCGTCCGCGAAGTAGCGCACCGGAGTGGCGTGCGGGGCGCCTCCGGGGTCGGTGGTGGCCAGCACGCACATGTTGTTGGTGGCCAGCAGGTTGCGGATGTCTTCTTCCAGCGCAGCGACAGGGGACATGCAGAAATGATCACCCCGGATTGCCGGGGTGATCATTTCAGGGGTGTGGGGGATCAGCCGCCCAGGGAGGTGGCTGCCGCCTTGATGGCTGCGGAGAAGTAGCTGACCTGGGTGTAGACGCCCGGCTTGTTCGGGCGGGCGCAACCGTCGCCCCAGCTGACGATGCCGACCTGGACCAGGCCGGACGCGCCCTGGCGGAACATCGGCCCACCGGAGTCGCCCTGGCAGGTGTCGACGCCACCGGCGGTGAAGCCGGCGCAGATCTCGCGGGCGGCGTTGACCTGGCCCGCGTACATGCTGGAGGAGTTGCAGGTGGTGTCACTGACGAACGGGACCGTGGCCTTGCGCAGGTAACGCTGCTGCGCGCCACCCTCGCTGGCGGCGCCCCAGCCGGCGATGGTGAAGTTGCCGGTGTCGTACGTGGTCGACGTGGTGATCGGCAGGGTGCCGATGTTGGTGCCGCTGACCGCGCTGGCCAGGCGGATCAGCGCCCAGTCGTCGCCGGTGCTGTTGTAGCCGGGCGCCCGGTAGACGTAGTTCGACTTGCGGGTGACCCGGCTGGTCGACTGCAGGTCGATGACGCCGAAGGTGGCGGTGATCGAGGTGTTGGTGCCGGTGCCGCTGACGCAGTGGCCGGCGGTCAGGACCAGCGTCGGGCTGTAGAGGGCGCCGCCGCAGCCCATCGACAGGCGAACCATGAACGGGAACTCACCGAGGGTGGCGGTGGTGCCGCCGACGACGGTCGGGGTGACGGGGTCGGCGGACGCGGGTGCCGGGGACATCGTGGCGGCCGTGACCGTTGCGGCCAGAACGGCCAGAAGGGTTCGCCATCTGCGCATCTCGGTTCTCCTCATGTCTGGGGGTGCACCGAGCATTGCATTGATGTTCATAGATATAAACATCCCGGGTGGCTTATATCGTGGGTGGGTGACCATCCCTGAACTGCGACTTCTCCAGGAGTTCCAAGACCGCGCCGGCTACGGCGGCTACTCCGAGTGCTTCGGCCTCGACGACTTCAACGACACCTCCGGCCTGAGTTCCGGCTGGTCCGAGGACCCGGAATTCCTGTCCCGGCTGATCCCGTTCGCCACCGCGACCGGCGGCGGCTCGTTCTACGCGTTCTGGCGGGCCGACGACCGCGAGGACCTGGCGACACTGCCCGTGGTGGTCTTCGGCGACGAGGGCGGCGAGCACGTGGTCGCCGGTGACCTGCGGGGCCTGCTGCGCCTGCTCACCTTCGACACCGAGCCGTGCGTGGACCACGGCCAGGTGTTCTTCTACCGCCTCGAGGACGAGGAGCACTCCGACTCGCACGAGGAGTTCGTCGCCTGGCTGGGCACGCACTTCGGCCTGGCGGCCGTCGATGATCCCGAGGAAATCATCGACGCCGCGCAGGCCGAGTGGGGCGAGCGGTTCGCCACGTGGAAGGCGGAGTACCTGGAGCAGAAACCGCTGGATCAGCAGTAAGTGGCCTGTTTGCCGATCACCTTGTACGGGCAGTCCGCAGCCTCGGCCAGCAGCAGTGCCGCCGTCCGGTTGCGGGCCGTCTCGGCCGGGATCACGCTGGCCGGCGGGTAGAACCCGCCACCCGACGCGGTGCCCGGGTACAACTCGAAGGTGAAGGCGAAGATCTTGTGCACGCCCCACAGCCAGTCGAGCGAGTCACCGTCGGTGATGTAGAGGTCGCTGGACTGCTGGGGCGTGTACCCGTTGGTGGCCGCGAACTGCTGGCCGAGCGTGGCGAACGTGTTGTACTGGTCGGCGTTCATGCCGGTCGCGGTGTTCGCGGTGGTGTGCCCGTACGGCCACAGCACCAGCTTCGAGTACGAGTGGAAGTCGATCGCGGCCTTGATCTGCTGCACACCACCGACCACCCGGCTGTTCACGAAGTCCCGGATCACCTTGGTCTCCGGTGACGAGAACGCCGCGGTGCCCCGGTAGGTGGCCGACGAGGTGGTGCCGGACGAGCCGCCGCAGCAGCCCCAGTTGTAGCCGTAGTTGCGGTTCAGGTCGGTGCCGACGTAGCTGGAGCCGCTGTTGGGCTGCCGGTTCTTGCGCCACGACCGGTAGCTGCCGGTGGCGATGTCGTACTCGACACCGTCCGGGTTCACCATCGGGATGATCCAGATCTCCCGGGTGTCGACGATGTTCTTGACCCGGGTGTCCGTGGCGTACGTCTTGGTGAACTGGCCGAGCAGGTAGAGCGCCTGCTCCGCGGTCAGGTGCTCACGGGCGTGGTGGTTGGCGTCGTACAGGACCTCGGGCTCGCTCTCGTCGGTGGCGACGTTGTCCGAGATCTTGACGGCCACGATGTCCCGGCCCTCGTACGACTTGCCCAGCACCCGCTTGCTCGCGATCGCCGGGTAGGCCGCCACCACGGCGTTGATCTCGGCGATCGTCTCCGGGTAGTCGTGGTACGCGGCGTCGGCGGTCGGGAAGGCCGTCGTGGTCAGCACCGACTCCACGGTGAAGCCGAGCTGCCGCAGCTTGCTCACCTCGGCACCGGTGGCGGTGATGTGGGCGACCGAGTGCTCGATGTTGTCGATCGCCGCTCCGGCGCGCTGGATGGTGTTGCGCTGCGCGACCGTGCGGACGTCGAGGACCTCGTACTCGGCGGCCGGGTCGGGGGCGGCCCCGGCTCCGGCGGGGGAGGACGCGGACACCGCCGCGGTCGCGCAGAGCGCCACCGCGGTCAGTACCGCAAGGGAACGTCGTCTCATGAACGACCTCCGGCATCTGGGGAAAGGTGCTCACAGCAAACCCCCAGGCATCGACGTTCGGCAATGCATCAAGGCATGTCAATATTCCCCTGACCCTGACGTGATGACCGCAGGTGCTCGGCCGGCAGATCCGCGGGCGGCGGGGGAGCGCCCAGGTCGGAGGGCTGATAGCCAGCCGGATAGCCGGGGTAGGTGTGGTTCCGTTTCGGTCGGGCCAGGACCGATTCGCGGCGTGGTGGGAAGAATCGCAGCGCCCGGGCGCGTGCCTTGAGCCCGGCGGTGGCGAGGGTGCCGACCCAGCGTGGTGCCGGGTCGAAACCGAAAGCCGTCAACATCCGGTCGTCGAGCATGCCGCGCACACCCAGGCGCACGGCGGGCCGCAGGAAGGACGGAAACCATCCGGCGAACAGGTCGACGGTGTAGGTCCCGACCTCACGGTTTGTCGACGAAAAAACGAAATGCCGGATCTCGTACGCGTCCTTGAAGGCGAGGAATTGATGGTACGAATCCGGAATGTCCTTGATCCCCATCCGGTGCCCGACGGCTCGGTAGTAGTGGAATGCAGCCGTCAACTCATGGGGATGCAGTGGCCGCCATCCATATTGACTGATCCAGTCAATGGGGTCGTAGATGAACGTGCTCAACACGTACAGCATGTCGTCATTGCTGATCGCATACCGTCCATGTGCACGGTTGACGACCTTGAGCGCCTCCCGTCCACGCCCCGAGTCGTAGCCGTGCGCCGCCATCTCCGCCATCAGCAGCGCGGTGTCGTCGTACCGCCGCTGTGGCCTCTCCCGGAATTCCCCGGTGGCCGCGAGCAGCTTCGAGATGCTCGGCACGCAGTAGGTCCGGAACAGTGCGAACTCCAGCGCCCGGGTGTAGTCCCACGGGAACTCCCGCCCCGACGACAGCTGATAGATCTCCAGGTGATCGCGTTCCGGATCGAGCGCCGCGATCCGGTCCCGCAGGTCGAAGCGGCCCATCTCAGCTGATCATCTCCTTCACCGTCGACAGCAGGCGTTGTGGATCGGGGCCGATCGGCGTCACGTTCAGCACGGTCACCCCGGACTCCCGGAACGCCGCGATCCGGTCCCGCACGTACGACTCCGGCCCGATCAGGCTGCCCAGTTCGAGCAGCTCGGCGGGGACCGCGGCGGCGGCCTCCTTCTTGTGCCCGGCCAGGTACAACTCCTGGATGCGGTCGGCCTCGGCTTCGAACCCGTACCGGCTGATCACGTCGTGGTAGAAGTTGCGGCCCTTGGCGCCCATCCCGCCCACGTACAGCGCGATCATCGGCCGGGCCAGGTCACGCAGGTGCGTCACGTCGTTCCCGATGGCGAGCGGCCCACCCGCGACGATCTCCAGCGGCGGGAGTGTCCGTTTCTGATAACCCTCGGCGAGCGCCTTGCCCCAGACGCCGGCGGCGCGTTCCGGCACGTAGAGGAAGGGCAGCCACCCGTCGGCGACCTCCGCGGTCATCCGCACGTTGGCGTTACCGAGGGCCGCCACGTAGACCGGGATCCGGTCCCGTACCGGATGGGTCAGGATCTTCAAGGGTTTGCCCAGGCCGTCGGGCAGCGGCAGCCGGTAGAGGCCGTCCTGCGTGATGATCTCCCGTCGCCAGATCCGGCGGCAGATGTCGATGATCTCCCGCGTCCGGGCGATCGGCTTGTCGTAGGCGACCCCGTGCCACCCCTCGATCACCTGCGGCCCGGACGCGCCGAGCCCGAGGATCGCCCGGCCACCGGACATCGCGTCCAGCCCCGCCGCGGTCTGCGCGATCAGCGCCGGGGTGCGCGAGTAGATCGGCAGGATCGCCGATCCGATCCGCACCGTCTCGGTCTTCGCGGCCAGGTACCCCATGATCGTCGGCGCGTCGAAGCCGTAGGCCTCCGCCACCCAGAGCACGTCGAGCCCGGCCCGTTCCCAGCCGGCTACCTCGTCCGCGGTCGCCCGCGGATCACCCGAATACATCAGCGTCGTTGCCAAGAGCATCGGTCACGCCTCCTCTTTTTGATATTTGATACGGTGACGGCCGATAAAGCGAGAGGTGGGGGACATGCTCTCCGAGGAGGTAGCCGGCGCTCTGCGGGCCCGGATCATGTCCGGCGAGCTGCGTCCCGGCGCCCGGATCCGCCTCGAAGAGGTCGCCGCCGGCCTCGGTGTCAGCATCACCCCGGTCCGGGAGGCGCTGCTCACCCTGCGCGGCGAGGACATGGTCGAACTCGAACCGCGCAAGGGATACGTGGTCGCGCCGCTGTCCCGGCAGGACATCCTCGACGTCTTCCAGTTGCAGGGCGACATCGCCGGTGAGCTGGCCGCCCGGGTCGCTGCCGTGATCACCGAGGCCCAGCTCGCCGAGCTGAAGGTCGCCCACAGCAAGGTGGCGCGAGCCCGGCGGGCGGCCGATGTGGAGACGTGCGAGTACGAGTTCCACCGCGCCGTGAACCGGCTGGCCCGCTCCCGCAAGCTCAGCTGGTTCCTGCACACCGCCACCCGGTACACCCCGGCCCGCGTCTACTCGGCCGATCCCGGCTGGCGCGAGGGTATGCGCGCCGACCACGAGGCACTGCTCGCGGCCTTCGCGGCGGCCGACGCGGACGCGGCGAAGGCGGCGATGACCAGGCACTTCACCGACGGGGCGGAGCGCCTGGTCAAACACCTCGACGGCCTGGGCATCCGGGACTACTGACGCCCGTGCCGTAACCGGAAGAGCTTCAGCGCGCGAGCCATCGTGTGCGGGTCCCGGTCCAGGCGCATCAGGTCCAACGGCGGGCTGAACCGCTGGCGGGTCACCGACTGGGCCCGGGAGAACTCCCGCAGGCCGTCGGCGCCGTGGATCCGGCCGAACCCGGAGTCGCCCACTCCGCCGAACGGCAGGGACGGGATTCCGGCGAACCCCAGTACCGCGTTGATCGACGCTGCTCCGGCTCGTATTCTGCGGGCGATGTCGAGGGCTCTCGGTGAGTCCCGGGTGAAGATCGAGGCCGCCAATCCGTACTTGGACCGGTTTGCCAGATCTATCGCCTCGTCAACACTGTCCACCGGGTTGATCACCAGCGTCGGCCCGAAGGTCTCCTCGGTGACGGCGATGCTGTCCTCCGGGACATCAGTGAGAACCACTGGGGCGACATCTCTGGATTCAACCGAACCGGGGCCGCCGACCACGGCCCGCCCGCCGCGAGCGATCGCGTCCTCCACGTGCGCCCGCACGATCGCGGGTTGCTCCGGAGTCGTCATCCGGAACTTTCCGACGGCCAGCGCACTGACCTTGCCGACGAACGCCTCGAAGACTGATCTCTCTACATATATGCGCTCGACTCCCGCACAAGTCTGACCGGCGTTCCCGAAACCGCCGAACGCCGCCGCCCGCGCCGCCGCGTCCAGATCCGCGTCGGCCGCCACGATCATCGCGTCCTTGCCGCCACCCTCGACGACCAGTGGAGTCAGCGTCTGGGCACAGGTGGCCATCACCTTCCGGGCGGTGGCCGCCGACCCGGTGAACGCGATCTTGTCCACTCCCGACCAGGCGAGCGCCGCCCCCACACCCCCGTCACCCGGAACCGTCTGCAGCGCCGGCACATCCGGCACCGCCTCGGCCCAGGCCGCGGCCAGCCAAGCACCCGTCGACGGGGTGTGCTCACTGGGCTTGAAGACGACCGCGTTGCCCGCGGCGAGGGCGTAGGACACCGACCCGAGCGGCGTGTAGACCGGATAGTTCCACGGCCCGATCACCCCGACCACACCGAGCGGGAGGTATTCCACGGTGGCGGCGTGGTTGGCGCCCAGGATCCCGGACGGAACCCTGCGCCGCCCCAGCACCTTGCCGGCGTTGCGGGCCGCCCAGTCGAGGTGCTCGACGGCGAGCATCACCTCCAGGGCCGCGTCGTCGCGGGACTTGCCGGTCTCCGCGGCGATCAGCTCGGCGAGCTCATCGACGCGCTGGGCGATGTGCCGCTTCCAGGCCAGCAGATGGATCCGGCGCTCCCGGAACCCCAGCCCGCCCCACTGGACGGCGGCCGTCCGGGCTCGGTCGACGGCTGCTCCAACGACATCGGCGGCTGTGCTCATGAGAGCTCCAAGGTGGCTCTAGATTTGATATTTGATATGTTACGTTCGCTGTCAACGTAGTGCATCACCTGCGATGATTGCCGAAAGGTGACGACATGAGTATCGATCTAACTCCCGAACAGAGGGCCTTCACCGAGGCGATCGACGACTTCTGCCGCCGCGCGGCCGGCTCCCGCGAACAGCGCGGCGACGGGCCACACCACCCCGGCCTCTACCGCAAGATGGCCGACGTCGGCTGGCTCGGCGTCACCGTCCCCGACGAATACGGCGGCGCCGGAGCCGGCATGGTCGACACCTGCCTGTTCCTGGAACACGTCGCCTACGGACAGGCCCCCGTCGGCGGCTTCACCACCAGCGCCATCGTCGCCGCCGCCGTCGAACGCTCCGGAACCGGCGACCAGAAGAAGACCGTCCTCGGCGGACTCGTCGCCGGCCGCGTCTACGCCATCGCGATGAGCGAACCCGAAGCCGGCTCCGACGTCGCCAACCTCTCCTGCCGCGCGGTTCGCACCGGCGACGGCTGGACCGTCGACGGCCAGAAGACGTGGTGCTCCAACGCCCACATCGCCGACGCGATCCTGCTGGTCGCCCGCACTTCCGGCAGCCCTGGCGACCATCACGGCCTGACCATGCTGCTGGTCCCCACCGACACTCCCGGCCTGCGGATCAGCGGCATCGAGACGATGGGCGGCAAAGAGGTCAACGACCTCTACTTGACTGACGTGCGACTACCCGCTGACGCCGTGGTCGGCAATGTTGACAAGGGCTGGCAACAGTTGATGGCCGGCCTCAACATTGAGCGCCTAATCCTCGCCGCACTGATGCTGGGCACCGCCCAGCGGGCCTTCGACGACGCCCTCGACTTCATCAAGCAACGTAGACAGTTCGGCCGCCCGGTCGGCAGCTTCCAAGCACTACGCCACCGCATCGCCGACCTGGCCACCGAGATCGAATGCTGCCGCCTGCTGGTCCACCGCGTCGCCACCCTCACCGACCGCGACCCCGGCAGGGTCCTGCCCCGCGAGAGCTCCATGGTCAAACTGAAGGTCACCGAGGTCGCCCGCCAGGTGGCCCTCGCCGGCATGCAGATGATGGGCGGCTACGGCTACGCCACCGAATACGACATGGAACGCCACGTCCGCGCCACCCTGGTCTCCACCATCTACGGCGGCACCAGCGAGATCCAACGCGACATAATCGGAAAAACCTACGGACTCTGATCTTGTACGGGGTCCGGCACCCCCACAACCGCAGCGCCCCGGCCCGCTCCGACGAGGCGACGCGGTCCCGGCGCCAGGCCGAAGCGCCGGCTGCGGCCGGCGAGCGGTGGTCACCGACGGCGGCGCCGCTTCCACAGCGCCCTCCACCCTGCTTCCACCAGCCTCAGCCTGGCCGTCCGCTCTCGCCACTGTCCCGCGGCCGTCCCGTGCGCGGTCTCGGCCTCGTTCCCCCGCCTTCGTCCGTGCACTCGCCTCCGGCGAAAGCCGTGGTCACCGGCGCTGTACGCTCCCCCTCATGCTGATCATCGGGAACGTCCTGGCTGCGGTCGTGGCGCTGATCCACGTGTACATCGCCGTGCTGGAGATGTTCCTGTGGACCAAGCCGCAGGGCCGCAAGGCGTTCAACCTGACCCCGGAGTTCGCCGAGCAGACCAAGGTGCTGGGCCTGAACCAGGGTCTGTACAACGGTTTCCTCGCCGCCGGCCTGATCTGGGGCCTGCTGGGCGGCGGCTTCGGCCCGATCGTCTTCTTCCTGATCTGCGTGGCCGTGGCCGGTGTCGTCGGAGCCCTGACCGCCAGCCGCCGCATCCTCTACGTCCAGACCGTCCCCGCGATCCTGGCCCTGATCCCGGTGCTCCTGGCCCACTGACAGCCGTGACTGCTCACCCGTAGGATCGTGGCGGGTGAGGGCTGTAGCGCAGAGGTCGTCGCGCCGCCCTGCGAAGGCGGAGGACGCCGGTTCGAATCCGGTCGCCCTCACCTCCCGGGTGGGCCGTAGCGCAGAGGTCGTCGCGCGACCTTGCAAGGGTCGAGGACACCGGTTCGAATCCGGTCGGCCCACACCCGCGGGATATACCGGTCGGCCCGGACTTGCGGGATATGCCGGTCGCCCGCGCCAGCGGATATCCGGTCGGCCTTTACCTGCGGGGATGAGCAGTTCAGTGGCGCCGCCTGAGCCGGGCGAATCGGCGGTGGTCTCGGCTCGGTAGGTTTGTGGCCATGGTGGACGTGCGGCTGGAGCCGATGACCGAGGACGAGTACAAGCCGTGGCGGGAGGCGGTGGAAGTCCAGTACGCGGAGAGCATCGCCGCGTCGGGCCGCTCGGCTGAGGACGCGGCCCGTCAGTCCGCCGAGGCCTACGCCCAACTACTTCCGGACGAGTCCGCCACCCCGGGCCACCATTTCTGGTACGCCTACGACAGTGACCGCCAAGACGGTGACCGCCAAGAGAGTGACCGCCAGGACGGAGATGGCCGGGACGGTGACGGCCAAGAGGGTGACCGTCAGGATCGAGATGACCACCGGGGCGGGGATCGGCGGGTCGGATTTCTCTGGGTCAAGGTCACCGACAACGCCGCGTTCATCTACAACATCGCGGTCGAGCCGGACGTGCGCCGCAGCGGTTACGGCCGGGCGATCATGCTGGCCGCCGAGCGCTGGTGTCGGGACAACGCGCTGACCAGGATCGGTCTGCACGTCTTCGCGCACAACACCGGCGCTCGGGCACTCTACGAGCAGCTCGGCTTTCTCGAGACCGGCCGCAACCTGGCCAAGAACCTGTGATCGCGGTTCGTCAGAGTTTCTGAGTCGCGGTGGTGGACTCGTGCAGTTCCGAGGTGGTCTCGGTCACGAACCGGCCGGTACCGGCGCTGCGATGCACCTCGCGGTCTCCGGCGCTTCCGTCGACGTGCTCGGTGGTGGTGTGCTGGGGGTCGCGTTCGGCGGTGCTCTCCTTGACGAACTTGCCGCTGCGGGTGCTCCGGTTGACGTCGCGTTCCATCAGGACCTCCATGTCTCGTGGTGACTTCCGCATACCCCGGTCCCGCCCGGCGAATCCTGATCCGGGTGCCACACGGCGAATTCGACCCGGGTTGCCGCAGAGCGATTCCTGACCCGGATGCCGTACGGCGAATCCTGATCCCAGCCCGGCACGGCAAATCCAGCGTGCACCGGCCCCGGTTGGCGGCCGGGGCCGGTGCACGAGCGGTCAGCGACTGAACGGTGCGACAGTCACCTTGTCGATCAGGGGGGCGTACTTCGAGCGGAGCAGTACGTCCGGCCAGTCGGCGGAGGCGTAGGTGGTGCCGTCGAAGTTCGGTAGTTCCTCCGAGCGGAACGTGATCGTGTTCTGGCCCCGTTTGAGGATGACCGGCACGGTCAGTTCCCAGAAGTTGTCGTCGTGGAAACTGTGCGGGAACAGCACCCGCTTGGCGGCGCCGCCGTTGACGGAGATGTCGGCGTGCCGGGCGAGCGGGTCGGGGTTGTAGTGGGTGGCGACCGCCTGTTCCGGGTTGGAGTAGCGGATCCGCAGCGCGTGAGTTCCGGCCTTCGCCGCCGGGACGTCGAAGGTCAGCGTGTTGGTGTTGCCAGGTTCGCCGCCTACACCGGTGACCGCTGATCCGCCACTGGCCAGGGGTTTCGCCGTGACCGTGGCGGTGCCGCCGCGCCGGGCGTCCTCGGCCTCGTAGGTGACCGACGGCAACGCCGCAGCGTCCTGCCGCACGGTGAGCCGATCGATCCGGGCCCGGCCGGACATGCCGGACACGACGATCTTGTTGACGCCCCCGGACAGCGAGGCCGCCGCGGTGATGCCGCCGGACGTTGAGGTTGCCGCGGTTACGCCGCCGGGCTTGCTGTTGACGCGCCGGCCGTTCACCTTGATGCCGTTGACCGTGAGTGTCACGTCTGTGCCGATGGCCTTGATGACGGCGGCGGCGTCGGTCTTCGCGTAGACCCAGAAGGTGGCGCTGCCCTTGCGGCCCAGTTCGGCACCGCCGGGAACCGCCTTCGCCCTGGTCAACGTGGACAGTTCGGCTTCGTAGACGTCGGTGGCGGCGGCCGGGTTCGGCAGGGCCAGGGTGATCCGGTCGACGATCGCGTCGCCCTTGGTGGCCTTCGCCGGGTTCAGGCTCTTCGCGGCCAGCGAGATCGTGTGCCGGCCCGCGGTCAGCGCGACCGTGGTGTCGGTGTGATCCCAGACCGCCCATTTGTAACCGAGCGGCAGGAAGATCTCCTGTTCAGCGGCCCCGTCGACACGCAGGAACACGTTTGTCGGCCCCTGCTCGCGCACCAGGTCGAACGTGTTGAGTGAATTGGCGAAGACACTCAAGTCGTACACACCGTCCTGCGGCACGTCGACGGTGAAGTCGAGGACACCGTCGCTGCCGGTGCGCAGCCCGCCGACGTTGTAGCGGCCCGAGGTGTAGAACTTCGACACGTCCTGCGGCGAGCCCTCCGGCCCGTTCCTGCTGTAGCCGCCACCGGTATATGCGGCGTCCTCGGCCTCGAAGGAGTCCTGCCACAGTGACGGGCTCTGCCCGGCGGAGGAGGAGACCGCCGGTCCGAGCACGATTTCGTACGCCGAAGCCTCGTCCAGCTGGCCGAACTCGAACGCCACCTCGCCGTTCACGACGCTGACGTTCTTCTCGGCGATCATCCGCGGCTGCGCCGAGTCACCGACCTGCCCGGTCCACGGGATCTCCCGGATCCACGCGTGCACCCGGCCGCCGAGGTAGCGGGGCACGTTCGCGAACCGGATGTACCCGGCACTGGCCGCACCACCGAAGATGGCCCGCGCCTGCTTCTTGTTCTTGTCCAGAGTGGCGACACCCTGCAGCGAGTAGTTCTGTCCCGGGTTCGGCGGCGAGACCCGGACGGTCTCCCCGGTCATCTGCCCGTAGGCGTTGAACAGCCACCACTGCCCGTTGCCCCGGTTGGCCTGGACCGCCGAGTCGGACAGGTTGCCGTCGATGTTCCAGTACGCGATGTCCGCGTCGACCTTGGACTCCTCGATCGCGGAGATCCACTGGATCATCTGGCCGGGTACCGACGTGTGGTAGTTGAAGGCGTACTCATTGATGTTGATCGGTAGTTCCCGCCCGATGATCTCGGACTCCCAGGTGCGGTACTTCGCAACACTGTCGCGGACGGCCTCCGGGTGGCTCAGCTCGTGCCAGGTGATCACGTCGGGCACGGTGCCGGCCGCGACCGTGTGCTGCAGGAAGCCTTTGACCTGCTCGTACAGGATGCTGGTGTTGGGTCCGGCGATCCGCGCCGTGGGGATCTTGCCCTTGATGATCGCGTGGACCTCGTCCCAGGCGCGGAACCAGTCAGTGGGGTCGCTGAGCCAGCTGACCTTGTTGTAACTCCACTCGCCGGTGCCGTACATGTTGCCTTCGGGTTCGTTGAACGGCACGAAGACGATGCGGTCGCGATACTTGACGTCCAGTGTCAACACTTGATCAACCTGTTTGGCGATCTTCTGCTTGAAGAGGGTGATCTTCTCCTCCGGCGTGCTGCCGGGCCACTGGTAGGGGAAACCGCGGTGGATGTCGGTCATGTAGACGTAGACGTCACCGCCGGTCGCGTCGGCCAGCGGCTTCACCACTTCGAGGGCGTCGGCGCCGGGGTGCTGCGGTCCGTCCTGCGCCTTGGTCGAGACGGTGCGCAGGTTCATGCCCTCGATCAGGTTGCTGGTGGGCAGGCCGTCGCCGTACAGGCCGTAGAGGGTTCCGGACGCGCCGCCGTGGAACGCTCCGGTGCTCGCGCCCAGGTCGACGGTGAGTTCGCCCTCACGGATCACGGTCACGGTGGCGGTCACCGGACGGCCCGCCGCGGTGCCGGTCACGGTGAACGTGCCGCGCTGTGCGTACTGCGCGGGGTCGATCGGCGCCCAGGTCACGGGCACGTCCCGGTCGTACCCATCAGTGAATTCGCCTCTGATCGTCGGCGGCAGAGCGGGCGCGACCCCGATCGTGGTCCGCACGTCGAAGCTGGTGGAAGCCAAGCCGGTGACGGTCGGCGGGGTGACACCGGAGTCCTCGGCGACCTGTGCGGCGGTGAGCGCGCTGCCGTAGACGCGGAAGGTGTCGATCGCGCCGTCGAAGAGCGGGTCCTGGTAGAACGAGCGGCCGATGAAACCCGCCGGCGCGGTCGCCGGGCCGAGGATGTCGGCGGCCGTCACGGTGGTCGTCGTCGCGGCGACCACGACCCCGTCCAGGTACGTGGTCAGCTGCCCCGCGCCGAGCGTGACGGTGATCGTCCGCCACTGATTCGCGGGCAGAGCTGTATAGCCGGTGACCTGGGATTCCGCCCCGCCGCCGCTCTTGGTGACCGCGGTTCGCAGTCGGCCGTCGCCGTTGTAGGGGGTGCTGAACAGGTAGCGGGTGTTGTCCGTGCCCAGCGCGTAGATCCACTGCCACGGCGCGGTGGTGCCGTCCCACTTCACGCGGGTGGAGACGGTCAGTTCGGTGCGGCCTTCCAGGGCTCGCCGGGGGATGGTGACGTAGGCGCCGTCGGAGGTGGGGCCGCCGCCGGGCAATGTCAGCGCGCCGTCGGCGAGGGTGGCGGTGGCGCCGTTGACCAGGGTTCCGTTCAGGCCGTTGCCGGAGCTGTCGGTGACGACATCGCTGCTCGTGCTGTCACCGTCGAACTCGTAGGCGAGGACGGGTGTGGGCAGATCGGCCGCGAGGGCGGGAACGGCGGGTGTTCCGGCGGCCAGCACCACGGCCACCAGGGAGATCTTCCAAGCTCTCATGCATCGCTCCAAAGCGTGATGTGAGCGTTAACAGAAGAGCGCCCGAGCGCTCTGTCAACGAGGGATTTCCGGTAGGTTACGAACCCCAGCGACCCTCGTCAATGCTTGATCAGGAAATCGTTTGCCTGGCGGGCGGTGCGGCGGTGTGCGCGGGTGGGGTGGGTGGCGGCGGGTGAACCCTGTGTCGAGGCGGGGCGGTGATCAGACCGCTGTTGATGCGCGGGGGACCAGGCGGCAGGGGCGGGCGTGCTGGCCGTGTGCCGGAGTGCCGTTGATCGCTGCCAGCAAGCGCTCGGCGGCGGTCCGGCCGATGCCTTCCAGGTCCATGTCGATGCTGGTCAGCGGCGGCTGGCAGCCTTCGACCATGACGTCCCAGTTGTCGAAGCCGATCAGGGCCACGTCCCGCGGGATCACCCGGCCGGCCTTGGTGAGCGCCTCGGCCAGACCGCGGGCGATCTGGTCGCTGCCGCAGAACACCGCGTCGACGTCGGCGCCGGTGGAGAGCAGGATCCCGGCGGCCTGCCGGCCCCACGCCTCGCTCCACTCCCCGTACAGGGTGGGTGCCGCTGGACTCAGGCCCTCGGTGGTCAGGGTGTCCTCGGCGGCGCGGGCCCGCACGGTCGCCGAATGGTGGTGCTCGGGGCCGGTGACCAGGGCGATCCGGTGCCGGCCGATGGCGAGCAGGTGCCGGATCGCGCGCCGGGAACCGTCGGCCTCGTCAGGCACCACCGAGCAGTCCCGCGGGTCGGCGGAACTGATGAACGCGTAGACCACCGGCACCGGCAGCCGCACCCCGATCGGCGCGCGGGCCTGGGTGCGCCGGCCGGTCACTATGATCCCGTCGACCTTGCGGCTGAGCAGGGTGCGAAGGTAGTACTGCTCGCGGATCGGGTCGTCCCGCGCGTCACACAGGAAGATCGACATCTGCCCGGCGCCGAGCGCGTCCTCGGCCCCGATGAGCAGCGGGATGCTGAACCGGCCGATGCTGTCGGTGGTGATCATGCCGACCGTGTAGGTGCGGCCGGTCTGCAACGACCGGGCCGCCGCGTTGGCGACGAATCCGAGCTGTTCGGCGGCCTGCTGCACCCGCAACCGGGTCTCCGGGCGTAACGCGCCGCGCCCGTTGAGCGCCTTGGACGCCGTGCCGGTGGAGACCCCCGCGAGCGCGGCCACCTGACTGATGGTCACCGCGCGATCCATGGTGCTCAGTGTTTCCTCCCCGGTTTCCCAGCGCGTCCGAGGAGGCGCTTCATGCGACCGTAACTTGCCCTTGACATGTGAGCAAGGCGCTACCTAGCGTCTAGGCAATCGATTTCCTAGCGATTCCTCGATGCTAGATCCCCCCTCCCGCAACCTCCTCCATGTGCAAGGGGAAACGCGATATGTCCACTCTGCGTGCCGCCGCGGCGCTCACCCTCGCGGCCTGCCTGCTGACCGGCTGCTCGAACTCCACCGGAACTCCGACCGGCTCCACCGCCGGCACCGAATTCGCGATCTGGGACCCGTACCCGCAGTTCGACGACTCGTCGGACTGGGTGAAACTGCTGACCAAGTGCGGCACCGACGCCGGGGTGGCGGTCGAGCGGACCGGCTACGACACTACCGACCTGACGAACAAGGCACTGCTCGCCGCTCAGCAGGACAACTCGCCCGACGTGCTGATCGTCGACAACCCGGTGGTCTCCACACTGGCCGACGCGGGCGTGCTCACCACCGCCGACGAACTCAAGGTCGACACCGCAGCGGTCTCGCCGAACCTGCTCGCCGCCGGGCAGCTCGGCGGCAAGACCTACGGCATCCCGATCGGCGCCAACACCCTGGCCCTCTACTACAACAAGAAGATCCTGGACGCCGCTGAGGTCGACCCGGCGACGATCAAGGACTGGGCGTCGCTGACCGCGGCACTGAAGAAGGTGAAGGCGGCCGGGAAGAAGGGCATCACCTTCTCGGCGATCGGGACCGAGGAGGGCTCGTTCCAGTTCCTGCCCTGGTTCTGGGGTTCCGGCGCGAACCTGACCCAGCTCGACTCGCCGCAGGGCGTGGCCGCGCTGGAGCTGTGGACCGGGTGGCTGAAGGACGGGCTCGCCCCGAACTCGGTCCTCAACAACACCCAGACCACCAGCTGGCAGGAGTTCGCCGCCGGGGACTTCGCGTTCAGCGAGAACGGCACGTGGCAGTTGGCCAACGCCAAGAAGACCGGCTTCGAGTACGGGATCATCCCGGTCCCGTCGCAAGCCGGCGGAAACGCGCCCGCTCCGACCGGCGGCGAGTTCGTGACCGCGCCGGTGCAGTCGGACACCGGCCGGTACGACACCACCGAGAAACTGATCGCCTGCCTGACCAGCGCGGACAACGCGTTCACCACGGACACCACTCTCTCCTACATCGCCGCCACCGACGCGGTCCAGCAGAAGCAGGTCACCGAGAACGCCGAACTCAAGGTCTGGGTCGAGGCGGTCCAGGCAGCCAAGGGCCGGACCAGTGACGACCTGGGCACCAAGTACCCGAAGATCTCCCAGCCGCTGTGGACCGCGTTCCAGGCGTCCCTCAGCGGCTCGGCCACTCCGGCGGACGCCCTGAAGGCGGCCCAGACCACAGCCGCCGCGGCGACCAGGTAGTCATGGCACCGGACGTGATGACCCGGGTTCCCGCACCCGTCGCAGTGGGTGCGGGGGCGCGGTCTCCTCGCCGCAGCGGGAGGCCCGGTGGGCACTGGACGGCCTGGGCGTTTCTGGCGCCGATCGTGATCTACCTGATCGCGTTCTACGCCTATCCGCTGTATCGGAACCTGGACCTGAGTCTGCGGCACTACACGGTCCGGTCGTTCGTCCGTGGGGACGCCCCGTTCTCCGGGCTGGACAACTACCGTGACGTGTTCGCTGATCCGGCGTTCGGGCCGGCGCTGCTGCACACGGTGGTGTTCACCGTCGTCAGCATCGTGTTCCAGTTCGCCATCGGGCTGGCGCTGGCGGTGTTCTTCGCCCAGAACTTCCGGTTGTCGGCGACATTGCGGGCGCTGTTCCTCGTACCGTGGCTGCTGCCGTTGATCGTCAGCGCGTCAACGTGGGCGTGGATGCTCAACAGTGACTCCGGGATCGTCAATACGTTCCTCGGGTTGATCAATATTGATCCCGTCAACTGGTTGACGTCACCGGACTGGGCGCTGACCAGTGTGATCATCGCGAACATCTGGATCGGCATCCCGTTCAACCTGGTCGTGCTCTACAGCGGACTCCAGGCGATCCCCGCCGAGGTGCACGAGGCCGCCGCGATCGACGGGGCGAACGGCTGGCAGCGGTTCTGGCGGGTCACGTTCCCGCTGCTCCGGCCGGTCTCGGCGATCACCCTGCTGCTCGGGCTGGTCTACACGCTGAAGGTCTTCGACCTGATCTGGATCATGACGAAGGGCGGCCCGGCCGACGCGTCGACCACGTTCGCGACCTGGTCCTACCGGTTCAGCTTCGGCAGCCTGCTGCCCGAGTTCGGCCCCGGCGCCGCGGTCGGCAACCTGCTGATCCTCATGGCGCTGGTCTTCGGCCTGCTCTACATCCGTTTCCAGAGGAGAACGGCATGACCGCCCGCACCGAGCCGCGCCCGCCGGGACTCGCACACTACGGCCGGAAGCCCGGCACGTCGGCCCGGCAGTACACGAAGACCGGCCTGGGGCTGATCTTCACGGCGATCATGTTGTTCCCGGTCTACTGGATGATCAACGTGTCGTTCACCAAGGACACCGACCTCAGGGCCGACCCACCCCACTTCTTCCCGTACGACGGGACCCTCGAGGGTTACCGCGCGGTCATCGAGCAGCAAATGCCGTACCTGGGAACGAGTTTGATCGTGGGTCTCGGCACCGTGGCCCTGACCCTGCTGCTCTCCGCGCCCGCCGGATTCGCCCTGGCCAAGCTGCGGCCGAAAGGCGGCGGCGCGCTCAGTTTCGTCCTGCTGATCGCCCAGATGATCCCCGGAATCATCATGGCGATGGGGTTCTACGCCATCTACCTGCGCCTCGGTGTCCTCAACACGATCCCCGGCCTGATCCTCGCCGACTCGACCATCGCGGTGCCGTTCGGTGTGCTGATCTTCACCGCGTTCATGTCCGGCATCCCGGACGAGCTGATCAACGCCGCGATGATCGACGGCGCGTCGACCTGGCGCACCTTCGTCTCGGTGATCCTGCCGGTGTCCCGCAACGCGATCGTCACGGTCAGCCTGTTCGCCTTCCTGTGGGCGTGGTCCGACTTCGTCTTCGCCACCACCCTCGACGGCGGCGGTGACGCCCAGCCGATCACCCTCGGCATCTACCACTACATCGGCAACAACAACCAGCAGTGGAACGCGATCATGGCCACCGCCGTGGTCGCCTCCATCCCCGCGACGCTGCTGCTCATCCTGGCCCAGCGTTACGTCGCCGCCGGTGTGACCGCCGGCGCCGTCAAGGACTGAAGGAACCACCATGAGTCTCGCCCCGTACGGTCCCGTAGTCCCCACGCCCGGCGCGCTCGGCGTGTTCCGGCCGCTGCCCGCCGACGCGGTCCGGTTCGCCCCGGACGGGCTGCTCGGCGGCTGGCAGGCCCGCAACATCGCCGCCACCCTGCCACACTGCGTCGACCGGCTCGGCACCTACGGCAACCTGGACAACCTGCGGCGCGTCACCGGTGACAGCGACGCCGGGTTCCGGGGCTTCTGGTTCGCCGACACCGACGTGCACAAGACCCTGGAAGCGGCGTTCTGGTCCGGCAGCGCCCCGGCCTTCATCGAGACGGCCGCCGCGCTGCTGGAGAAGGCCCAGGACCCCGACGGCTACCTGAACTCCTACTACCAGGACGCCGCGAACCGCCCGAAACAGTGGGGTGAGCTGCACTTCAGCCACGAGATGTACACCGCCGGGCACCTGATCCAGGCGGCTGTGGCGGCAGCGCGTTCCGCGCCCGGCGATGCGGTGGCCCAGCAGGTCGTGTCGGTCGCGCGCCGATTCGCCGACCTTCTGGTGCAGCGGTACGAACAGTCGAACGAGGTCGACGGCCACCCGGAGATCGAGACGGCACTGGCCGAGTTGTACCGGGTCACCGGCCACCGCCCGTACCTGGACCTGGCCGCCCGTTTCCTCGGCAACCGTGGCCACGGCGTACTCGGGGAGGGGCGTTTCGGGTCCGCGTACTACCAGGACCATGAACCGTTGCGTGCGGTCAGCGAGGTGACCGGGCACGTGGTCCGGCAGCTCTACCTGCTGGCGGGAGCGGTCGACGTGGCCGTGGAGACCGGTGACACCGCGTTGCTGGCCGTGGCCGAACGGCTGTGGGACTCGGCGATCGACAGCCGCACCTACCTGACCGGTGGCCAGGGATCCCGGCACCGGGACGAGGCCTACGGCGACGCCTACGAGCTGCCGCCGGACCGCGCCTACGCCGAGACGTGCGCCGCCATCGCCAGTTTCCAACTCGGCTGGCGCCTGCTGCTGGCCACCGGGAACGTCGCGTACGCCGACGAGATGGAACGCGTACTGCACAACGCGATCGCCGCCAGCACCGCCGTCGACGGCACCGCCTTCTTCTACTCCACCCCACTGCAGCGGCGTACCGGGCACGACGGTGGCGGGGAGAACGCCCCCGGGCACCGGCTCGACTGGTACGACTGCGCGTGCTGCCCGCCGAACCTGGCCCGGCTGATGGCGTCGCTGCACACCTACGCGGCGACCGGTGACGACGACGGCCTGCAACTGCACCTGTACGGGACCGGTACGTTCACCACCGGCGTACACACGGTCGAAGTGCGGACCACGTATCCATGGGACGAGCAGATCAACGTCACCGTCACGTCGGACTCGGCGAACCCGTGGGCGCTGTCACTGCGGGTTCCGGCCTGGTGCGCCGACGTCCGCCTCACGATCAACGGGACTCCGGCCCCGGGCCGCTCCCAGGTCCACGACGGCTACCTGCGCCTGCACCGGATCTGGCATGCCGGTGACCAGGTCGTCCTCACGCTGGCCATGCCGGCTCGGCTGGTCGCCGCCCATCCGCGGGTCGACGCGGTCCGGGGCGCCGCCGCCCTGGTCCGGGGGCCGCTGGTCTACTGCCTCGAACACGCCGACACGACCGGCTCGCTCTTCGAGGACCTCGAACTCGACCCGGCGGCCCCGATCTCCGTCGCGTACCACAGCAGTGGACTGTCGCCGGTCACGCTGCGGGTTCGGGTACGCGTACGGCCGCTGGGGAATGTCGCTCTTTATCGCGATCTCGGCAGCACCGCGGCGGGGGCGGCGACCGCGACCGTCACCGCCATCCCCTACTTCCTGTGGGCCAACCGAGAGCCGGGCCCGATGCGGGTCTGGATCCCCCTCGTACCGCATTTCGTGCCGCAGGAGGACTAACCGTCCATCATCCCCACCGAGGTGAAACCGTGCGCAGACTCACCGCTCTGTTACTGGTCGTCGCCGGGCTGGCCGTCCCCAGCCCGGCGCAGGCCGCCGGAAACACCCTCACCGTCGACGTCGGCACCGTCGTCCGGCCGGTCACGCACGTCGCGTCCGGCGGCCTCTACGCCACCGACATCGGCACCAAACCGCCGCTGGAGCAGATGTACCCGCTCCGGCTCAACCACCTGACCCAACCGCCGCCCGGCGTGCAACAGCTCGGCAACGGCGCGACCACCCCCTGCTGCGACGGCCTGCTCGCCGCCGGCAAGGTCACCAGCGCGGGTGCCCAGCAGTTCTGGCGGCTGCCCGACATCTACAAGGACTTCCCCTACCGGTGGGTGAGCTGGGCCGACTGGGAGTCGAAGGTCCGCACCATGGTCAACGCCCGGCTGGCCGCCGGGACCACCACCAACGTCGACGGCTACGAGCTGTGGAACGAACCCGACTGGACCTGGAACACCAGTGCCGCCGGTACGTTCGACGCCGGGTGGACCCGCACCCACCGCCTGATCCGCACGCTCGACACGGTCACCCCGATCGTCGGGCCCAGTCACGCCGTCTACAACCACGACTGGATGGTCGGTTTCCTCACCAACGCCCGGGACACCGCCACCCTCCCGGACGTGATCGTCTGGCATGAACTGGACAACGACTCGTACCTGAACGTGCAGGCGCACGTCGCCGACTACCGGGCCGTCGAGTCGTCGCTCGGCATCTCGCCGCGTCCCATCTCGATCAACGAGTACGCGTCGCCGTCCCAGGTCGACATCCCCAGCGTCTCGGTGCACTACATGGCGGTCTTCGAACGGCACGGGATCCGGTCGGCGGAGCGCGCCTACTGGTACGAGGCGGGCACCCTCAACGGGCTGCTCCACAACAACCTGCCGACGTCGTCGTACTGGACCTACAAGTGGTACGGCGACCAGTCCGGCAACGTCGTTCGTACCACGCCCGGATCCTGGTTGGAGGGTGTCGCCGCGTACGACAGCACCCGCAAGATCGTGAACGTGGTGTTCGGCGGGGACAGCGGCGACAACACCGTCCGGGTCACCGGGCTCGGGGCACTCGGTACGCAGGTGCGCGCCACGGTGGTACGCAGCGGCATCACCGGCCGTACCACGAATCAGAGCGCGCCGATCGCGGTGTCGTCGGGCACCTACCCGGTGTCCGGTGGCGCGATCAGTGTGCCGGTGACCGGGATGCACGCGTGGGACTCCTACCAGCTGCTGGTCACCCCGACCTCGGGCGTGCCGGCCTGGCAGCAGCGGTACGAGGCGGAGAACGCCACCGTCGTCAACGCCGGCCGGTTCTCGTCCGGGTCGGCGTCCAACGGCGGCTACGTCGGGCAGATCGACGGCTCGGCGAACCCGCGCAACCAGTCGTTCGTCGACTTCCTGGTCAACGTGCCCGCCGCCCGTGGTTACGCGCTGACCATCGGGTACGCGAACGGCACCGGCGCCACCGCCACGCAGGGCCTCGCCTACAACGGCAGCGCCTGGCAGACCGTCAGCTATCCGGCGACCGCGGCATGGGGTGTCTTCGGCTCCACGATCAGCACATCGGTGACGTTACGGGCCGGCTGGAACATGATCCGCCTGGCCAAGGGCTCCCCGGGCCTGACCGCCGCCACCGGTTACGCCGAACTGGACTACATCAACTTGACGTAGCCCGCCACGGCTCGCTGGTGTCCCGGGCAGTGTGGTGAGCCGGGGTTCGAATCGAACCGCGACTCACCACACAGCGGGGACGTCGGCCGCCTAGGTGCCGATGTTGGCCTGAGGGCCGGCGTAGGTGCGCAGCAGCGCGGGGACGTCGGCTGCGGCATCCAGGGTGTACGAGTAGAAGCTGCCCGGTGTGAACGCCGAGCCACTCGTCACCTGGTTGCCGGTGCAGCTGACCAGGATGCTGCCGCTCTGCCGGAGCTGGGCGGTCGCGTCGGGGTAGAACGGGTCCTTGACGCTCTGGAAGTAGCTGTTCTCCAGGACCATCTTCGTACTGCCACGGGAGTAGTTGCCGTACCCGGTGATGTTCTGCAGGTAGTTGTTGTAGAGGTGCGCGTAGGCGACGTTGTCGGTGCTCGGGTTGCGCTGGCCGGTGTCGTGGATCCAGTTGTGGTGGATCGTCATGCGGGCGGTGACGTTGTCGGTCCAGCCGATGCCGAACGCCTTGTTGCCCTGGGCCAGAACGTTCCACGACACCGTCAGGTACGTGGTGTCCTTGCGCGAGTCGATCAGCCCGTCGTTCATCCGGGTGATCAGGTTGTGGTCGATCCAGATGTGATCAGCGGTGTCCATCTGGATGCCGTCGTAGTCGTACACGTCGTCACCCGGGTCGTCGTCGGCCATCCTGGTGTCCCGGATGGTCAGGTTCCGGATGATCACGTTGCGGGTGCCGGCGCCCAGGAAGAAGCCGCCGCCGACGATCTGGCCGCTCGTGCCGACGCCGACGATCGTCTTGTTCGAGGTCACCGGGATCTCGGTGCCGAGCGGGCTGATGGTGATCGCCGCACCCACCCGGATCACGTACGAGCCGGACATCGCGGCGTAGCGGGCCAGGTCGGCCTGGGTGGTGACGGTGACCGTGGTACCGCCCGCACCGCCGGTGGTGCCGCCGCCGGTCGACGCGAAACCGTCCGGGGCCGTCGGCCAGGTGCGTCCGGCCGTCGACACGAACGCCCACTGCTTGTTGGTGTTGGCGGTGCAGGTCTCCTGGATGATCGCGCCGCCTGAGGTGGTGGAGGCGTCTTTGTCGGAGATGCAGAGGCCGCTGTTCACGTTGACGAGTTGGTAGGTGTTGGTGCCGCTGGCGGTGAGTGTCCATTGTTGGTTGGCTTGACTGGATACACATGTGTATTGCTGGAGTTGAGTGCCGGAGGTGGTGGACCAGTCGGGGACGTCGACGCACTTGCCGCTGTTGACGTTCTTGATCAGGTAGGCCGAGCCGGAGGCGACCAGGGTGAACTGTTGCCAGTTCGCGTTGTCGGTGCAGCCCCACTGCTGGAGCAGGGCGCCGTTCGCGGTGGACGCGGCGGGCACGTCCAGGCACATGCCGCTCTTGGTGACTTTCAGCTGGTAGGTGACTCCGGTGGACGGCGCGGCAGCGGCCGGCGACGGGGTGGACCCGACCAGGACGGCCGCGCCCAGCAGCAGGGCCGCGAACAATCCGCGGGCCGGCGTGCGAGAGGCGCTTCGCGGTTCGGTTCGTCTGCGCATCGGTCAGCCCACCGGATTCCAGCCGTCGGAGCCCGCGAGATATCTCTGCGGGGTGTGACTGGCGGCCGTCGCATCGCTCATCTGCGGCCGGTTGCTGTTCTGGGTGGCGCCGGAGCCGGTGTTCTTGTATTCGAAGAAGCGGGCGTTCTTCCACGAGTTGGACGACATGTCGGTCCACGGCTGCGCGGTCGCGATCGTGGCGCTCAGACTGGTCTCCCGATAGAGCACCTGCGCGTCGGCGCCCCACGGGCGGCCCAGCTGGGTGGTGTTGCTGGTCGCGCCGGTCACCGCGCACTTGTAGAAGAGGAAGCCGTATGCGGTGGCGGCATCGGTCTTGGCCGCCGTGATCGGGCCGCCGGTACTGCGTTTCTGGTAGATCGCCGTGTTGTTGAAGACCGCGGTGCCGCTGCCGAAGATGAAGTCGACGGTGCCTTCGACGTAGCTGTTCCTGACGTAGTGCCGGTAGTTGTTGACCAGCAGGGTGTCCTGGGCACCGAGGAACCGCACGTTGTCGAAGACCGACCGGTCGCCGTTGAGGTTCGCGGCCACCGCCTGACTGCCTTCGCCGTAGTCGTTGGACAGGGTCAGGTTGGTGGCGGCGAAGTTCGCGCCGTTCACGAAGACGGTGGCACTGCCCGACGTGCCGTAACCACCGGCTGAACTGTGGTTGTTGACGATCACCGTCTGGCTCGCCGACGAGCCGAGACCCTGCAGCGTGACGTACGGCTTGTTCGACGGGATCGTGACGATCTCCCGGTAGGTGCCCGCCTTGATGGTGATGGTGCGCCGGGTGGTGTTGTTCGCCGGGACGGCGTCGATCGCGGCCTGCACGGTGGTGTACTGGCCGGTGCCGTCGGAGGCGACGGTCGCCGCGGCAGTGCTGCCGGTGACGAACGCCCACTGCTTGTTGGTGTTGGCGGTGCAGGTCTCCTGGATGATCGCGCCGCCTGAGGTGGTGGAGGCGTCTTTGTCGGAGATGCAGAGGCCGCTGTTGTTGTTGACGAGTTGGTAGGTGTTGGTGCCACTCGCTACGAGTGTCCATTGTTGGTTGGCTTGACTGGATACGCATGTGTATTGCTGGAGTTGAGTGCCGGAGGTGGTGGACCAGTCGGGGACGTCGACGCATTTGCCGCTGTTGACGTTTTTGATCAGGTAGGCCGAGCCGGAGGCGACGAGGGTGAACTGTTGCCAGGTGGAGCCGGTGGTGCATCCCCACTGCTGGAGCAGGGCGCCGTTCGCGGTGGACGCGGCGGGGACGTCCAGGCACATGCCGCTCTTGGTGACTTTCAGCTGGTAGGTGACTCCGGCCGAGGGTGCGGCGGCGGCCGGCGACGGGGTGGACCCGGCTATCACCGCCGAGGTCAGGAGCAGGACTGCGAAGAGCCTTCGCATGATGGGGATCCTTCCGTGGGGGACACCGCCGGGGGATCGGCGGCGGTGGTGCCGGCCGCCGGGATCGGCGGTCGTGGCGACCGCCGGGGGATCGGCGGTCGTGGCAGCCGTCCGGGGAAGGGCGGCGCCGGCTGAGAATGCGGTTCTCGGTGTTCCCGTTGGCCCGGGTCTATCGCAATCCGGTGGTGGCGATGCCTTTCACGAGGTGTTTCTGTCCGGCGATGAAGAAGCCGATGACCGGGGCCAGCGACACGAACGACATGGCGAACATCTCGCCCCACATGCTCTGGCCCTCGGAGTCCATGAACTGCCGGAGTGCCAGCGGCACCGTGTAGAGCTCCGGGTCGGTGAGGTAGAGCAGCGGGCCGAAGAACTCGTTCCACACCGAGATGAAGGTGAAGATCGCGGTGGTGGCGAACGCCGGCCGGCACAGCGGCAGGACGATCCGCCAGAAGATGCCGAACGGGCCACAGCCGTCGATGCGGGCCGCGTCGTCGAGTTCGGTCGGCAGCGACCGCATGAACTGGACCATCAGGAAGATGTAGAACCCGTTGGTCGCGAGGAAATGCGGAACCAGCAGCGGATAGTACGTGTTGAGCCAGCCCAGTTTGTCGAAGAGCACGTACTGCGGCACGACCAGGACGTGACCGGGCAGCATCATCGTGCCGAGCATCATGGCGAAGAACAGCTTGCGGCCGTGGAAACGCAGGCGGGCGAACGCGAACGCGGCCAGCGAGCAGGACAGCAGATTGCCGATGATGCTGAGGACCACGATCACCAGGGAGTTGACCAGGTAGATCTCGAACGACTCCCGTAGGGACGTCCAGCCGCGCGCGTAGTTGCCGAACTCCCACACCGACGGCCACAGCGACTCGTCGGTGAAGACGCTGTTGCTGGGCTTGAAGGAGCTGGAGATCAGCCACAGCAGCGGGTACATCATGATCAGCCCCACCAGGCACAGTGCCAGGTGTCTGCCGAACCGTGGGCGGCGCGGCCCCGCATTAGACACCTGAGCTACGGCTGGCCGTGACTCAGCGGTTTTATCGAGCATCAGCGACATCGAAGCCCCGTCAGTTGTCGTAGAAGACCCAGTAACGGGCGGCGAGGAAGTTGATCGCGGTGAATCCAGCGATGATCATCAGGAGCAGCCACGCCATCGACGACGCATAACCCATGTCGAACTCGGCGAACCCCTTCTGATACAGGTAGAGGTTGTAGAACAGCGTCGCCTGACCGGGACCGCCGGTGCCGTTGCTGATCACGTACCCCTGGGTGAAGGTCTGAAAGGACGCGATCAGCGACTGCACCAGGTTGAAGAAGATGATCGGGCTGAGCAGCGGCACCGTGATCGCCCGGAACTGCCGCCACGGCGAGGCGCCGTCCATCGAGGCGGCCTCGTAATACATCGCCGGGATCTGCCGCAGCCCGGCCAGGAAGATCACCATCGGCGAGCCGAACGTCCACACGTGCAGCAGGATCAGCGTGCTCAGTGCGTACCGCGGATCGCTCGCCCATCCCGGCCCCTGAATCCCGAACCAGGCCAGGAAATCGTTGACGATGCCGTCGTAGGCGAAGATGTACCGCCAGAGCATGACGATCGCGACGCTGCCGCCCAGCAACGACGGCAGGTAGTAGACACTCCGGTAGATCGCCAGGCCGCGCACCCCACGGTCGAGCACCATCGCGACGGCCAGGGCCACGATCAGGGACATCGGCACCGACACCACCGTGTAGACGACCGTGACCTTCAGCGACTGGTGCAGGGTCGTATCGCCGAGCATCTCCCGGAAGTTCGCCAGCCCGGCCCAGCGCGGCGGGGTGAGCAGGTCGTAGTCGGTGAACGCCAGATAGAGCGACGCGAAGAACGGGGCGATCATGAAAAGCGTCCCGGCGAACCAGGGCAGCAGGAACAGGTAACCGGCCCGGTCCTGGCGCACCGCAGCGGTCATCAGGTGATCGCTTTGCGGGCCTCGGTGACGAACTGGTCGCCGGCTTGTTTGGCGGTGGTGCGCCCGAACTCGACCTCGGTGCTGAGCGTCTTGAGGATGTTGGTGAGCTTGCTGGCGCCCAGCGGGTACGGGTACGACGGCGGCAGCTTCTCGTTCTGGAGTCTGGCCAGGAAGTCGGCGGACCGCTTGTTGTCGGCCTCCAGCGCCGGCGCGATCTGCTCGGCGATGGCCCGGTTCGGCGGCACTCCACGGGTGGTGCCGGCCACCTTCGCCGCCTCCGCGTCGTTGATCAGGAAGTTCAGGAGAGCGAGAGTCTCCTTCGGGTGCTTCGAGACGGCCGCGATCGACCAGAGCGCCGGAGTGTCGATGGACTGCCCGCGCCGCGGTGCCCCGGATTCGCCGGGGATGCGCAGCAGTTCCAGGGTGCCGCCGCAGGTCTGGTTGTAGCCGAGCAGGTTGTTGGTCGGGATGATCTGCGAGGCGATCGACTTCTTCGCCAGGTAGGACTGGGCCGGGGAGGCGCCGTTGTTCTGGTCGATGAACCCGGCCGGCGGGAAGGCACCCCGGGCGCGCAGGTCGAGGGTGAGCTGGAACCAGGCGGTGACGGTGGCCGCGGTGGCGCCCAGCTTTCCGTCGGCGGTGAAGAAGTCCTCACCGCGCTGACGGGCGAAGACCAGCAGGTTGGCGACCGTCCACGGTTCGAAGTTGGATCCGTACACCTTGTTGTCGCTCGCCTTGGAGATCTGGGCGGCGAAATCACCGAACTGTTCCCAGCTCCAGGTGTCGCCGTCCGGGATGGCCACGCCGTACTTGTCGGTGAGCGCCTTGTCGACGACGAAACCGATGGTGTTGAGCCCCGACGGCACGCCGAATGACTGCGGCCCGACCTGGCCGAGCGCGGCGGCCTGCGGGGTGAGCCCGGTCAGGTCCAGGGCGCCGGACTGGGCGGTGAGGTCGAGCAGGCTGCCGCGGTCGGCGTACTCGCGGAGGCTGTCGAAGCGCATGGCGAGGAGGTCCGGCGGGTCACCGGCGGCGAACCGGGCGGCGAGTTTGTCCTTGTACGGGCTGCTGTCCTGATATTCGGTGCGGACCCGGACACCCGGGTTGGCGCTCTGGAACAGGTCGAGTGACTTCTGGGTGAGTTCGGCGCGCTGGGCGTCACCCCACCACACCATGTTGATCTCGGTCTTCCCGTCGTCGCCGCCTTTGCCGCCGAAGCCGCGCCCACAGGCGGGCAGGGTGGCGGCGAGCCCCGCGAGACCGGCCAGCTTGAGTGCCTGGCGTCTAGGGACATGGTTGACCATCTGGTCCTCCCGATCCGTCCATCGATTTGTTTCAGTGTTTTATCTATCGAGTGGAGTCCATGTCAACAGCTCACCCAGCTGGACATTCGCAGGAAATGTAAGTTTGTTACAGAGGTTGACGTAAATGCCTTGGCGTCGGTAGCTTGCCGCACATGCCGACCGTTCAGGCGCACGACCTGCGCTGTGCGGGCCGTGTCGTGGCCCGCTACGTCTGGGACCCGCAGCTACCCGCCACCGTCTCGCCCCGGCCCTACCTGCACCCGGTGACCACCCTGGCCGGCACCACCGTCACCGGCTTCATGCCCGACGACCACCGGCACCACCTCGGCGCCAGCATCGCCGTCCCCACCCTGAACACGGCCAACTTCTGGGGCGGCCGCACCTGGATCCCCGGCCGCGGCTCGACCCACCTGGACAACCACGGCCGGCAGGGTCACCAGCGCTGGCTGCACCGCGCCGACGACCGGGTCGAGCAGGAGCTGCTGTGGACCGCCCGGGACGGCCGGGCCCTGGCCCACGAACACCGGGTGCTGGCCGTCGAACAGCTCTCCCTGGACGCCTGGGTGCTGCACGTCGCGTTCGCGCTGACCAGCGCCACCGGCGATGCCCTGACCATCGCCAGCCCCGGAGCGAACGGCCGGGCCGGAGCCGGTTACGGCGGCTTCTTCTGGCGGGCGCCCGCCGGGCCGGCCGGGGTGCGGGCCTTCGGCGGAGACTCCGACCACGACGTGCACGGCAGCCGGGACCCCTGGATCGTCCTCAGCGGCGGTCATCCACCCTGGACGCTGATCTTCCTGGCCGGCCCGGCCACCGACCCCTGGTTCGTCCGTTCCGACGACTACGCCGGGGTCTGCGCAGCCATCGCCTGGGACAGCCCGCTGACGATCGCGGCCGGTGAGGTCTTCGCCCGGGAACTGCGGATCATCATCGCCGACGGCCCGGCTACCCCCGAGACGATCGCCGCCGCGACCGCAAGGACGTCCGGATGACCTATCGCAACCCGGTTCTCTTCGCGGACTTCTCCGACCCCGATGTCGTACGGGTGGGCAGGGACTACTGGATGACCGCTTCCAGCTTCAACCGGGTGCCGGGACTGCCGCTGCTGCACTCCACCGATCTGGTCGACTGGCGGCTCACCGGGTACGCGCTGGCCCGGCTACCGGACCGGTACGACATGCCCCGGCCCGGCTGCGGCGTGTGGGCCCCGGCTCTGCGGCACCACGACGGGCGGTTCTGGATCTGCTACCCCGACCCGGACCTCGGCATCTTCGTGACCACCGCGGACGATCCGGCCGGGCCGTGGAGCGAACCGCGGCTCATCCTGCCCGGCCGCGGGCTCATCGACCCGTGCCCGCTGTGGGACGACGACGGTGACACCTATCTGGTGCACGCCTGGGCCCGCAGCCGGTGCGGCTTCAACAACCGGCTGACCGCTCACCGGATGACGGCCGATCTCACCCGCCCCCTGGACGCGGGCACGGTCGTCGTCGACGGTGACACCATCGACGGTTGCCGGACCCTCGAAGGGCCCAAGTGGTACCGCCGCGACGGCTGGTACTGGATCTTCGCCCCCGGCGGAGGAGTGACGAACGGCTGGCAGTACGCGATGCGGTCCCGGCACGTGTTCGGCCCGTACGAGCCCCGGATCGTCCTCGCCCAGGGCGACACCGAGGTCAACGGCCCGCATCAGGGCGCCTGGGTGGAGACCGAAGCGGGCGAGAGCTGGTTCCTGCACTTCCAGGACCGGGGCGCCTTCGGCCGGATCGTCCACCTGCAACCGATGCGCTGGGGCGCTGACGGCTGGCCGGTGCTCGGCGCCGACGGCTCACCAGTGCCGTCCCACCGCGACCCGCTTCCCGCCCCCGCAGTTTCCGGGGCACGCCGCGCAGCCGGATCGCCGTGGAGTTGGCCGGCCAATCCGGAACCCGGGTGGCTGCTCGACCGTCCCGGTGCCGGGTTGCGGCTCGCCTGTCTGGCGAAGGACGGCACCGACCTGCGGGCCGTCCGCAACGTGCTCGGGCAGCGGCTGAGCGGACCCCGGACGCGGGCCGAGGTCGAGCTGACGTTGCGCGCCGGAGTGGGCGCGCGGGCCGGGCTGGTGCTGCTCGGCCGTACCTACGCCTGGATCGGTCTGGAGAACCGGCCCGACGGCACCCATCTGATCTGCCGCGCCGCCGACGGCGACGCGGAACAGGACGTGGCGGACCCGGTCACGGTCCCCGCCGATACGCCGGTGCGGCTCAGCGTGGCCGTGACCGGTTCGGCGGTGGTCCGGTTCGCCGCGGAGATCGGCGGTGAACGGCGGTTGTGCGGCCCGCCGTTCACCGCCACCTCCGGCCTCTGGGTCGGCGCGACCCTCGGTCTGTTCGCCGTCGGCCCGGACGGTTTCGCGGACTTCGGTCCCCTCGACATCACGCCGGAGGAGCCATGACCCCCGGGTCCGGCCGTCCCGAACTCGACCCGGCACGGGCCCGGCGGTGCACGATCGCAAGCCATCGGGGCGGCTGGCGGCCCCGCGTCTGACCGTAGTCGATGACTATCCTGCTCAGATGTCGCCCGACCAGCCCGGAGGCCGCCGTGACCGGTGACGCCCCAGCAGTCCTGCGTCTCGGCGGCCACCCGGTCGCGGAGTACGTGTGGCGCCCGGAACTGCCCGTCGCACTGTCGCCCCGCCCGTACCTGCATCCGGTCCGCACCCTCGGCGGCCTCACCGTCACCGACCTGATGCCGCTGTCCCACCGCCACCACCTGGGCGTCAGTGTCGCCGTCGCCGAGGTGGACGGGGCCAACTTCTGGGGCGGCCGCACGTTCATCCCCGGTCACGGCCCGGCCTGGCTCGACAATCAGGGCTCGCAGGAGCATGTGCGCTGGCTGCGCCGCACCGACACGCACCTCAGTCACACGTTGCGCTGGGTGACCATCGACGGACGGCCGCTGCTCGCTGAACGCCGTGACCTGTCCTGCCGTCCGGCCGGTCCCGGCGCATGGGCCCTGGACTTCGGCTTCGCCCTCACCAACACCACGGGGGAGACGCTGCCGGTGCGCAGTCCGGCCGCGCACGGCCGGACCGGTGCCGGTTACGGTGGGTTCTTCTGGCGGGCACCTTCCGGTCACTGCCAGATCAAGACCCGGTGGGGTACGGGTCCCGAAACGGTCCACGGGCGGCGCGCCGGCTGGCTGACGGTCCTCGGGGACGGCTGGTCGCTGGTGTTCATCCCGGTCGGTGCCGAGACCCGGGCCGACCCGTGGTTCGCGCGCACCCGTGACTACCTGGGGTTCGGTTCCGCGCTGGCCTGGGACGAGCCGCTGCTGCTGGCACCCGGTGCCACGGTGGCCCGGCGGATCGTCACCGTGGTCGCCGACGGTCCGGTGGGCACCGAGCGGGCCGACGCGTACGCCGCCGAAACGGCCTCATGACCCGCCCGGTGCACCGGGTCGCGCCCGCGACGGACAGCCCGATCCGTCAGGACGGTCTGCGCGCCCACAATCTGATCCTGACGTTCCGGCAGATCGCCGGTTCCCGTCGTGCCCCGATCTCCCGCAGCGAGTTGTCCACGGCCACCGGCCTGACCCGCCCGACCATCTCCCGCATCGTCGACGAGTTGCTGGCCGCGGGCCTGATCGTGGAGGCCGCACCGGCTCGTTCCGGGAACAGCGGCCGTCCCCGGGTGGGCCTCAGCCTGGCCCGCACCGGCCCGGCCGGCCTGGGCCTGGACATCCGGGCCGGTGCCCTCTCCGCGTGCGTGGTCGACCTGTCCGGAACCGTCCGCCACCTGGACTTCCTGCCACATCCCACGGTCCCGCCGCCTGTCCCGCCGGCCTCTGTCCCGCGGGCCTCTGTCGCGCGGGCCTCTGTCTCACCGCCTTCCGGTCCGTCGCCTTCCGGGTTGTCGGTCTCCGGCTCGCCGCTGGGGAGTTCGCTGGGGAGTCCGGTGGGGAGTCCGGTGGGGACGTTGCGGGCTCTGGCCGGGATGGCGGAGCGGGCGATCGCGGCGGCCGCCGCCGAGGACCTGACCGTCGTGGGGGCGACCCTCGCGGTGCCCGGTCCGGTGGAGCGGGAGACGCTCGTCCGGTTCGCGCCCGCTCTGGGCTGGCGTGACGTCGACGCCGGAGCGGTTCTCGGGGAGCTGATCGCCGCGCCGGTGTCGGTCGGTAACGACGCCGCGCTGGCGACTCTCGGCGAGTTGTACGCGGGCCCGCCCGAACTGCGGGACTTCGTCTGTGTGAGCGGCGAGTTCGACATCGGCGCCGGGATCGTGCTCGACGGTGCGCCGCAGCGCGGGTCCCGTGGTTATCTGGGGCATGTGACGGTCGCCGCCGGTGGACGGTCCTGCGCGTGCGGGGCGACCGGCTGTCTGCAGGGTTACGCCGGACTGCGGGAGATCCTGATCGCGGCCGGTGGCGACGACACCGGTGCGGCCCCGGCCGTGGCGATCGACGAACTGGTGACCGCCGGGGCGCCACGGGTGATCCAAGCGCTTGACCGGGCCGGTACCGCGCTCGGGGTGGCGCTGTCCGCGCTGCTCAACCTGGCCGAGGTCGACACCGTGCTGCTCGGCGGCGGGTACTCGCTGCTGGCGTCCTGGCTGACCGAGGGCATCGAGCGGGAGATCCGGTCCCGGGTGCTGACCGCCCGCTGGTCCCCGGTGCAGGTGCGTCCGGCACCGCTGGGCCCGGACGCGGCGGCGATCGGCGCGGCCCTGCACGCCGTCGACCGGGTCCGCCGCGACCCGAACCGCTGGCTGGCCCGCACCCGGTAGAGCGCCGGCGCGACAGGGCCCGGAGCGGCAGGGCCCGCCGGGGCAGGGCGCCGGAGCGCCCTGCCGGGGCCGTCAGTAGACGTACGGCCAGGCTGAGGAATCCCAGCCCAGCAGGTTGATGCCGAGTTTCGCGGTGCCGGATGCGTTGTAGTAGTGGTAGACCAGCACGTCGGCGTCGGTGTCGGTGAAGACCGCCGGGTGGCCGGGGCCGTAGATCGCGTCGTGCGTGGCGAGGATCTCGGTGCCGCCGCCGGCGGTGGTGTAGGTGCCGGCCCGGTCCCGGTACGGTCCGGTGATGCTCGTCGACCGGGCCACCATCGTGCGGTACGTGCTGGACGCGCCCTGACAGCAGAAGTCGAACGACATGAACAGGTAGTAGTAGCCGTTGCGGTAGTGGATGACCGGCGCCTCCACCGACTTGCTGTTCACGAACCGCTCGGCGATGTTGTAGAGCGTGGAGTCGGCGCGCAGCCCGGTGCTCGCGTTCAGTTTGACCATCTTGATGCCGGACCAGAACGAGCCGAACGTCAGCCACCACTCGCCGGACGAGGTGACCGTGAGGTTCGGGTCGATGGCGTTCCAGTTGCTCGACGTGGTCGACTCGATCACCTTGCCGATGTGGGTCCAGCTGCCGGACGTGCCGGTGGTGCTGGTGGCCAGGAAGATCGCCGACTTGCTGGAGCCGAACGTGGAGGCCGAGTAGTACAGCCAGTACTTGCCGTTGCGGTACGAGACGTCGGGCGCCCACAGGTTGGCGCCGTTGTTGGTGTAGGCATTGGCCCACGAGGTGCCGTTCGGGAACGCCTTCCCGGCGTCGGCGAAGGCGGTCCGGTCGGCGGACGTCTTCAGGGTGATGCCGTCACCGGTGTGGGCGAGCAGGTAGCCACCGGCCGGGCGCTTGACCACGGACGGGTCGTGCACGTTCGTCGAGCCGGTCACGGCACCCGGGCCGGGGTAGGCGGCGGCGTGCGCGACGCCGGGGGCGGTGAGGGCGAGGATGCCGGCCAAGCCGGCGAGCAGCAGCTTACGAACTCTCATGAGGTGTCGCCTCCGCTGGGGATGCGCGTTCTCCGCTCGGGGAAGCGGTGCGCGGCGGGACCGCCTCGACGGGGAAATCGAGACAGCTCTATTTCCTGTATGTTAACGATAACAATCGATTCGTCAAGCGTCTTGGGCCGCATTCGGCCCGGCGGACGCTCGTCGGCCCGGTGTCCCGCCCACCTCGCGTGACCGCCACGGGACTGTCGACGTCCGTACCAGAGGCAATTGATCTAAGAATTCGATCTGGACCGCCGATCATCTGGTCCGGACGGCGCGTGCAGGCGTGCCGACGGCGAAGGAGTGGACATGGGCGCGCCCGCAGAACGATGGTTCGGAGTCGGGCGCAGCCTGGCCGAGGACCCGGCCGAAGCCGGCGCGAAAGCCTGCCGGGAAGCCGTCGGCGGTCGCCGGGCCGGACTGCTGATCGTCTTCGCGTCGCTGTCGCACGCCACCCTGGCGATGGCCGAGGCGGTGCACGCCGAAGCCGGTGGTGACGTGCTGATGATCGGCTGCTCGACGTCGGGGGAGTTCACCGCGGACGGGCGTGGCGCCGGAGTGGTCGTCCAGGCGCTCGGCGGGTTCTCGGCGGCGGTGCGAGCGGTCCCGCACACCGTCACCGACCTGTACGAAGCAGGTGTCACGGCGGCCTCCTGCCTCGACGACATCGACGGTGACCACCAGGTCGTGCTGCTGCTCGGTGACGGGCGCAGCAGTGACCAGCAGGAGATGGTGCGCGGCGCCTACACGGTCGCCGGCGCCGCGGTGCCGCTGGTCGGCGGCTGCGCGGGCGACAACGTCACCCAGACCGGGACCTACGCGTTCTTCAGCGACGGCACCGGTGTTCAGGTGATGCCGAACGCGGTCCTGGGCGCCGCGCTCGGCGGGCCGAATCCGTTCGGTGTCGGCATCGAACACGGCTGGCACAAGACCGGCGACCCGATGGTCGTCACCCGCAGTGAGTCCGGCACCATCCTCGAACTCGACGGCGAACCGGCCCTCGACGTCTACCTGCGCCGCACCGGCGGGTCCGCGGACCTGGCCGGCGACCCCGGCGCGTTCCTGAACTTCGCGACCGTGCGTCCCCTCGGCCTGGCCCGCCGCAGCGGCGAGGACATCCGCATCATCTTCGCCGCCGACCCCGCCGCCCGGTCCATCTCCGGCCTGGCCGACACCCCGGAAGGCGCGATGGTCTGGTTCATGGAAGCCGACCGCGACGCGGTCGTCGACGCCACCGCCACCGCGGCGTCCGCGGCCATCACGTCCCTGGACGGCGCGGCGCCGCTGGGGGTCCTGGTCTTCGATTGCTGCGTACGGCCGCTCGCGCTCGGTGACGACGGCATCGACCTGGCCGTGTCCCGTCTGCGCGAACAGCTCGGTTCGCTGCCCTACGGCGGCTTCTACACCAACGGGGAGATCGTCCGCCGGCCGCAGGCCAAGGGCATGCATCACCTGACCGTCGTCGCCCTAGCCGTCAGCTGACCCATGTCCGGCTGGTCCACGCTGCAACTCACCGAGTTCTTCAGCGCCATCACCCGCTCCGGGTCGATCGGCAGCGCCGCCCGGCTCGCCGTCCAGCGCGCCGCCGAAGCCACCGACGCCGAAGTGGCGGCCGTGGTGTGCGACGACACGGTGCCCGCCGCCATCGGCCTCGGCCGCAACGCCGACCCGGCGGTCTTCACCGGCCTGCACCCCGGTACCGCCCACCTCGGTTCCCGGCATCTGACCGTGCAACTCCTGGACCGGGACTCGGCGGAACGGCTGATCGTCGCCCGGGACGACGAGCCGTTCACGGCCGAGGAACGGCAGATGCTCCAGGGCATGGCCCGGGTCCTGGGACTGGCGTTCCGGGGACTGCGCACCCTGGAGGCCGAACGCGGTCTGCGACAGGCCCTGGAACGCCGCGAACGCCTGCTGGAGACGCTGCTGCGGGTGCAACGGCACGCCAACCAGCGGACCCCGCTCGACGAGGTGCTGCAGATGATCACGTCCGGTGCGGCGTCGCTGCTGGAGGACGTCACCGTCGCCCTGGTGCTGCGGGGCACGGTGGCCTCGATGAGCGGCCGCCCGTGCGACGCCGAGCTGCTGACCGGCCCGTTGAGCGGCTTTTCGACCGGCGCCGCCTGCTCAGCGCCGGTTCACGTCGACGGTACGGTGGCCGGTTCCCTCGTCATCGTCGGCGGCATGGCCGACTCCGAACGCCAGGACGTCCTCGACGCCTTCGCCGAACAGGCCAGCTTGGCCCTGACCGGCGCACACACCCTCGCCGCCGTACACGAGGCCCACCACGACCCGCTGACCCGCCTGCCCACCCGGGGCCTGTTCCTGCAACAGGTCGAGGACACCCTGGCCGCCGACCCGTCCCCGGCCGCGGCGGCCCTGCTCTACCTGGACCTGGACCTGTTCAAGCAGGTCAACGACACCCTCGGCCACGCCGCCGGCGACGACCTGCTGCGCGCGGTGGCCGGCCGCCTCCGCGCCGCCGTCCGCGACACCGACATGGCGGCCCGCCTCGGCGGCGACGAGTTCGCCGTTCTCCTGGACCCGCTGACCCACCCCGGCCAGGCCCGCGAGATAGCCCAGCGGATGATCGACTCGATAGCCCACCCGTACGACATAGCCGGCCGCACCGTGACCACCCGCGCCAGCGTCGGCATCGCCTACAGCGGCGGCCGCACCGCCGAACGCCTGCTGGAGGAAGCCGACGTGGCGATGTACCGCGCGAAGAAGACCGACAAGGGAACCTTCCAGGAGTTCGAACCCCAGATGCGACTCGAACTCCCGAAAGCCTGCTGACGGTAGTCGATCGAACACCCTCTGCCTGCCGCAGAATTGCTGGGTTCCGGGCCGGGCCGATGACACGCTCGTCAGGTGACCACGTTCGCGCTTCAGGCGCAGCCCACCGACGCCGCGTCCTGGCTGGAACTGGCCCGCAGGGCCGAGACCGCCGGATTCGGCACGCTGCAGGCCGCCGACCATCCCGGCTCCTGCGCCGCCCCGTACGTGGCCCTCGCCGCCGCGGCCGCCGTGACCAGCCAGATCCGGCTCGGGGCGTACGTCGCCAACGCCGGAGTCCGCGAGCCGCTGCTGCTCGCCGCCGACGTGGCCACCCTCGACGTGGTGTCCGGCGGGCGCGCCCACCTCGGCCTCGGCGCCGGCCACACCCCGGCCGAGTGGCGGGCCGTCGGCCTGGACCGCCCGGACGTCGCCGGCCGGGTCGGCCGCTGCCTGGCCGTGGCGGAAGCGGTCCGGGGCCTGCTCGACGGGCAGACCGTCACCGCCGACACCCCGCACCTGCGCCTGTTCGACGCCAGCCTCGACAAACCCCGGCCGGTCCAGGAGCACGTCCCCCTACTGCTGGGCACCGCCAACACCCGGATGCTGCGCTGGGCGGGCGCACACGCCGACATCGTCGGCCTGACCGGTTTCGGCCGCACCCTGCCGGACGGCCACCGGCATGACGCCCGCTGGCGCCTCGACCAGATCGACGCTCAGGTTGAGGCGGTGCGGTCCGGCGCGACCGGCCGTGACACCGGGCCGGAACTGGAGGCGCTGGTTCAGGTGGTGGAGGTCACCGACGACGCCGAAGCGGTCGCCGCCGCGCACGCCGAGGAACTGGGCATGTCCGTAAATGATCTCCTGGAGGTGCCGTTCGTCCTGGTCGGCACGATCGCCGAGATCCAGTCCGCGATCGAGCGCCACGAGAAGCGCTGGGGCATCACCCGTTACGCGGTCCGGGCACCCGCCTTCGACGCCGTCGAGTCCCTCGGACTGCTGCAGCCGGGCGCGAGGTCCGATTCCCGCTAGCGCTCACCCCGCGCGGCACGGTTGGATCATTGAAATGACCGACGATCTGGTACGTCCATCGCGTACCGCCCTGGCCGCGGCTGCCGTGACGGTGATCCTGTGGGCGTCCGCGTTCGTCGGCATCCGTGCCGCCGCACCGTACTTCTCCCCCGGCTCACTGGCCCTCGGCCGCCTTCTCGCCGGCGCCGCCACGCTGCTGATCTTCCTGGCCGTGCGCCGTCAGGGCCTGCCACCACGAGCCGCCTGGCGCGGCATCGTGATCTCCGGCGTGATCTGGTTCGGCCTCTACATGGTGGCGCTGAACTGGGGCGAGCAGCTCGTCGACGCCGGTACCGCGGCGATGCTCGTCAACATCGGTCCCGCCGTGATGGCCCTGCTCGCCGGCTGGCTGCTGGGCGAGGGCTTCCCGCCCCGGCTGATGGCCGGGATCGCCGTCTCGTTCGCCGGGACGGTGATCGTCGGCTTCTCGATGTCCGGCGGCGGCGGTACCTCGGTGCTGGGAGTGGTGTTGTGCCTGGTCGCGGCGGTGACGTACGCCGCCGGGGTGGTCGCTCAGAAGCCGGCGCTGCGGTACGCGACCGCACTGCAGGCCACCACGTTCGGCTGCCTGATCGGGGCGGTCGCGTGCCTGCCGTTCGCCGGGCAGCTCGTCGCCGACGTGGCCGCGGCGCCGTGGACGATCACCCTCAGCGTCGTCTACCTGGGCGTCTTCCCGACCGCGATCGCATTCACGACCTGGGCCTACGCACTGGCGCGGACGACCGCGGGGAAAATGGGCTCGACTACGTACGCCGTACCGGCAATCGTGGTCCTGATGTCCTGGCTCGTCCTGGGTGAGGTCCCGGGCTGGCTGACTTTGATCGGTGGTGTCCTGTGCCTGGCGGGCGTCGCGGTGTCCCGTAGCCGCCCGGCGCCCGGCAGCGCGTCTTGATCGTTTCCGGTGCCGGACCGGCCCGGGTTCGTCGATGACTGCGCGCACGGGCACAATGGGAGGGTTGGTTTGGCGGCGAGCCCCTCAGGAGGAACGGTGGCCTTTCAAGAACGGCCGGAGAAGTGTGTGGTGGCCGTCGACGGCCCGTCCGGGTCGGGCAAATCCACCGTCTCCCGGCGACTGGCCACCGCGGTCGACGGCGTCTACCTCGACACTGGGGCGATGTACCGGGCGATCACCTGGTCCGTGCTCAACGCCGGTGTCGATCTGACCGACCAGGACGCGATCGCCAAGATCGCGCTGGAGACCGAACTGTCGATCGGCACCGATCCCACCGCCCCGCACTTCGCGGCGAACGGCACCAACGTCGACGCCGCGATCCGCGGCCCCGAGGTCACCGGCGCCGTCTCCGCGGTCGCCGCCGTCCCGGTTGTCCGGAAACGCCTGGTGGCGCTCCAGAAGGCCATCATCGCCGGCCACCCGCGCATCATCGTCGAAGGCCGCGACATCGCGTCGGTCGTAGCCCCCGACGCCGACCTGAAGGTCTACCTGACCGCGTCCGCCGCCGCTCGCGCCGCCCGCCGCAGCGCCGAGGACGCCACCGATGTCGCCGCAACCGAGGCCGATCTGGCCCGCCGCGACGAGCTCGACTCCAGCCGGGCCGTCGATCCCCTCAAGCAGGCGTCCGACGCCCTCGAGGTCGACACCACCGGCATGGGCATCGACGAAGTCGTCGCCCACCTCCTGCATCTGCTGAACAGCAAGGTAAGTAAGTGACTGAGCTTCCCGCCGGCCTCGACCTCAACGACTTCGAGGGCGGGTTCGACTACGGTTCCTCCGGCCCCGACTCGGCGTCGTCCGAGGAGTTCACCGGCCCCGTCCCTGTCGTCGCCGTCGTCGGCCGCCCCAACGTGGGCAAGTCGACGCTGGTCAACCGCATCATCGGCCGTCGTCAGGCGGTCGTCGAAGACAAGCCCGGGGTGACCCGGGACCGAGTCCCGTACGACGCCCAGTGGACCGGCCGGCGCTTCACCGTCGTCGACACCGGCGGCTGGGAACCGGACGCACGTGACCGGGCCGCCGCCATCGCGGCCCAGGCCGAGATCGCCGTCCAGACCGCCGACGTGGTCGTCTTCGTCGTCGACGTCTCCGTCGGCGCCACCGACGTCGACGAGGCAGCCGTCAAGATGCTGCGCCGCAGTCACAAACCGGTCATCCTGGTCGCCAACAAGGCCGACAACCAGAACCTGGAACTGGAAGCGGTCTCCCTCTGGTCCCTGGGCCTCGGCGAGCCGTTCCCGATCTCGGCCCTGCACGGCCGTGGCTCCGGTGACCTGCTGGACAGCATCCTCAACGCGCTCCCGCCCACCCCGCCGGCGACCGAGGGTGGCCCGCGCGGCCCCCGCCGGGTGGCCCTGGTCGGCCGGCCCAACGTCGGCAAGTCGAGCCTGCTCAACCGGGTCGCGAAAGAGGAACGGGCAGTAGTCGACTCGGTGGCCGGTACCACCGTCGACCCGGTCGACAGCCTGGTCGAGATGGACGGCGAGATCTGGCAGTTCGTCGACACCGCCGGCCTGCGCAAACGAGTCCAGCAGGCCTCCGGTACGGAGTACTACGCCTCACTGCGCACCGCGGGCGCCGTCGAAGCGGCCGAGGTCGCGGTGGTCCTGCTGGACTCCGGCGACGTCATCAGCGAACAGGACCAGCGCGTCATCACCCAGGTCATCGAAGCCGGCCGGGCCCTGGTGATCGCCTTCAACAAGTGGGACCTGGTCGACCCCGACCGCCGGTTCTACCTGGACAAGGAAATCGACCGCGACCTCAAACGGGTGACGTGGGCGGTCCGGGTCAACATCTCCGCCAAAACCGGCCGAGCCGTCGACAAACTTGCCCCCGCCATCCGCCGCGCCCTGGCCTCGTGGGAGACCCGAGTCCCGACCGGCGCCCTGAACCAGTGGCTGACCGCCCTGACCCAGGGCACCCCTCACCCCGTCCGAGGCGGCCGGGCCCCCCGCGTCCTGTTCGCCACACAGGCAGGCGTGGCCCCGCCCCGCTTCGTCCTGTTCACGACGGCCCCGTTCGACGCGGGTTACATCCGCTTCATCGAACGCAAGCTGCGCGAAGAGTACGGCTTCGAAGGAAGCCCGGTCGAGGTCACCGTGAAGCCCCGGAAGAAGCTGGGGCCGGGGGGTCGCGGAAAGGCCCACGGGTGAGGTTGGTAGTCTTTAGGAGATGTCGCGCGGGGCTTTAGGGCACCGGGCGGGATCGGGCTGTAGCGCAGCTTGGTAGCGCACTTGACTGGGGGTCAAGGGGTCGCAGGTTCAAATCCTGTCAGCCCGACGGAACAAAAGGCCAGCGTAGCTGGCCTTTTGCATGTCCGGACATCGATGCGCCAGCGACGGCGTGACACGCATTTTTGCACGTACGCGCGTACGGTTTACCCCGGGATTCCGGCCGATCTTCGTTCCCTGCTCGTACTCAGCGGCCCGTGAGCCTTCCGTCTGCGGTGGCCTCGTCTTCGGGGGTGCTGGTTGAGCAGGGCGTTCCTGGCTGGATTGATCGGATCTCGGCGCGACGGAGCTCCTTGTCGGCGATGACGAACGTCGATGCATGTCTCCGTCCTATGTGTATGATCACGACACTTCGATGACACGTACGCCCGTACGGTGATCTTCATCTGGTTCGCCGGGCCCGTTCCTGGGCCGGTGATTCCATGATCGTGGTTGGCGACGTGGTGCGGAAGTTGGCTGCGGTTGTCCCGGGTTGTCCGCGGTAGTCCCGGGGACCGACTGAGGCCCCTGCAGCGGGCGGCGGCGGGCAGGTGATCGGCACGAGGAGCCCGCGGCCTTTGGTGGTCGATGTCAGGCGGCACTGCCGGTCGAATCCTGTCTGCTCCTGCGCCGAGTGCGGCGGCTGATCAGGCAACCGTCGCACTGATGGCGGGAAGGCCTTGTCCTGCTGTCCCGCTCGCCCCGGGCTGGTGCAGCACCCGAAGCGCCGCTTCTTGCAGGAGTCGCTGAAGCCGCCCCTGTCTCCTACCCGCTGGTAGCTCGCCGACCAGTACGACCTGGGCATGGAGTGTGCTGGCTGGGTACTGCCCGACGCCGACGCCGAGGTGGTGATCCGAGACGATCTCGGCGGCCGCGAATTCATCGCGTTCTGGACGATCGACGGGCGGGTCGCCGCCGATATGAACGTCAATGTCTGGGACGTCACCGATACGGTGCAGGATCTGATCCGCGGCGGGCTGGCCGGGTACGCGGGTCGACCCGGCCCGGCTGGCCGACCCGGACGTCCCGCTCGAGGACCTGAAGTGACCGGCGACGAACTCGCCCGGTTGCGCCGCTGTGAGGACTCCGGCGCCACCTGGCGAGTGATCGTCCGTACGCCCGAGGGCGTCGAGATCGCGCTGCTCACCTGTGATGCGGGCGAGGAGATGGACCGGTTGCGCTCCGCCGACCCGACCTGCTCGACTACCGGGACACGCCTTAGCGGTCCGACTGCCAGTTCTGCCGGGTGCGGTGCCAGCAGCCCGGCTCGGCCAGGTATTGCGGCCAAGACACGGGCTGGGCGCTCGTCTCCAATTGTGCCTCACGAACTGGGCCCGAGCTCGAACGCGCCGCCACCACCGTGAGGTAACGACAGCGCATTGGGTGCATCTGCACCAAATAGCTGCGCAAGCGGGAATCGCACCTAGGCTGAACGTGATCGGCTGCCCGGGCGGGTACTGGGTCTCCCACGAGACCCGATGCGGGGTGTTCCGGGCCGCAGGGCTGCGAGTCGTCGTGTCGCGCCCGCGTGATGACATCACAGGGAGCCATATCGTGTTATCAGATCGAGCCCGGCCCGTGATCCAGGCCACGTTGCCCGTCGTCGGCGAGCACATCGAGGAAATCGCCCAACGCTTCTACGCGCACATGTTCGCCGCGCACCCTGAGTTCAAGGACGGCATGTTCAACCGCGGCAACCAGGCCGAGGGCTCCCAGCCGAAAGCCCTGGCCGGCTCGGTCGCGGTCTTCGCCGGCACGCTGCTGGCCGTTCCCGAGCAGTTCCCCGACCGGCTGCTGACCAGGATCGCGCACAAACACGCCTCCCTCGGCATCCGCCCCGACCAGTACCCGGTGGTTCATGACCATCTGATGTGGGCCGTCGGCGACGTGCTCGGCGATGCGGTCACTCCCGAAGTCGCTGCGGCTTGGGACGAGGTCTACTGGCTGATGGCGTACGCGCTGATCAACCAGGAACGCGGTCTGTACAGCGCGCGAGGGGTCACCGCCGAACGGGTGTGGCGCCAGTGGCGGGTCGCCGAGAAGATCCAGGAGACCGGCGATGTCGTCACGTTCGTCATGCGCCGCATCGACGACCGGCTGGTCAAGACGTCACTGCCCGGCCAGTACGTCAGCGTGCTGGCCGAGATGGCGGATGGGGTACGCCAGCCGCGGCAGTTCAGCCTGACCCGCGCCGACGACGGCGAACACCGCTACTTCGCCGTCAAGCGGGTACACGGCGGCGGCAAACCCGACGGCGAGGTGTCGAATCTGCTGCACGACCGGATCCAGCCCGGTGACGAGCTGACCATGAGTGTCCCCTACGGTGACGTGGTCCTGGACGACTCCGGCCGCCCGGTAGTCTTCGCCAGCGCCGGCATCGGCGTCGCCCCGATGGCCGGAATGCTGTCGCACATGGTCGCGGCCAGCTCGCACCTCACCGTGACCATGTTGCACGCCGACACCAACGAAAGCTCGTTCCCGCTGCGCCGGCAGATCGCCGACGATCTCGCCCATCTGCCCAAGTCGCGCATCTACACCTGGTACGAGAACGGCGCCCACAGCGACCTGCCGGTCACGGGCGTGTTCGCCGGCACGATGAACCTCGCTCAGGTCGAACTCCCCGACAGTGCCGTCTACTACCTGTGCGGGCCGCTGCCCTTCCTGCAGGCGGTCCGCGGTGCGTTGATCGACCACGGGATCCCTGCCCGGGACATCCAATACGAGATGTTCGGCCCCGACCTGTGGCACGCCGACACCGAATAGCCCACACAGCCCCGGGCTACTGCGCCATTGCCGACGACATCCCGAAACTGCATGCGTCCCACCTACGACGTTGCAAGGTCGCCGGTTTCATCGCGGGGCGAGGCCGGAGGGCAGGCGACCTCCGGGCCCGGCACGACAGATGGGGCGATCATGAGTCAGCAACCGACATCGACCCGTATCGTCCCGGTCCGCCGGGACGGGCTTCGGTCCACGTCATCGGCGGATCTCATCCGGGACACCTCGGTGCCGCCGCAACAGCCGACGCCCTCGCCGTCATCTAACCCGGATGGCAACCCGGCAACCTCGTCGATCTCCCCGCTCCTACCAACCTGACCCAGCCTGTCCACCGAAGAACAGGAAGCGACATGAATCCCACCTCATTGATCACCCTGGTGGACGAACATCTCGCGCTGGCCCGCCAGGCATCCAGCGGTCGCAGCGCCTACACCGTGTACGGGGCCATGCCCGCACCCTGCGCCAGACGCTCATAGCTCTCGTCGCGGGCCAGCGCCTCGACGAGCACGAAAATCCCGGCGAGGCGACGCTGCAGGTCCTCCACGGGCGTATCCGTCTCACGGCCGACACCGCGTCGTCCGACAGCGCCGCCGGCGACCTGCTCACGATCCCGGACGCCCGGCACGCGCTCGAAGCTCTCGAGGACGCCGCCGTGCTCCTGACGGTGGCCAAAATATGACCAGTCAGGCTCGCGAGGAACGTTGGAACGGAAACAGGCATTACCGGCGAATGCGGTCGGCCTCTGCTCGAGTCGGGTCACCAGTGTGCCGATCAGGCCGTACTCGACGCTCAACTAGGTCAGGCTTAGAAATGTGATCGAACATTGCGGCGCTGGCGGATCGCCACCCGGGTCGTCATGCTCGCCGGCTTGGGTGTCGTCGTGTCCGCCATCTTGGTGGCGGCCGCGGTCTCGGGTTTTCAGACCCAGCGCACGGCAAGCGAGCAGGCTCGCCAGGCGATGCAGCTCACCGGGCAGGTGATGGAGGCCAAGTTCCGCACTGCGGACGTCGCCGGCTGGCAGACCGGGTATGCCTTCGACTTCAACCGGGGGGTCGCTGGCGCCCTGTCCGACACCGAAGGGCAGCGCAAGCAGTTCCTCGACTCGGCCGCCGCTCTGCGCGCCGGGTACGCCGCCATCGGCACCAGCGACCTGACCGCTGACGAGCGTGCGCTGCTGCAGCAGGCGACCCAGCCCTTCGAAGTCTTTTTGCAGATCGATACGCGCATCGTGGGGGCTTACCGCTCCGGCACCCCCGCGTCGATCAAGGCCGGCAACGACCTGGCATCGGGCGAGTCGCTCGACGCGTTCGGCAAGACCGCGACGGCGACCAGCGAACTCGCCGCCAAGGTCACCGCCCGGGCCATGCAAGCCGCCGCGTCGGCCGCCGCATCGGCACAGACCGGCAAACAGACGACGATCCTTGCTGGCGTCGTGGGCCTGCTGCTTTCGATCTTCGTTGCCGGGATCGTGATCCGCAGCATCTCCCGCCCGCTGGGCGCCCTGCAAACCCGGCTGTCCGACATCGCCGAAGGCGACGGTGACCTGCGGGCCCGCCTCGGCGAGTCCGGTCATGACGAACTCACCGTCGTTGCCCGCTCGTTCAACCAGTTCGTGTCGAACATCGCCGAGGCCATGAAATTGGTCGATGAACGCTCACGCCAGCTCGCCGGCAAATCCCGGCAGTTGACTACGGTGTCCGGCGACCTGGCCACGTCGGCCGACGAGACCAGCCGACGTGCGGCCGCCGCCAGCAATGCGGCCGAGCAGATTTCCGACAGCGTGCACACCGTCGCCGCCGGCGCCGAAGAGATGGGTGCCTCGATCACCGAGATCGCCCGCAGTGCCGGCGAAGCCGCCCGAGTCGCCGCGGACGCCGCCGGCATCTCCGCCGCCGTCACCGGCACCGTCGGCAAACTCGGTGACTCCAGCCGCCAGATCGGCGAGATCGCCAAAGTCATCAGCGCTATCGCCGAACAGACCAACCTGCTCGCCCTCAACGCCACCATCGAGGCCGCCCGCGCCGGCGAACAGGGCAAAGGCTTTGCCGTCGTCGCCGGCGAGGTCAAGGAACTGGCGTCCGAGACGGCCCGTGCCACCGCCGACATCGACACCCGCATTGCCGCCATCCAAACCGACACGGCCGATGCCGTTCAGGCCATCACCCAGATCAGCGAGGTGATCGACCGCATCAACGCCCTGCAGACCACCATCGCCTCGGCCATCGAGGAACAGACCGCCACCACCAGCGAGATGAGCCGCAACATCGGCGACGTCGCCACCGGCTCCACCGGCATCAGCGCCGACGTCACCGCGGTCGCCACCACCGCCGCGACCACCACCACCGGCGTGATCGCCATCCGCGACGCCGCCGACGACCTCGCCCAGGTCTCCCAAGATCTGCAAACACTTGTCGGCCGTTTCCGGTTCTGATTTACGGCGCGGCTACCAGCGTCTTTCGCCTCGGCGATCGAGTCGTTAGTGGCGTTGCGGGCGTCGACACATCTCCAGAACTGGCCGCACGTCATTGAGCGTGTTCGGCCGTCCGCGTTTGGACCTGGTCCGGTACGGGTCTATGGAAGGTCTCGTGAGCGGGCTGCGACGTCGGCGTCGGAGCAGAATCCTGTTCTTCGTTGTTTGAGGCACATCAGGCCGAGCAGCGATCCGTCTGCGGTGACCACGGCCACGCGCCGGATTCCCAAGGTGATCAGCAGGCCGTGCACCACAGCCGTCGGAGTGTCCGGTGACACCGTACGGTCGACGAGCGTCGACCAGCCCAGTGCAGGGCCGAGGGTTCCCGGTGGCGGGAGGTCGGTCCGCGTCACGGTCCCGGTAAGCCTCCTGCCGTCAGTCAACAGCACCAGGTGCACATGGTCGTTATCCAGGGCTGCCCGCGCTTGCATGATCGACGCATCGGCAGGAAGTGTCTTCGGATGCCGAAGCATGACCTCACGGACCGTCGTCTCGGTCTCGGTGCTGCTCTGGTGAAGGTCGACGCCGTGTTCGCCGGCATCAGGCAGGCGCGTCTGGGGATTCATTGGGAGATGCGGTCCCAGCCGCGCCGCGGCCGGTGGCTGCCCAGCTGTTCGTCACGGCTGCGGTAGACGATGTAGGGGCGTGTCAGGTAGCCGATGGGTGCGCTGAACACGTGGACGAGCCGGGTGAACGGCCACAGTGCGAAGAGGCCGAAGGCGAACAGTGCGTGCAGTTGGAAGCCCAGTGGCGCCCGGGCCATCAGGCTGGCGTCCGGTTGGAAGGCCAGGAACGAGCGGTACCAGACCGAGACGCCCTCGCGGTAGTTGTACTCGCCCCCGATGGTCATGATCGAGCCGGCGATGGTGTTCCACATACCGAGCACGATCACGACCGCGAGGAACGCGTACATGACCTTGTCCATGACGGTGGTCACGGAGAAGACCGGGCCGACCGTACGCCGGCGGTAGATCAGGATCATCATCCCGGCCAGCGCGGCGACACCCGCGATCAGACCGCCCGTGACGGCCACCACGTGATAGCCGCGGTCGCTGATCCCGACCGCCTCCGTCCACGACTGCGGCACGAGCAGACCGATGACGTGGCCACCGACGACGCCGAGCATCCCGAAGTGGAACAGCGGGCTCCCGATGCGCAACAGCCGGTTCTCGTAGAGCTGGCTCGACCGGGTGGTCCATCCGAACTTGTCGTAGCGGTAGCGCCACACGTGCCCGACGACGAAGATCGTCAGGCAGACGTAGGGGACCACGATGAAGAGGAACTCGTTCATCGGCGTGCTCCTGGGAATGAGGGCATGGACAGGAAGGTCGGTTTCGATGCGGCGCCGGCGCTGAACTGTGGCGCGGCGAAAGGCGCCAGCCCCACCTCCTCTTCCGGGGGGCCTTCGGCGGCGAGGCGGCGTACGGCGTCGCGCTCTTCGCCTCGCAGCGGCGGCAGGGTCGCGGTGACCGCGTCGATCAGGGCCGCCCAGGGGGAGGCCATGTCGGTGAGCGAGGCGCGCAGCAGTTCGAGTCCCGCCCGGTGATCGAGCATCAGGGCCCGGCCGCGCTCCTGATCCACCGTTGCCGCGAACTCGAGTACCACGCAGAGGTGATCGGGCAGTTCCGCGTCGTCGAGCTCGTAGCCGGCGCTGAGGTAGGTCTGCTTGAACCGCAGCAGGGCCAGCCCTCGTTTACGGGTGTCCCCGTGGGCGAAGTAGGTCAGGAACAGGTTGCACCGGCGACGGTTGTCGAACGTTTCGACGTACTCGGCCTGCAGTTGCGCCAGGGGTGTGTGTTTCAGGTGGTCCGCGAACCCGCGGATCGAGTCTCCGATGGCCACCGGCAACCGCTGCGTGGCGCCCCGGATCAGGTCAAGGCGCGCCAGCAACTCGGCGTCGGGATAGTCGAGCAGTAGCGACACCGACTGCCAGACGATCGTCAGCTCCTGCAGTGACAGGGCGCCTTTCGGCCGGCGGTTCACGAGTCTGTCTTTCTCGGCGGGAAGAGTCCCGGGGGTGAACCCTTGCCGTCCCAGTTCAGGAGATTGACGCGCTTGTCCTTGTCGTCGGGCGACGCGAGTGTGTCGGCTGTCTGGCGGTCCTGGAGCATCTGGAAGTTCTCGACGGCGATCGGCGTCGGTGCCCCGGAGCCTTCTCCGAAGAGGTCGTGCTGCCCGCCGCCGTACGCGGAGACCGAACACTCGGTGGCCAGTTCCTCCAGGGAGTGCGCCTGCTCGGCGTGCGCCGGCGGGATGACGTAGCGCTCGTCGTACTTGGCGATGGCGAGGAGCCGGTACATGTCGTACATTTCCTCTTCGCTCATCCCGACGGCGGCCGGGATGGCACCGTTCGGGTCGCGGCCCATGTTGATGTCGCGCATGTAGCAGCGCATGGCGGCCAGCTTCTTGAGTACGGCGTCGACCGGTCTGACATCGCCTGCGGTGAAGAGTTCCGCGAGATATTCGATGGGGATGCGCAGGGCGTCGATCGCTGCGAACAGGTTGCCCTTGTCCTCGGCGTCCTCGCCGGTCTCCTGGACGACGTCCACGACGGGTGACAGCGGTGGGATGTACCAGACCATCGGCATGGTGCGGTACTCCGGGTGCAGCGGCAGTGCGACCCGGTAGGTGTTGATCAGGGCGTAGATCGGGGAGCGCTGTGCGGCGTCGATCCAGTCGCGGGCGATCCCTGCCTTCTCCGCCTCCCGCATGACGTCGGGGTCGAACGGGTCCAGGAAGACCTCACGTTGCGCCTCGTAGAGACCGTGGTCGTCCTCGGTCGACGCCGCCGCCAGCACCTTGTCGGCGTCGTAGAGCATCAGGCCGATGTAGCGCAGCCGGCCGACGCACGTCTCGGAGCAGACGGTCGGCAGGCCGACCTCGATCCGCGGGAAGCAGAACGTGCACTTCTCCGCCTTGCCGGTCTTGTGGTTGAAGTAGATCTTCTTGTACGGGCAGCCTGACACGCACATCCGCCAGCCCCGGCACTTGTCCTGGTCGACCAGGACGATGCCGTCCTCCGCACGTTTGTAGATCGCACCGCTGGGGCACGACGCCGCACACGACGGGTTCAGGCAGTGCTCGCAGATCCGCGGCAGATAGAACATGAAGGTCTGTTCGAACTCGAACTTCACCTTGTCGCTGATCTTCTTCAGCATCGGGTCGCGGTGCGCGGTAGCGGTGGACCCGCCGAGGTCGTCGTCCCAGTTGGCCGACCATTCGATCTTCATGTCCCGGCCCGAGATCAGTGACTTCGGACGAGCGACCGGCGTGTGCTCCTGAGCAGGAGCATCGGTGAGCGTGGAGTAGTCATAGGTCCATGGCTCGTAGTACTCCCCGATCGAGGGGAGCTTGGGGTTGGAGAAGATCGTGAAGAGCTTCTTGAACCGCCCGCCGCCCTTGAGCACCAGTCGGCCGCGTTTGTTGAGCTCCCAGCCGCCCTTCCACTTCTCCTGGTCCTCATAGGTTCGGGGGTAGCCGAGACCGGGGCGGGTCTCCACGTTGTTGAACCAGATGTACTCGGTGCCGGTGCGGTTGGTCCACGCCTGTTTGCAGGTCACCGAGCAGGTGTGGCACCCGATGCATTTGTCGAGGTTCATCACCATCGCCATCTGGGCCATGACGCGCATGTCAGTACTCCACGTTCTGTGAGCGCTTGCGGATGACCGTGACCTCGTCGCGCTGGTTGCCGGTCGGGCCCAGGTAGTTGAACGCGAACGTGAGCTGGGCGTAGCCGCCGATGATGTGGGACGGCTTCACCAGGATCCGGGTCAGGGAGTTGTGGATGCCGCCCCGTTTGCCGGAGGTCTCGGCGATCGGTACGTCGATCAGCCGGTCCTGTGCGTGGTACATGTACACCGTGCCCTCGGGCATCCGGTGCGACACGATGGCTCGGGCGACCACGACCCCGTTGCGGTTGACGGCTTCGATCCAGTCGTTGTCGCGGATGCCGACCTTGGCCGCGTCCCGGTCGCTCATCCAGATGTTCTGGCCCCCGCGCGAGAGCGACAGCATGAACAGGTTGTCCTGGTATTCCGAGTGGATGGACCACTTGTTGTGCGGGGTCAGGTACCGCACCGTGAGCCCTTCGACCTCGGCGGCTCCTGTCCCGTCGGAGACGTTGCCGAGTGCCGGTTCCGAGAACAATGCCGCCATGTTGAGCGGTGGCCGGTAGACGGGCAGGCCCTCGCCGAGCTCGGTCATCCAGTCGTGGTCGAGGTAGAAGTGCATCCGGCCGGTCAGGGTGTGCCAGGGTTTCTTGCGCTCCACGTTGATGGTGAACGGCGAGTACCGTCGCCCGCCGGTCTCGGAGCCCGACCACTCCGGTGAGGTGATCACCGGCACCGGGGGGCCCTGGGTGTCGGCGAAGGTGATCTGCTTGCCTTCGTGCTCCTCGGCGAGGTCGGCCAGCCGGACACCGGTGCGTTTCTCGAGCGTTTTGAACCCCTGGGTGGCCAGATGCCCGTTGGTGGTCCCGGACATGGCCAGGATCGCCTCGCAGACGTTGACGTCCTTCTTCAGCGACGGACGGCCGTCGGCCACGCCCCCGCGAACGGCGCCGTTCTTGCGTCGCAGGTAGTCGACCTGCTCGCCCAGTTCGAAGGTGACGCCCTTGGTGGTGGCGCCGAGGGTGTCGACCAGGGGGCCGAGCGCGTTCATCTTCTCGGCGATCGCGCCGTAGTCACGTTCGACCTCGACGAGTTTGGGCATGGTGACGCCGGGGATCGGCTCGCACTCGCCTTTCTTCCAGTCCCGTACGACACCGTGCGGGTTGGCCATCGCGTCCGCGGTGTCGTGGGTGAGGGGGACGGCGACGACGTCTTTGCGTACGCCGAGGTGGGTGGCGGCGAGGTCGCTGAACTTCGCTGCGATGCTCTGCCAGGCGTCCCAGTCGGTCCGGGTCTGCCACGGGGGTGCGATCGCCGGGTTGAAGGAGTGCACGAAGGGGTGCATGTCGGTGGTGTTGAGGTCGTGTTTCTCGTACCAGGTCGCGGCCGGGAGAACGACGTCGGAGAAGATCGTGGTGCTGGTCTGCCGGAAGTCGATCGTCATGAGCAGGTCGAGCTTGCCCTCGGGTGCCTTGTCCCGCCAGGTCACGTCGACGGGGCGCTGGTGCTCGGGTGTCTCGGTCGCCCGGACCGAGGAGTCGGTGCCAAGCAGGTGCTTGAGGAAGTACTCGTTGCCTTTTCCGGACGAGCCGAGCAGGTTGGCCCGCCAGATCGAGAGGATGCGCGGGTAGTTGTGGGGGGCGTCGGGGTCCTCGCCGGCGAAGTCGAGCTCGCCGGATTTGAGCTGCTCCACGACGTACGTGCCCACCGGTTTGCTGGCGGCGGCCGCATCGTCGGCGAGGTCGAGGGGGTTGCGGTCGAACGTGGGGTAGGACGGCATCCAGCCCATCCGCGCGCTTTGGGCGATGACATCGGCTGTGGACTTGCCCGCCAGCTGGCCCTTGCCGGTGGTGGCGGAGAGGGTGTCGGCGCCGAACTGGTCGTACCGGAACTGGTTGGTGTGCAGGTACCAGAAAGCCGTCTGGATCATGTTGCGCGGCGGGCGGCTCCAGTCGAGGGCGTTGGCGATCTGCGTATAGCCGGTGATCGGGCGGACCTTCTCCTGCCCGACGTAGTGCGCCCAGCCGCCGCCGTTGACGCCCTGGCATCCGGTGAGGTTGGTCAGGGTCAGGAACGCGCGATAGATCGTGTCGGAGTGGAACCAGTGGTTCGTGCCGGCCCCCATGACGATCATCGATCGGCCGCGTGACTCCTCGGCGTTCGCGGCGAACTCCCGCCCGATCCGGGCAGCGGTGGCGGCCGGGACACCGGTGATCGCCTCCTGCCATGCGGGGGTGTACGGCGCGTCCGCGTCGTCGTAGCCGCGGGCCCATTGCCCCGGCAGGCCGTCACGGCCGACGCCGTACTGGGCGAGCAGCAGGTCGAAGACCGTGGTGACGAGGTGCCCGTCGACACGGCGGACCGGGACGCCGCGGGGTAGGTCGGCGGCCGCTCCGTCCGCGGTGTCGAAGCGTGGCATCCGCACCAGGACGGTCTCCTCGGCGCCGTCGAGCAGCGAGAGCAGCGGATCGACATCACCGAGTTCGAGGTTCCACCGGCCGATACCGGCGTCGCCGAACCGGTGACCGAGCGAACCGTTCGGGACGACCGGCTCCCCCGTGCGCGCGTCGATGAGAACGGTCTTGAAATCGGCGTTCTCCTGCGCCGCGCCGGTCGGGGCCAGGTCGGCGGCCGTCAGGAACTTGCCCGCGGTGAACGCGCCGTCACCGGCGTCGTCGAGCTTCACCAGGTGAGGCAGGTCGGTGTAGGCCTTCACGTACTCGGTGAAGTACGGCGTCTGCCGGTCGACGAAGAACTCCTTGAGTACGACATGGCCCATCGCCATGGCCAATGCGCCGTCGGTGCCCGGTCGGGCGGGCAGCCACTCGTCGGCGAACTTCACGTTGTCGGCGTAGTCGGGAGCCACCGCGATCACCTTCTGGCCGCGATAGCGGGCCTCGGTCATCCAGTGCGCGTCGGGGGTCCGGGTGACCGGCAGGTTGGAGCCCCACATGATCAGGTAGCCGGCGTTCCACCAGTCACCCGACTCGGGAACGTCGGTCTGGTCGCCGAAGACCTGCGGGGAGGCGACCGGGAGATCGGCGTACCAGTCGTAGAAGCTCAGCATCGAGCCACCGACCAAGTTGATGAAGCGTGCACCCGACGCGTGCGAGACCATCGACATCGCCGGAATGGGCGAGAAGCCGGCCACCCGGTCGGGGCCGTACTTCTTGATCGTGTGGACATGCGCGGCGGCGACGATCTCGCACGCCTCCTCCCAGGTGGCGCGCACGAGGCCACCCTTGCCGCGGGCGGACTTGTAGGCCTTCGCCCGCCGCGGATTCTCCACGATGTGCTCCCACGCGCGCACCGGATCACCGTCGTGCTGGCTCTTGGCCTCGCGGAACATCTGCAGAAGTACGCCACGGACATAGGGATAGCGGACCCGGGTCGGCGAGTAGGTGTACCAGGAGAACGCCGCACCGCGGGGGCAGCCGCGGGGCTCGTACTCCGGGGAGTCCGGACCGACCGACGGGTAGTCGGTCTGCTGGGTCTCCCACGTGATGATGCCGTCCTTGACGTAGACCTTCCACGAGCACGAACCGGTGCAGTTCACCCCATGAGTCGAGCGGACCACCTTGTCGTGGCTCCACCGGTCCCGGTAGAAGTCGTCAGCCTGCCGGCCACCCCGCTTCGTGAGGGTCCGCAGGTCATCCGACACCGTGCCCTTGGTGAAGTAGCGACGGGTGCGTACCAGGGCATCGCTCAGCGGGCCGTCCAAACCTGGCTGATCGGGGTGTCCCGAACTGCCGGTGTTGTCACGGGGGTTCTGGCCGGGCGTCATGATAGGGACATCTCCTCGTCGTGCCGATGCGCGGTTCGGCGTACGGCGGTCAGGGTCAGTAGCAGGGTTGAGGCTGCGTTCGCCGGCGGCAACCGCAGCCCGACGACATACGGGGTCGCGCGAACCAGGCCGCCCTTGCCGAGCTCCGATTTGTGCCGGTGGGACTTGACGGGGTCGCAGACAACGTCGGCCCACGCGGCGACCGGGCCATCGCTGCAGGCGGCCTTGGGCTCGCGGTACATCTTGAGCAGCACCCCGCGGATGTACGGGTAGTGCACCCGGGTCGGCGAGTAGGTGTACCAGGAGAGCGCGGCGACGCGCGGTGATCGACCGAGACGTCGACCCGGGCGGAGAATCTGCGGGTGCCGACCAGCGTTTCGGTCACCGAGTCGTCCCGGCCTGCTGGTTGTCGCGGGGTCTGTTGCGGGTCGGGTCGGCTGCCCGCGATCGGGTCTCCCCTCGAGGACCGTCGAGACGTTCGTAGTCCGCTTCCGCGTGATGAATTTCATCTTAGACCCCAGACATGCAGGAACATTGTCATTTTCTTCCGGCTTCCGGCTTCCGGGCATGGCGGCCTGGACCGAACCTGAGGGCGCCCATGGAAGCATGGGCCGGTTGGTCAGCGGCCGAAAGCTGGCAGCACAGTGCCGACCTTGGCGCGGATGGTGTCGACAGCGTCCCAGTCGTCAGGATTCAGGTTGGCGAGCGCGGCCGGGAAGACGCCGTCCTGCTCTTTGAGGATGTGCTCGCGGAGCAGTTCGAGGGTGGCGATGAGCAGGCCGGGCCAGGTCGGGTCGGTGGGCGTTCCGTGCGCGGCTTCACCGAGGACCGCTTCGATGTGCCGGTGGTCGGCCAGCAAGGCCGTGACGTGGTCAGGGAAATCGGCGGCCAGCGCTGGGAACAGGCCGTGCTCTTCGACCTGCGTGTGCGGCTCGAGGACAGCCGTGATCCGGCAGGCCAGTTCTGCCATGCGCGCATTATCGGTCGCCGCATGGGCGCCGCGGACTTCGCCGATGAGGTTGACGACCAGGTCATGTTCGCGGGTCAGATCGTCGATAGCGGTTATGGCCTGGCAGCCGCAGTACTCACACATGGGCGGCGCTCCCGTTGACCGTGGTGCCCCGGTCGGCCGGTCGGCCGACGCTTTTGGCGACAGCGGTCACCGTCAATGCCAGCGCGGCGAGGGCGACGAATGCGAGGGCGGCCAAGCCGAAGGCGTACGAGTCGTACTGCTCGTACAGGGCACCCATGATCAGCGGTGGGACGAACCCGCCGAGGCCGCCTGCGGCGCCCACGATGCCTGTGACCGAGCCGACCTTGTTCTGTGGTGCGAGCAGGGCGACCAACGCGAAGGTCGCGCCGCTACCGGTGCCGAGCGCCGCCGCCATGGCCAGGAACGCGATCGTACCCAGCGGCGCGAGGTTCGGGGTGAACGCCGCGGTGGCCGCCCCGACGACCACGACGGCGAGCGCCGAGGCAAGGACACGGGTGGGGCCGAGCCGGTCGGACAACCAGCCGCCGATCGGGCGCATCACCACGGCGAGCAGCACGAACCCGGCCATTCGGTTGGCCGCGTCGGCCGGGGCCAGCCCGTAGGCGGCCTTCAGGTAGGCCGGAAGGTAAACCGAGAACGCGACGTAGCCGCCGAACAGGACGGCATACAGAGCTGCCGCCTGCCAGGTGATCCTTAGCCGTGCGGTGGCTGCCAGCCGTTGCGCCAGCGGCTCGGTCGGCAGGATCCGGCCGGGTGCGTCACGTAACAGCAGCGCCGTCAGCGCGGCGTAGGCGGCCAGGACGATCGCGGTGACGATGAACGGGGTGGCGATGCCGTGGGCGGTGACGAGTTTGACAGTGGTCAGTGCACTGATCGCGGTGCCGCCCATGCCGACGCCGAACAGCCCGATCGCCAGACCCCTGCGCTGGGGCGGGAACCAGGCGTTGACGACCGGTACGCCGATGGCGAAGGCGGTACCACCGATCCCGAGGAAGAATCCGCCGACCAGCAGCCCGGCGAACGAGGAGTGCCCGGACAGGCCCAGATAGAGCACCGGGACGATGGTGGTCAAGGAGACGAGCGGGAACATGACCCGTCCGCCGAACCGGTCGGTCAGCGCGCCGACCGGGATCCGGCCCACGGAGCCGACGACGACCGGTACCGCGACCAGCAGAGCCTGTTGGAACGCACCTAGGTGGAGAACATCCTTGAACCTGGGTGCCAGCGGGCTGAGTAGCGCCCAGGCCCAGAAATTGACCGCGAACCCGACGGCGGCCAGGACGAGCGTCACCACCCGCTGCCGTCCCGTCCCGGTCGCTTGTCCGGCGCCGGGCGTACCGGCGCTGGGCTGCCCTGTGCTCATCGTTGTCTCCACGTGTCGTTTCGCGTCGGTGGTCATCGATCCAGGCCGTCGGATGCGGCGCCCTCGGCCAGCGTGCGGACTCCGGCCCCGGAAGCAGGGCCACGGGTTCCATTAACGTGGGCCGGACATCCCGGTGGCATCATGTGAGATTCGATCCGTCGAACGATCTTCACGCTGGCTCCGCAACCCGTTCCAGGCGGATCTGCCACACCGCGGGCCCGGACTGCAGCCACTGGGCGTCGATCTGCGCGCCGAAGCGGTCACCGATCTCGGCGAGGACCGGGCGGGGCGCGTGCGAGGCGACCAGGACGACCGCATCGCCGGGCAACAGGGCAGCTACCGTGGACAGTACCAATTCGTGCCGCTGTTCGTGCTCGACTTCGCGCACGTCAAGGCGGCGGTCGACACCCAGCGGCAGCGCAGTCGTGGCCGTCTGGTCGACGCCGCAACCGCAGCTCTCACCGCCGCATCCGCCGGCCGGTCGCTCAGCAGCGGAGCTACCGGCTGCGATTTCATCGTCGGCGCCGAGCAGCTCATGCATGCCGGCCAGGATCTCAGCCAGGGAAACCTCCGGCGCCGCGGTCAGCAGCGGCAGCACCAGATCGTTCTCCTTAGCCAGGTGGGTCACGAACATCGCATCCAGCGCCCTGGCAGCCGCGGCTGCCCGCACCAGGGAACTGGTGCCCGACACCTCAGCGACCAGCGCGGTCAACACAACGTGCTCGGCGGTCATGCCTTGGACGAGCAGGTTCCCGGCGGGCACGGCCGCAGCCGACGGGTAGAGGGCCACCTCTTCAGCCGCGGCGTGCGGAAGCACCTCCCCGTGCAAGTACGCCAGCAGGTCCCGGCGGGCGTCTTCCGCCTTGAGCAGGTATCCGCCGTCGACGAGGTGAAGGAGTGCCTCGACACGCCGACGCACACCCGCGGCGAGTTGAGCGTGATGCCGCACGACGGCTCGGGCGGCGGTCTGATCCGCAGCGCTGCCGGCGTGGTTGATGGCTCGGACCGGTCCGGGTTGTGACATGACGCCCCTCCACTAGTTTTGCTGGCCTTTACCGTTATAACCTTGTTTCCATGACCGCGATAGGGCCCGGACCATCCAGTGAGGTACCAGACACCGCCCGGCATCGAGCACTGGCAGCAGCGAGCCGGGTCCGGATGCTGGACCTGGTGCGCCGCACCGAGGGCGGGGTGACCGCGGCAGAGGTGGTCGAGGCGACCGGGCTGCATCCGAGCACGGTGCGGGCACATCTGGACCAGCTGGCGAAGTCGGGCCTGCTGGCCAGACAGCGCCGCAGTGACGGCTCGCCGGGCCGGCCGGCCTGGCGCTACCTGGCCGTCGAGCGTCCCGAGGAGCACGACGACGGTGCCGGCCGGCCGTATCGAGAGATGGCCGCCGCACTGATCGGGCACCTCGCCCGGGACGCGGACGACCCGCAGGCCGCTGGCGTGCGTGCGGGTCGGGACTGGGGCCGATCGCTGGTTGCGCCGCTGCGCGAGACCGCCGTCCGGACCACACCGATGGATGGTCTGGTGCAGGTTCTGGATGGGCTCGGTTTCACCCCGCAGGTCGTCGACCGGCCCGGACCGGGCGCCGCGGTCGTGCACCTGCGGTCCTGCCCCTTCCTGGAACTCGCTCTCGCGCACCCCGATGTGGTGTGCGGTGTGCATCTGGGAGTGATCGGCGGCGCGCTGGGCGCGTTGGGCGCCTCGGCCGCCGATACCGACCTGGAACCGTTCGCCGCGCCGGGCGTCTGCGTGGTCCGGGTCCGGACCCACTCGGCCCCGATGCCCGCGGCGGCCGCCGAACCCGCGAACGGCGAGCGGGCGTGCCCGTGAACGGCCGGCCTGGCATTCCGGTCGCAGCGCGGCTCCCGTTGCTGGCGGCCGGCGGGTTTGTGCTGCTCGGTGGCCTGTACGCCGCGCTGCTGCTGCTCGACGCGCCGTTGCCCGACACCGCGTCCGGCGCCGGGCAGGTACACCGGGGGGCAAGGTCAATCCACCCGGGCCGGGCGATTGCCCGACCTGCGGTGAGGCGGCGGTGCTCATCGGCCCTCGGTAACCGTGGTGTGCCGTGAGCCCAGTTCATGGTCACGTCCAGCGGCGTCGTGTTCAAGGTTGGTGCGGTCGTAGGTCGAGATCGGGCGGTGGCGTTCCCGGTTGTCGGCCCCGGGTCCGGCTTTCAGGTCCGCGGTCGTCGCCGTCGAGCCCGACGGGTGATGCAACGGGCGGCATCGGTTCCTCCTGCAGTGCGGTTTCAGCTGGGACTGTGTGCACTTTGCAGTACCGGGAGCCTGCCCGCCGCCGTTGCGGTGCGGCCAGACGGCAAGTCCCTTGTCGTGGCGTATGCCCGCTGGGGCGCGGCGAGGTGGACGGGCTGGTATCCCGCGGCTGTCGGGGTTGTGGGGGCACGATCGACCGGACCATGCCCGGCGCTCACGCTTGATCAGGCGGGGGTCAGGGTGGCTGCCCGGTCACCGGAGGTCCAGCGTGGCGGTAGTACGGCGAGTGCGTCGGCTGCCGCGGCGGCACGCAGCCCGGCGGAACCCGTGCCGGCGATGATCCTTGCCGTGGCGCCGTCGATGCGGACGGGGACGATGCGTACGCCGCCGGGCACCGGTGTCGCGGTGCCGGTCACCTCCGTGGTGGGCAACGGGCCGACGGGCCGTCCGCTGAGGGTGCGCAGCAGCGGTTCGAGCAGGGTGAGGGCGGCCACCAGGCCGGCGTGTGGATTGCCGGGCAGGCTGATCACGAAGCGTCCGTCCGGTAGGCAGGCCAGGGCCTGCGGGTGGCCGGGGCGGCAGGCGACCGACCGTACGTGCCAGGTCGCCTTCTCGGTGTTCAGCACGGTGTGCAGGTGGTCAGCGGCGCCGGCCGAGGAGGAGCCGCTGACCACGACCACGTCGGTGTCCGCGTCGTCGAGCGCGGTGTGCAGCAGTGCCGGGTCGTCACGCAGGAGACTGCTGGCGCTCAGCAGGCCGCCGGCCCGGTGCGTGATGGCGTGGACCAGCCCGGTGAAGCTGTCGCGGACCTGGCCGGGACCGGGCGTGCCGGCGGCGATGATCTCGTCTCCGGTGACGAGCAGGGTGACCGTCGGCGGCTGGTGGGTGAGCACGTCTTCGGTACCGGCCTGGACGGCGGCTGCGGCGATCGTGGCGGTGACGATCCGGCCGGCGGGCACGATCAGATCACCGGGCCGGGTGTCGTCGCCGGTGCGGCGGATGTGGCGTTGGCGGCCGATCGTGCCGGTCACGGTCGGCCCGTCGCAGTGGCTGTGCTCGTACGGCAGGACAGCGTCGGCGTTGGCGGGGACCGGTGCTCCGGTGCCGATCTCGACGGCGGCGCCGGTCGGTAACGGGTGGATTTCGCCCGGATGGCCGGCCAGGACCCGGCCGGTGACGGTCCACGGTCCCGGCCCGGCGATGGCGTAGCCGTCCATGGCCGCGGCGTCGAAGGCCGGCGCGGCCGACCGGGCGAGTATCGGGGCGGCCAGGACGCGCCCGGTCGCCGTGCTGATCGCGAGGTGTTCGGAGGGCAGCGGCTGCGGCGTGTCGCGGGCGGTGGCGTAGGCCTGTTCCCACGGCATCCCGGACGGATGCCGGTCGGCTGTGCCGGCACGCGATGTGGGGGACGACGTTGTGACATGGAACCCTCCCAAGGTTTTGACGTTAAATTGCGTTGTAACGTTAACGGCCGTGGAAACCACACGGAAAGGTCCGTCCGGCGAGAGACTCGACACTCCCCGGCGCCCGGCGCGGGGATCGGGCCGCAACGAAGGAAATCCCCGGCCGGCCGGCCGGGTGCCGGTGGCCTGGCGTGTTCCCGTCCTGCTGGCGGGCGGATTCGCGTTGGTCGCCGGTCTGTACGCCGGGGTGCTGCTGCTGTCGGTGCCGGTCCCGGCTCCGACCGTCGCGCTGGAGCAGGTGCACGGGCCGGTGATGGTGTTCGGCTTCGTCGGCACGCTGATCGGCCTGGAACGGGCGGTCGCGCTCGGCGCCCGCTGGGCGCTGCTGGGTCCCGCCTGCTCCGGGGCGGGCGCGATCGGCCTGGTCGTGGCCGGCCCGGGGGCGGCGGGGCACGGGTTGCTGATGCTGGCCGCGGTGATCCTGGTGGGCGTCTACCGGGCGTTGTGGCGGCGCCAGCCGAGCGTCGCGCTGCTCGCGCAGGCGGCCGGGGCGTTCGCCTGGTATGCCACCACCCTGTTGTGGCTGGCCGGGTTCACCGTCGCCGAGACGGTGCCGTGGCTCGCGGTGTTCGTCGTCGCGACGATCGCCGGGGAGCGTCTGGAACTGGCCCATGTCGCGCTGCGTGACCCGAACGCGCCGCGTCTGTTCCTCGCCGCGGTTCTGACCCTGGTCGTCGGGGCCGCAGGGAGCACCGCCGTACCCGTCGCGGGGGCGCATCTGTTCGGTTTCGGGTTGCTGGCGGTGACGGCTTGGCTGGTGGTGTACGACGTGGCCCGCCGCCTGGTGCGTTCGTCCGGCCTGCCCCGTTACATCGCGGTGGGGTTGCTGGCCGGCTACGCGTGGCTGGCCCTGGCCGGTCTGCTGTGGGCCGGTGGCGGCCTCGTCCTGGACGGTCCCCGGTACGACACGGTGCTGCACGCGGTGTTCCTCGGCTTCACCATGTCGATGATCTTCGTGCACGCGCCGGTGATCCTCCCGGCGGTGCTGCGCCGCCCGCTGCCGTACCACCGACTGTTGTACGCCCCACTCGTGCTCTTGCACCTGTCGCTGCTGATCCGCATCGGGTTCGGTGACGGCGCGGGCTGGGAGCCGGTGTGGCGGTGGGCGGGCCTGGCCAACGTCGCGGCGGTCGTCGGGTTCGCCGGATGCGCCATCGCACTGTCGGTGGTGGCGCAGCCGGAGGTCCGCAGTACCGTCCGGGTGGCGTCGTGACCACCGCGGCAACGCCGGTGCAGACGAGCGGAGGTCTGAGCGAGCGCGCCCGATGGCATCGCCGGGCCGCGCTGATCCCCCTGGCCTACCTGGCAGCCCTGATGGTGGTGGCATTGGTTCACCCGTGGCTGCCGGCGTGGCGGTGGCTCGGAATGCACCTGCTGCTGCTCGGCGCGGTCACCAACGCCATCCTGGTGTGGAGCGCGCATTTCACCGCCGCGATCCTGCGGATCCCGGCACCGGCTCACCGCCGCGCTGACGTGACGCAGTTGACCGTGCACAACGCCGGGGTCATGGCGGTGCTGGCCAGTGGTGCTTTCGACCGGCCGTGGCTCGGCGTCGCCGGGGCGGTGGCGGTGTTCGCCGCGGTCGTGTCCCAGCTGCTCTGGCTCGCCCGCAAGCTGCGGGCCGCGGTCCCGTCCCGGTTCGCGATCACCGTGCGCTACTACCTGGCCGCCACGACGGCGCTGCTGACCGGGATCCCGGTGGGAGCGTGGATGCTCGTGGTCGACGACACCACCCGGCCGCGGTTGCTGCTGGTGCACGCCCACGTCAACCTGCTCGGCTGGGTCACCCTCACCGTGCTCGGCACCGTGCTCACGTTCTGGCCGACCGTGCTGCGGACCCGCATGGCCGACAGCGCGGCCACCGCCAGCCGTACCGCACTGCCCACCGCGGTGACCGGCCTGGCCGTACTCGCGGTCGGGCTGCTGTCCTGGTGGCCGCTGCTGGCAGCCGGCGGGCTCGCCCTGTTCGCCATGGCCGTCGCCCTGACCGCCGGCCCGGCCTGGCGGGCCGGGCGAGTCAAACCTCCCGCCTCGTACGCCGCCTGGTCCATCGCCGCCGCCGGCGGCTGGCTGATCCTCGCCTTGGCCGTCGACGCCCGGATCCTGCTCACCGCCGGCACCGCCGCCCAGGCCGCCGACCGGTACAGCACGATGCTGACGCCCCTGCTGATCGGGTTCGTCGCGCAGGTGCTGCTCGGCTCCCTCAGCTACCTGCTGCCCATGGCACTCGGCGGCGGCCCGGCCGCGGTACGCGAGCGCACCTCGGTCCTCGACCGGCGCTCCGCCCAGCGCGTGACCATGGCCAACACCGCGCTCGTGGTCTTCCTGCTGCCGGTCGGCTCCTACATCCGGATCACCACGTCCCTGCTGATCCTGGCCGCTCTCGTGCAGTTCCTGATCCCCGTCACCCGCGTGCTGCTGACCGCCCGGAGGAAACCGTGACCCATCCCGCACCACAGCCGGCGACCGGCGGGCCACGCCACCTCGGCGGATTCGCCACCGGCCTGGCCCTCGTCCTGACCGCCGTCCTGGTCGGCACGGCCGCCCAGCGCATCACCACCACGAACCCCACCCCGGTATCCGCCGCCGGGGTCACCGCGACCGGGCACACCACGACGGTGGCCGTCACCGCCGACGGGATGCGTTTCCACCCGGACCACATCACCGTTCCGGCCGGAGACCGTCTGGTCATCGATCTGACCAACCGTGACCACCGGCGCCACGACCTCGTCCTGGCCACCGGCGCCACGACCGGCAGCATCGGCCCCGGCGCCGGCACCAGCCTCGACGCCGGCATCATCGGCAGCACCGTCGACGGCTGGTGCTCCCTGCCCGGACACCGGCAGGCAGGCATGACACTCACCATCACCACCACCGGATCACCGGACACCCCCGGTGAGCACAGCACCGGCCACACCACCGGCGACGCGCCCGCCGTAGCACCGTCGCTCGACGCGATGGCCACCCCGGCCGCCGGGTTCACCGCCCGCGACGCCGCCGCACCGGCGACTCCCACCGCCCGGGTGCACCGGCTCGACCTGCACGTCCAAGAGGTGCAGCGGGAGATCGCACCCGGGGTGACCCAGCAGCTGTGGACGTTCAACGGCACCGCCCCCGGCCCGGTGCTGCGCGGGCGTGTCGGCGACACCTTCGAGATCACCCTGATCAACGACGGCAGCCTCGACCACGGCATCGACTTCCACGCCGGCGCTCTCGCCCCCGACCAGCCGATGCGTCCCATCAACCCCGGCGAACGCCTGATCTACCGGTTCACCGCCACCGCAGCCGGCATCTGGATGTACCACTGCTCGACCATGCCGATGCTGCACCACATCGGCAACGGCATGTACGGCGCGGTCATCATCGACCCACCCGGCCTGCCGGCCGTCGACCACGAATACGTCCTGGTCCAATCCGAGTTCTATCTCGGCGCCGACGGCCGGTCTGGCGACCTGGCCAAGATGCAGACCGAACGCCCTGACGCCGTCGTGTTCAACGGCTACGTCAACCAGTACGCCCACCGCCCCCTGACCGCCGCCCTCGGTGACCGGATCCGGATCTGGGTCCTCAACGCCGGCCCCAACCGCGCCAGCGCCTTCCACGTCGTCGGCGCCCACTTCGACACCGTCTACCGCGAAGGACAGTGGCAACTGCGCCCCGACGATCCCGGCGCCGCGCAAGTACTCGACCTGGCCCCGGCCGGCGGCGGATTTGTCGAAACGGTCCTGTCCGAGCCCGGCCACTACCCGTTCGTCAGCCACATCATGGTCGACGCCGAACGCGGTGCCCGCGGCCTCATCACAGTGCACTGACACCCGGGGTTCCCGCAGGCAGGCCGAAAGCTAACGCATCTGGCGGAACAGGACAAACGCGTTCCGGTTCACGGCGTTCGGGTGAACCTACTGCTGCCCGCCATCACGGTCGACCAGGTGGTTGAGCAGTCCCACGATCTCGGTCAGGCTCGCGCCGTGCTGGTCGCGGATGTGGCCGACCGCCCCGGTCAGATGGTCGACCTTCTCACCGAGCCCGCTGATCGCCTGCCCCTGCTCGAGTTGCGTCTCTCGTAGAGCATGGAGCGTGCGGGTGTGCCCGCGCAGTTCGGACCGGTAGTCGGCGACGTCGCGGTCGGCGCCGGATGCCAGCGCGCGGGCCGCAGCCGCCTCCTGGCGCAGCACGCTGACCTCGGCTTCCAGCGCGGCGACCCGCTGGGCGAGTTCCTCCAGGTTCATGATGGTCACGATACCTTTCCGTGATGCGGCTACCGGCAGGGAAAGTGGGCGGCCGGTTCGGCACGGTCGTCGATGAGTCTGCAGATCGTCGGCCGGGACACCGCGAAGTGCCGGGCGATGCCGGTGACGTTCCCGGCTGGCCGGCCGTCGGGGCCGCGTTCGTCGAGTATCTGGTAGGCCTGTTTGATCTGGCACATGGACAGCGTGTGCGGGTGCCCGCCGTTGCGGCCGTGGTTGGTGGTGGCGGCCAGGACTTCCCGGGTGCCCTCCGCGATCAGTTTACGGTGAATTCCTCGAGCGCGCTGAGCAGGGGAACGCGGGCCGGCCGGTGGACGTGGAGGTGTCGATGTCCTGCTGGGTGACCGTCTGGTTGCGGGATCGCCACAGTGCCGTCGCCGCGCCCGTGAGCAGCAGCGCCACCCCGATCGGCGCTTCGGTGCCGCTGGCGGGCGCGACGTGCCCGGCATGGGCGAGCAGGGTCGCGATCATCGCAGGTTGAAGGTGGTTGCGACGGCTGGGGCCTCGGCGAGGTGGATGGTGTGGGTGGTGGCGATGTGCAGCCAGGCGTTGCCGGTCCGCAGCGTCGTGACGGCCTTCGCGAGACCCCAGAACGCGACCTGCATGAACCAGGCGAGAGACAAGGCGGCGCGCGCGGGCGAATCCCAGGCGAGGAACGCCTCGGTGATGTTGAGGGCGCCGTACGCGAGTGCGGACAGGACCGATCCGGTCACCCATGACCGCGCCAGAACCGACAACCGCGGGGTCAGCAGCGACTGAGTCGTGATCATGATGGGTAGGAACGACCCGACGATGAACAGCACGAGGGTCAGCGCGTGCCCGGTGACGGACGTCGTGTAGTACTCGGGGGTGGCGACGAAGAAGATCGGCGGGAGCCCGACGAGGAGGAAGTAGGGCATCCAGGCCTTCGGCCGGTCGAACCGCAGCAGCATGCTGTCCGGGCGGTAGCCCAGCCGGTAACGGAAGAACCAGTACGGCAGCACCGCAAGGGTGACGAAGTTGAAGATTGCCCAGGTCAGGGTGGTCGCGGGGGTCTGCCGGTCCCAGACGGCCTGCGCGCCGGGTGCGAGCCCGACGAACGCGATGTGGGTACGGATGCCGAACACACTGCCGGCCGCCAGGACCGCCGCCATCCAGGCGAGTAGTCCGGCGGTCTCCCTGCCTGGATTGCGGAATTCGGGGGCGTTGCGATGGTCGATAGGTGCATGCCGTCGTGCGAGCAGGAATAGGAACGTGATGCCGACGACGCCGCCGATGATGCCGGAGAAGTACCCGATCGGCTCTTGGTCGGAGAGTGGCAGTACGGACCGGTCGGTCGTGAGGATGTAGGCGGTGGCGGCTGCCCATGCGGCAAGGAACAGCAGCAGCCATCGGTTGGTGAACAGGTCGCGGACGGCGGTCGGTGCCGCCGTCGGTGCTGCGGTGGTCATGGACGACTCTCCCAATGCAGTGCTCTCATAGAGAACGATGTTCTTGTTTAGAGCATTGTTCTCCCAGCTCGGTGTGTCAAGAGCAGTGTTCTCTTTTCGTGGGATCATGGCGGGATGACGACCGCTGCCACCGGCCTGCGGGCCCGCCGCCGACAGGAGTTGCTCGCTGCCATCCGGGCCGCTGCCCTCGAGGAACTACGTCGCGCCGGCGCTGCCGGCCTGTCCCTGCGTGCTGTCGCCCGCGAGGTCGGAATCGCCGTTTCCGCCCTCTACCGCTACTTCCCGAGTCGCGACGAGCTGCTGACCGACCTCATCGTCGCCGCATTCGACGAGCACGCCGACGCCGTCGAAACCGGCGGTGCGCACGATGACATGGGGGAGGCGCTGCGTGGGGCCTGCCACGCGTACCGGGCATGGGCGGTGGCCCACCCAGCCGAGTTCGGGCTCGCTTACGGCACACCCGTCCCCGGCTACGTCGCGCCGCCGCAAGACACTGCGCATGCCGGTAGCCGCATCGGCCGGTTCACCCTCGAGCTGTTCGCCCGCGCCCACGCCGGAGGCCACCTCGACCCCGACACCCTGCACCGACGCGCAGCCCGCCTATCGACGGGCACCGCCGAACAACTCGAGGCGTGGTCCATGCGGCACGGACGACGTGTGCCGACAGAGGTCCTCGCCGTCTGGCTCGACCTGTTCGTCCGACTCCACGGTCTGGTGTCCATGGAGGTGTTCGGTCTGCTACGCCCGATCACCCCGGACGCTGCCACCTACGCCGCCGAAGTCATCGACACCGAACTCGCCGCCCTGCTCCAACCCCGACGCTGAACGCCCACCCGGTCGAGGCGACGACATGCCCCTGGGCTGCCCGTCCGACAACAGCCGAGAGGATGCCCCGTGAGACTGGCGAAGACGGCCGAGTTCAAGCTGCCGGATGGGACAGACAGCCCGATACGCGCCGGGGCGCGTCTGAAATCCGGCGCCGGGGTGTTCTACGAGGTCGTTGGTGGGACGGCGCCGGTGCTGCGCCGACGGGACGTGGATCGAGTTGGTCGGGCTCGGGGGCAAGGCGAGACTGGGCTCGCCGGTTACGGGAGCTTCGCGACGGTCAGCAGGACTGCGGCGTCCTCGACAGCCGACAGGGTGTGCCGGGCGTCGGGCACGACGATCAGATCCCCGGTCTCGCCGTCCCAGAACGTGTCCCGGGTGGTCAGACGCACTCGCCCGGACAGCACGTGGACGGTGGCTTCACCGGGATTCTCGTGTTCGTCGAGAGTCTGGCCACCGAGCAACGCGATCAGGGTCTGGCGCAGTGTGCGGGTGTGCCCGCCGACGACGGTGTGGGCGCTACGGCCGCTCGGTGAGGTCCGGGCTACCTCAAGATGTTCGGCGGCGAGGGCCGACAGTGATGACGTGGACATGATCTGTTCTCCTGTTCGGTCGGTTCCGGGTCGCCTGACGGCGCCCCTCATGGCGGCGGTGAAGGCGGCGACGGGTGCGACGCCGGACGCGTGCAGGGCGGCGTCGGCGGCAGACGGTTCATCGGCGATGTGCGGGTGGACATGTCCAGACGGTGGTTGTATGCGTAGATCCGACCGTGCAGAGCAGGCGGCCCGTGGCCGGTTCGGCGCATCACGGGTCATATGGTGGCCGCCACCAGGACGAGGACGCTCGCACCGATCTCCAGGAAGCCGACCTGCTTCGGCGTGAGCCTGCGGCCGGGCAGCAGCCACGCACGCGCCAGCAGCAGGGCGAAGACCAGCGCGGGCAGTGCCCCGGTCGAGGCTGCTACCGCCAGCGCGAGCAGGTGATAGCCGATCGAGAGCCGGCGGTACGCGACGACCCCGCGTTCGCGGATCATCGTCTTGACGTAGAGCACCGTACCGGTGAAGTAGAGCAGCACCAGCAGGAACGTAAGCAACACGTGGGCGAGTGGCTGCCCGGCCACCTGCGCCACCATCAAGATCATGAGACAGCTCTGCGCGACTGAGGCGAAGTCGTTGACCAGCGCCCGCTCGTTACGGCGTACGGCATAACCGATGTTCACGGCGGCGAGCGCGATGAATGCCGGCGCGAACACCAGCAGCCCGGGACGGACGATCAGCAGCGGAACGGCGAACACCGCGGTGGCCGTGCCGTAGGCCAGTAGCTGTGTACCGAATCGGCGCGGCCGGCGGGTCTTCACCGCCTGCAACCCGAAGTAGGACAGCAGATAGCCGGCCAGCCACGCGCCGAGCAGAGGCAGGTCGGGCCACCGGAACCCGGCCACCAGCAGACCCGCCGAGTAGGGGATCAACAGCATCGCCCAAGCACCGTGCTGAGGCGGTATGTACCGGCGAACGGCGGAACGGCGAGAACCGCTGCGACGGCTCGATCCGTCACCGGCTCGCGACGTCCGGCTCGCAGAGCCGGTTTCCTCACCGGCGGTGACGGGGTTCATATGCTTCACGCTGTGGCCTCGGATCGTGGGCAGGCAGGGCCGTGCCGCTGACGGCGTGTGATGGTGGGTGGAACCGTCGAGGGACACTGGTCAGGCGGTGATCGCCGCCAGCCCGGCACCGAACGGGTGCGCCCGGCGGGTGGCGTGACCGTGGTGGCCGCGGTGACGGTGATCGGGGTGCCGGCGACTCCGAACACGGTCACCGTGTGCCGTCGGGGTCGGCGGGTGCGAGCCGCGGCAGGTGCACGACACAGGCTGTCGGGGCTCCGAAGGGCTCCAGGATCGTCTCGCCGGCGGGCGCGCCCCGCTGTTCGAGGACGCCTCGGATGACGCCGGCGTGCAGCCCGCACATCGCGTCCGGATTCTGCCCGACCAGGTCCAGGAACGGGCAGGTGTGCAGATGGACCCGGGTGCGCCCGTCGCCGGGGTCCGGCTGGACGGCCGGGTCGAACCCGAGACCGTCGAGGACTCTGGTCACCGCGGCGATCGGGTCGTCGCCGTCGGGGTCGGCGGCGGCCAGGTGGCGTCCCCAGTCCTGGCCGATCCGACCGGCGGCCTCGCGCACGTCGCCGCCCACCGGCGCCAGATGCTCCAGCAGCGCGACGGTCAACGACCGGTACGGCGCCGGGACCGGGCCGTCGCCGGTCGCCCGATAACGCCAGGCGGGCCGGCCGGGCAACCCGCCACTGGCTCGGGCTTTGACCAGCAGCCCCGCCTCGACGAGCCGCTCCAGGTGAGTGCGGGTGGTCGACAGGTGCTGGCCGGTGCCGGCGGCCACATCGGCGGCGGTCAGCCCGCCGTCGGCGGCGCGGACCGCCCGCAGGATCGTCACGCGGCTGTCCGATCCCAGTGCCCGGTGGCGGGGCGTGTCGATCGTCTCGCCACTCGGCCCTGTCGGCATGGTTTCCATGACACCCAACGTTACAACGGTCGAAGGCATCAAAACTCGGGGAGGGTTTGATGTCACAGCACCCCGGCGCGGCTCACAGCTCGTCCCCGGTCACCAGGGCCGCCAGCACGGCCGGGACGGTTGCGGGATTGGCCCCACGCCCGACCGCGACACCGGCCAGATAGGCGGCAAGCGGCCCGGCCGGCCGGGCCACACCATGCGCCACCACGCGAACCACGTCGAGTAGCACCTCGATCTGCTCCGCTGACAGCGGTGGCACGCCAAGCGCCCCGGCAGCGTCGGTCAGCCACTCCTGCGACTCGGCCATGGTCATGTCTGTCTCCTTCAACGCCGCCGGCCGGATGGACTCGTCACGCTGATGATCTGCGACCCCGGAGGTACGGATCACCAGGGCCGAACGTCCCGTACGTAGAGATCAGCGGGGCCCGCCGACAGTGATTGCGGACTTTGGTCCCGTTCGAGGGGGGACCATGGCCACCGGAATTCGTCGAAGTGCGTGGGCAGTCTGGTGGGGTGCCGCGCTACCGCCTGGCACCGACCGGATCGGGCCGGTCGCCGCTGCGACGCAGGAGACCACCGTGTCAGCACAGCGCATGCCGGACGCCGCACAGCACCCCACGACCGATCATGTCCCCGGCGCGGCGCCACTGCTCGCCGCCCGGCGTTTCCTCACCCGTGAGACGGTCGGCGACCACGGCCGCACCCTGCACCGGGTCGACGACAGTGAGTGGGACGCGTTCTACCGCGACCGCTGGCGCTACGACAAGGTCGTCCGGTCCACCCACGGTGTCAACTGCACCGGCTCCTGCTCGTGGAACGTGTTCGTCAAGGACGGGCTGATCACCTGGGAGCATCAGGCCACCGACTATCCGACGACCGGGCCGGACTCACCCGACTACGAACCGCGGGGCTGCCCGCGAGGGGCGAGTTTCTCCTGGTACGAGTACTCGCCGTCGCGTGTGCGTCACCCGTACCTGCGTGGTGTTCTGGCCGAGATGTTCCGGGAGGCGCGGCAGCGCCTGGGTGACCCGGTGGCCGCGTGGGCCGAGATCGTCGAGACGCCGCTGAAGGCACAGGCCTACAAGTCGCAGCGGGGTCGCGGCGGTTTCGTGCGGGCCTCCTGGGAGGAGGCGATCGAGCTGATGGCGGCCGCACACGTCTACACCGTCAAGAAGTACGGCCCTGACCGGGTGGTCGGTTTCTCGCCGATCCCGGCGATGTCGATGGCGTCGTTCGCGGCCGGCACCCGCTATCACGCGCTGCTCGGCGGCACCCTGCTCAGCTTCTACGACTGGTACGCGGACCTGCCGATCGCGTCCCCGCAGATCTGGGGCGACCAGACCGACGTGCCCGAGGCCGGCGACTGGTGGAACGCCACCTACCTGATGATGTGGGGTTCGAACATCCCGGTCACGCGTACGCCGGACGCGCACTTCCTGGCTGAGGCCCGGTACAAGGGCACCAAGGTCGTCGCGGTCAGCCCGGACTACGCGGACAACGTGAAGTTCGCCGACGACTGGCTGGCCCCGCATCCGGGCACCGACGGGGCGCTGGCGATGGCGATGGGCCACGTGATCCTGACCGAGTTCTTCCGCGACCGTGAGGTCCCGTACTTCACCGACTATGTTCGCAGATACACCGATCTGCCGTTTCTGGTGACGATCGTGGACGGCAAGGCCGACCGGTTCCTCACCGCCGCCGACCTGGGCGAAGCCGACGGTGAACACAAGACCGTCCTGATCGACTCCCGCACCGGCGAGTTGATCGTTCCCCACGGATCCCTGGGCCACCGTTACGGCGAACCCGGAACGTGGAACCTCGACCTGGGCGGCGTGGTCCCCGCCCTGGGTGTCGACAGCGACGAGGCGGCCGAGATCGAGATGGCACGCTTCGACATCGGCGACACCGAGGGCGGCACCACCATCCGCCGCGGCGTCCCGGTCCGCCGCATCGGCGAACACCTGGTCACCACCGTCTTCGACCTGGTCATGGCGACGTACGGGGTGAAACGCGGCGACCTGCCCGGCGAATGGCCGACCGGCTACGACGACGCGGACTCCCCGAACACCCCGGCCTGGCAGGAGAAGATCACCGGCGTCGACGCGACGCTGGCGGCCCGGATCGGCCGGGAGTTCGCCCGCAACGCCGAGCGCAGCAACGGCCGCTCGATGATCGTCCTCGGTGCCGGCGCGAACCAGTGGTTCCACTCCGACATGACCTACCGGGCGTTCATCTCCCTGGTCACGCTGACCGGCTGCCAGGGGGTGAACGGCGGTGGCTGGGCGCACTACGTCGGCCAGGAGAAGGCCCGCCCGATCACCGGCCAGCAGCACATGAGTTTCGCCTTCGACTGGCAGCGGCCGATGCGGCATCAGGCGTCGACGCCGTTCTGGTACCTGCACACCGACCAGTGGCGCTACGAACGGATCCCGGCCGACGAGCTGTCGTCGCCGCTGGGCACCGGCCGGTTCGCGGGGATGGCGTTCGCCGACACGGTCGCGGCGGCCCAGCGGATGGGCTGGAGCCCGGGCCACCCGTTCTTCAACCGCAATCCGCTCGACCTGGCGACCGACGCCGCCGAGGCCGGCAAACCGGTGCAGCAGTACGTCGTCGAGTCGCTCACGGACGGCTCGTTGAAACCGGTGGCCGAGGATCCGGACGACCCGGCGAACTTCCCGCGCTGCCTCACCCTGTGGCGGGCCAACCTGCTCGGCTCCTCCGGCAAGGGCAACGAGTACTTCATGCGTCATCTACTCGGCGTCGACGGCACCGCGACCGCCACCGAGTGCGGCCCCGGCGAGCGCCCCCGCGACGTGACCTGGCGCGACGACGCGCCGGTCGGCAAACTCGACCTGCTGACCGCTTTGGACTTCCGGATGACCAACACCGGCCTGCACTCCGACCTGGTCCTGCCGGCCGCGACCTGGTACGAGAAGCACGACATCTCGACCACCGACATGCATCCGTTCGTGCACGCGTTCAGCCCCGCCGTCGAGCCGCCCGGTGACGCGCACACTGACTACGACACGTTCCTGGCCCTGGCCGACAAGGTCAGTGAACTCGCCGTCACCCACCTGGGCACCCGCATCGACGTGCTGGCCGCGCCGCTGCAGCATGACACCCCGGACGAACTGGCGATGCCGAGCGGCCGGGTCCGGGACTGGAAGTTCGGCGAGTGCGACCCGGTCCCGGGCAGGACCATGCCGAAGCTGATCGAGATCGAGCGCGACTACACCCTGATCGGGGCGAAGATGCGCACGGTCGGCCCGCTGATGGACAAGCTCGGCACCACCACGAAGGCGATCACCGTCGACGTGACGACCGAGGTCGACTACCTCAAGCACCAGAACGGGGTGATCGACGGCCGTCCGTCACTGGCCACCGCCGACCGGATGTGCGAGGCGATCCTCAGCTTCTCCGGCACCACCAACGGGCGGGTCGCCCACGCGGGTTTCGAGGAGCTGGAGAAGCGCACCGGCCAGAAGTTCACCGACCTGATCGAGGGCCACGAGACCGATCGGGTCACCTACTCGCAGACGCAGCAAGCACCGCAGCCGGTGTTCACCAGCCCGGAGTGGTCCGGTTCGGAGAAGGGCGGCCGCCGCTACTCCCCGTTCACGATCAACGTCGAGCGCCTCAAGCCGTGGCACACGATCACCGGCCGCCAGCACTTCTTCATCGAGCACGACTGGGTGGCCGAACTCGGCGAGCAACTGCCGGCGTTCCGGCCGCCGCTGAACATGGCCCGGCACTTCGGCAAGCCCGGCGACGCCGTCGACGGGGGAGTGACGGTACGGTTCCTGACCCCGCACGCCAAATGGTCGATCCACTCGATGTACCACGACAACGAGCTCATGCTGGCGCTGTCGCGGGGCGGCCCGGTGATCTGGATGAGCGTCCAGGACGCCGCCAAGATCGGGGTCCGCGACAACGACTGGGTCGAGGCCCACAACCGCAACGGCGTCGTCGTGGCCCGCGCCGTGGTCTCCCACCGGATGCCCGAGGGCACCGTCTTCCAGTACCACTCGCCGGAACGCACGGTGAACGTCCCCAAGGCCGAGAAGTCCGGTAAACGCGGCGGCTACCACAACTCGATGACCCGGCTGCTGATCAAACCGACCCACCTGGCCGGCGGGCACGCCCAGCTCACCTACGCCTTCAACTACTACGGCCCGATCGGCAGCCAGCGCGACGAGATCACCGTGATCCGCCGCCGTACGCAGGAGGTGCAGTACTGATGCGCATTCGAGCGCAGGTCGCCATGGTGATGAACCTGGACAAGTGCATCGGCTGCCACACCTGCTCGGTCACCTGCAAACAGACCTGGACCAACCGTGAGGGCACCGAGTACGTCTGGTTCAACAACGTCGAGACCAAGCCCGGCATCGGCTACCCGAAGCACTACGAGGACCAGGAACGCTGGAAGGGCGGCTGGAAACTCGACAACAAGGGCCGCCTGGTGCTGCGCAGCGGCGGCCGTGCCAAGCGGCTGTCCCGGATCTTCGCCAACCCCGACCTGCCGACCATCGACGACTACTACGAACCGGCCACCTTCGACAAGGACATCCTGGTCAACGCGCCGGCCGGCCTGACCGACACCCCGGTCAAGCAACCGTACTCGACACTGACCGGCGAGCCGATGGCCATCACCTGGGGCGCCAACTGGGAAGACTCGCTCGGCGGCGACACCTTCGACCAGGACCCGAACCTGAAGAACATGACCGAGAAGGTCCAGTTCGAGTTCGAGAAGACCTTCATGTTCCACCTGCCGCGCATCTGCGAGCACTGTCTCAACCCGGCGTGCGTCTCGGCGTGCCCGTCCGGCGCCATGTACAAGCGCGAGGAGGACGGCATCGTCCTGGTCGACCAGGACCGCTGCCGTGGCTGGCGGATGTGCGTGTCGGCGTGCCCGTACAAGAAGGTCTACGTCAACCACGCCACCGGCAAGGCCGAGAAGTGCACCTTCTGCTTCCCACGGATCGAGGCCGGACAACCGACCATCTGCTCCGAGACGTGTGTCGGGCGCCTGCGCTACCTGGGCATTCTCTGGTACGACGAGGATGCCGTCCTGGCCGCGGCATCGGTTCCCGACGAGGGCCTGCTGGACGCCCAGCGCGCCGTCTTCCTGGACCCCCACGACCCGGCAGTGCAGCAGGCCGCCCGCGACGCCGGCCACCCGGACGAGTGGATCGAGGCCGCGAAGGCGTCGCCGGTGTGGAAACTGATCAGCGAGTACCGGATCGCGCTGCCGCTGCACCCGGAGTACCGGACACTGCCGATGGTCTGGTACGTGCCGCCGCTGTCCCCGGTCCTGGACGCTGTGGGCGCCGCCGGCCGCGACGACACCAACGCCGACGACATCTTCCACACCATCGACGACCTGCGGATCCCCGTCGCATACCTGGCGTCGCTGTTCACCGCCGGCGACACCGCGACCGCTGGCGGCGTGCTGATGAAACTGGCCGCGATGCGCTCCTACATGCGGGCCCGCACCCTGGACGGCACCGTCGCGAGCGACCTGCTCGACGGCATCGGCATGACCGGCGAGCAGGTCGAAGCCATGTACCGGCTGCTGGCCATCGCCAAATACGACGAGCGTTACGTCATCCCGGCGGCGCACGCCAAGGACGCGGCGGCGCTCGAGGCGCAGGCCGCCGCGAACGGCGACTGCTCGCTCGATTGCGAGGGCGGTCCGGGCATGGGCGGCGACGCTGCGGCCGAGCGTTTCCACCTGGTCGACGCCGAGCAGGTACGGCCGGGTCGCCCGAACCTGTTCAACCGGCGCGGCGACGGCCGACTCGGGCTCAGCATCAACCCGCTGCGAGGCCGCTGATGAACCGCTCCGACCTGTTCCAACTGACATCGTTGCTGCTCACCTACCCCGACGAGGAACTACTGGCGGCCGGCGACGAACTGCGCGCCGCCGCGGCCGGCGTCGACGAGCTGGAACGGTTCGTGCAGTGGCTGCTCACCGGCACCCGGACCGAGGTACAGCGGCACTACGTGCAGACCTTCGACCTGCGCCGCCGGTCCGGGCTCTACCTCACCTACTACCTGCACGGCGACACCCGCAAACGCGGGATGGCGCTGCTCATGCTCAAGCAGCGGTACCGGGCGCACGGGCTGCACCTGGCCGACGGGGAACTGCCCGACCTGCTGCCGATCGTGCTGGAGTTCGCGGCCACCGTCGGGCCCGGCGCCGGCGAAGCCCCGCTGCGCCAGCACCGGCAGGGGATCGAGCTGCTGCGCGCGGCCCTGCACGACGCTCGTACGCCGTACGCGCTGATCCTCGATGTCATCTGTGCCGTGCTGCCGCAACTGACCGGCGAAGATCTCGCCGCGCTCACCGCTCTGGCCTCCGACGGGCCTCCGGTGGAGACCGTAGGTCTCGACGCGGTGGGCCTCGGGCCCGACCTGTCTCCCTACCCTGCCTGCGGAAACGCGGAGGTGTCCCGATGAACGCCCTGATCTGGATCGTGCTGCCCTACGCCTGCCTGGCCGTCTTCACGGCCGGTCACGTGTGGCGGTGGCGCCACGACCAGTTCGGCTGGACCACCCACACCAGCCAGCTGCTGGAGAATCGGCTGCTGCGGCTCGGCTCGCCGCTGTTCCACCTGGGCGCCTTCGGGGTGATCGGCGGGCACGCGATGGGCCTGCTCATCCCCGCCTCGTGGACCGCGGCCGTCGGCGTCTCCGAGCACACCTACCACCTGGTGTCGGTCACCGGCGGCACGATCACCGGAATCATGCTGGTGGTGGGCCTGGCGTTGCTGATCGCCCGCCGCTTCGTCAACGGCCGCATCCGGCGGGTCACCACAACCATGGACAAGATCCTGTACGCCGCCCTGGCCGCCATGGTCGTGCTCGGCATGAGCGGCACCGTGGTGATCAACCTGTTCGGCGACGGGTACGACTACCGGGAGACGATCGCCGTCTGGTTCCGTGGCATCTTCTGGTTCCAGCCCGACCCGTCGCTGATGAGCGGCGCCCCGCTGGTGTTCCAGCTGCACGCGATCGGCGGGTTCCTGTTCCTGGCGCTCTGGCCGTTCACCCGGCTCGTGCACGTTTGGTCGGCGCCGCTGGCCTACCTGTGGCGCCCGTACGTCGTCTACCGCGGCCGCCGCACACCCGCCCCCGCGCCGCAGCCGGCCCCGGCCGCCGTGCGTGACACCGCCCAGCCCACGGCCGACGCCGACACCCACGGCCAACAGGCTGTCACCACGAGATCCTGACCGGCCTACCGGCCCGGCCACGGTCGGGACCAAAGCCCCTGGAAACCGTCGAACTGCCACAGAAATCTCAGCCGTAAGTCCCAGCGAACAGTGCCTTCGCTCCCGAGCGGGCACCCCACGACGAGCCGTGGAGACCACCATGAGCACAGTTCCACAGAACCGGGTGAGCCAACCGGCTCGGCAGGCGACCCCACAGGCAGCGCTGATGCTGGCATTGGCGACCATCGGCTTCGCCGTCAACTTCTGGGCCTGGGCCCTGCTGAGCCCGCTCGCCACCCGATTCGCCGCCGCCCTGGACCTGACCTCGTTCGAACAGTCGCTGCTGGTCGCCGTACCGGTCGTGGTGGGCTCGCTGGGCCGCATCCCGATCGGCGCGCTCACCGACCGATTCGGCGGCCGGGTCATGTTCCCCCTCGTCTCCCTCGCCACCATCGTTCCCGTGCTCTACCTCGGACTGTCCGGCCACCAGTCGTTCCCGGCCCTGCTGACCGGCGGGTTCTTCCTCGGCATCGGCGGCACCGCCTTCGCCATCGGTGTCCCCTTCGTCAACGCCTGGTTCCCGCCGGAACGCCGCGGCCTGGCCGTCGGCGTCTTCGGCATGGGCATGGGCGGCACCGCGATCAGCGCCCTCACCACGGTCAAACTGGTCGACGCACAGAACCTACAGACCCCGTTCCTGCTCACCGCCGCAGTCCTGGCCGTCTACGCCGCCGTCGCCTGGCTGCTGCTGCGCGACGCCCCGCAGCGCGCCACGCCGGCCACCTCGCTGGCGGCCCGCCTGCACACCACCCTGCGGCTGCGCATCACCTGGGAGGCCTCAGCGCTGTACGCGGTCGCGTTCGGCGGCTACGTCGCCTTCTCGGTCTACCTGCCCGCCTACCTCAAGAACGCCTACGGCCTCACCCAGGCCGACGCCGCCAACCGGATGGCCGGCTTCGTTCTCCTCGCGGTCCTGATGCGCCCGATCGGCGGATGGCTGTCCGACCGGTTCGCCCCCAGCCGCGTCCTCGCCGCCGCCCTCAGCGTCGTCGCGTTCGGCGCCGTCATCCAATCCCTCACCCCCGCGCTGGCACCTGTCGGCACCGCCGCGTTCCTCGGCATGGCCGCCGCCCTCGGCACCGGCAGCGGCGCCACCTTCGCCCTGGTCGCCAAACAGGCCCCGGCCAACCAGGTCGGCTCCGTCACCGGTGTCGTCGGAGCAGCCGGCGGCCTCGGCGGCTTCGTTCCCCCACTGATCATGGGAACCATCTACGGCAGCTACCACTCGTACGGACTCGGCCTGGCCCTGCTCGCCGTGGTCGCGCTCGCCGCCCTGCTGCTGGACCTGCTCTCCATCGGCCGCCGGGAAACCGTGATTCCATGACAGTCGAAGACCACAGTGAGCCTGCAGGGCTTGTCGGAGTCTGCGACCAGCGGTTGGTGGATCTCCGCGAAACCGCCGTGGGCTCCGCGGCGGCGGGCGTCGGACTGCGCGTGCTGCGGCCCTGGACCGCTGCCAACCAAAGTCGGAGTTCTCCTACGTAGGGCTCGCCTCTGCGAGGTGCTCGATGCCGATGTTCAAGGCCGGCCACAGGATGCCACCGGGGCCTGGTCGGCGTTGCGGACGATCACCACAGGGGTGTCGCGGTCAACCAGCCGGCCGAGTCAGGTCGCGAACGGGGCGCGCAGCGGGATCGCGATCGCACCGTAGATGTGGTCGGCCGCGATATCGGTGACGGAGGAGGCCCGCGGTCGTGCCAGGTGATCGGCCGGTTCGGCCTCGCGGTCGGCCAGGCTGATCACCAGCCGGTGTCGCTCTCGAACGGGTGTTGATCGCGTCGGCGACCAGCGCGATGCCGCTCGCTGCCCATGTGCCGGACACATCGGGTTGTGCCGATTCGATTCCGGCTCCATGGGTCGTCGGTTTGCGTTTATCGTGGGCCCGACTCAGATGCAGGAAGGCCGTCCATCTCGGGGCTGTTCGACCGGTCGGGTGATTCAGGCAGTCGGTACCTTCAGGTCGGGGTCGGTGCCGAGGCGTTTGTAGGTTTCGTATGTGGCGCCGTCGTTGAGGGCGAGGTTGTCGGTGGAGCAGGTGTACGGATAGGCCTCGGACTGTTTCGGGTAGACGGTGACCGGTAGCTGTTCGCCGTTCTCGGTGATCTCGAGGGTCTGCTTGCTGACGATCTCGGTGAAGGTGAGCACGCCGTTGTCGGTGCTGGCCTGCTGGTCGCGGGTGCCGCGGATGGTCTCGGCGTACCGGTTGCCGTTGGTGGTCGCGGTCAGTGGCGTGGATCGGGTGTAGTTGTCGGTGGACTTGCCGTCCGGGTGGATCCGCCTGATGACGTCCTTGGCGCCGGTGACCGAGAAGACCTCGGTCCGGATCTTGAGTTTCTTGCTGAAGGTCACCGACTGCCAGGTGCCGACCAGGCAGTCGTCGATGACGGTGTCGTCAGGCCCCGCAGGGGCTACAGGGTTCTCCGCGGCAGTCGACGGTGGTGTCGCCTGCCCGCTCTCGGCAATGGATGGCGATCCGGCCGCCGATGGCGTCGCCTGGCTGACGGCACCGGCCTCCAGAGTGGGGCCGGTGGTCGTTTCGTTGTCCGCGATGATCAGGCCGGGATAGTAGACCGTCAGCAGGGTTGCGGAGAGCGTGAGCACGACGATCGCGGCGACGGTGATGCCCATGGCGGGCTTCCACCGGCGGCGTGTCCCGGCAGCCGGTTCGGAATAGGCCGGGAGAGGTGTGGCATCAGTTCGCGGGGCTCCGGTCGTCCACGCCTGGGCGAGCGTGGTGGCCGTTTCCGGGATGGCGTCCTCGCCTCCGGTACCGGCGGTCACGGTCGCGTTGTCACGGTGCGGCAGGGTCGGGGATGCGAGTGTCGGCGCCGGTGCGACAGCCGTGGGGTTCAGGCCGGAGATGTTCGGGTCGTCGACGTGGCGCCGCAGGAACGGCAGCCGTGTCCGCGGGCGCGGGGCGGTGTTGCCGCCGCGTTCGGCGTTGTCGAGGATCCCGATGGCGTTCTGTAGCAGGGTGCGTGACTGCTCGATGTTCAGCCGGCGGGCCGGGTCCTTCTCCAGCAGGCCTTTGATCAGGGGCCACAGCCGTCCGGCGTGCGCCGGCGCGGCGGGTCGATGGTCGAGGACCGCCATGAGCGTGGCCGGGGTGCTGTTGCGCTGGAAAGGTGATGCGCCGGTGACCGCGGTGTACAGGGTCACCCCGAGAGCCCACAGATCGGACGCGGCGGTGGCGGGCAGCCCGTTGATCCGTTCCGGCGCCAGATACGCCGGTGAGCCGACCATCTGGCCGGTGGCGGTCAGCGCGGTCTCGTCGTAGACGGTGGCGATCCCGAAGTCGGTCAGCACCACCCGGTCCTCGGCGAGCAGGATGTTGGCCGGTTTGACGTCGCGGTGCGCCACCCCTTCACGGTGCGCCGCACGAAGCGCATCGAGCACCTGGACGCCGACCTCGGCGGCCTGCCGTTCACTGAGCAGACCCTGCGCGGCGACGACATCGGCCAGCGAGCGGCCGTCGACCAGTTCCATGACGATCCACGGACGGCCGTCCTGCTCGATCACGTCGTGGACGGTGATGATGCCGGGATGCCGCAGCCGGGCCGCCGCCTGCGCCTCCCGGATGACCCGGCGCACCACCGGATCGCTCGGATCGATCGGCCCGTCTCCGGCCGAGGGCAGCCACACCTCCTTGAGCGCCACCCGCCGCGCCAGCAGCATGTCGTCGGCCTGCCAGACCGCGCCCATCCCGCCCCGGCCGAGCATCCGGCCCAATCGGTAACGCCTTGCGACAACCCGCTCCGAGCCCGTACCGCCGACAGTCTCGCTCATGGCGGCGAATCTATCGAATCGATGCCCTGGGATGGCACTACCGGGTCATGCCGGCTCAGCGGCAGGTCCACCCAGGCGGGCAGGTGGTCCTGCCGCCAGTGACACGACGATGGCGTCGACCCATGAGCACCGAGTGTGGGCGCCCCTTCGACGGCCCCGGCACTCACCACCCGGGCACTCAGCTACACGATCGTTCAGCGGTGACCGCATCTTCCTATCGTGAAGTTCTTTGTCTTATTCAGGACTTTAGTACCATTCTGATGTTTCACTGATCCCACTGCCCAGTTGGTGGGCTATACCCGTGTCAGGGGTGATGCGGCTATGGCACGTCAGCTGGCGGTACTGCGCCGGGGACAGCAGGCGCTGCCGTGGGTCGGCGGCACTGCCGCCCTGGCAGTGATGCTCGGCGCGTGGCTCTGGTCCGGCGCGGTGGCGCGCCATGACGAAGCGACTGCCGTGGATGCCGCGCTCGCGGTCGACGTCCGGGCCGTCGAGAATGAGCTGGCCCGTTACGCGGACGTCCTCGCCGCCGGGGATGCCACCCTCGCGGCGAGTGAGGAGCACGGCAGCGCCCTGGCCGCCGTCTCCGGTGATTTCGACCTACCGCATCGATACCCTGGTGTGCTGGCGATCCTCGTCCTCGATCGTTCCGGGACGGCCGTTGTCGTTCGCGCGGCGCATCCACGGTCCGATCGAACCTATTCGATAGGTGCCGACCTGGTGACGGTGCCGCAGGCGGCGGCAGCCTTCGCCGTCGCGACACAGGCCAGACGCCCGGCGCTGAGCGGCCCGATTCCGGGCCGTGACGGTATGGCCGACACCGTCCTGGCGATCCGTGCCATCGGTGCGGGCCGGTACGTCGGCTTGCATCTGGACCCGCAGCGATTCCTCGACGGCCTGTATGGTCGCGCCGATGTGACCGGTAAGGTGCGCATCACCGACGTGTCCGGTCCGCCCACGCTACTGGCCGCGTCGGTGGACGACGGCCGGCCCTCGGTGCGGACTGCCGAGGTGGCAGCGTACGGCCGGCGCTGGCAGGTCGGCTACACCCCGATGGGCGCTGCCGGCGGCTCGGGTGAGCGGACCTATCGGGCGTTGCTGCTCACCGTCACCGGTCTGCTGTGCCTGGTCCTGCTGGCCACCGTCGTCGGCCAGGCACGGTCCCGGCGCCGTGCGGTGGGATTGGCCGAACAGCTGTCGGAGAGCGAGGCCCGCCGCAACCGTCTGATCGACACCTCGCCGATACCGATCCTCGAGGTCGGCCCCGGCGGGAACGTCGAGTACGAGAACGCGGCAGCCGCCCGACTGCTCGGCCACCCGCCAGGCGCGATCCTCGGCGGTCCGCTGAACCTGATGGTGCACCGTGACGACGACGGGCCCGGCCCGCTCAGCGTCACCGAGGACCTCGACGGCGAGCCGATGACCATCGAGACCGCCGCCGGACCCCGCTGGGTCATCGCCTACTGCACCGACACCTTCCGCGGCCGGGGTCGGTTGCTGTTGCTGTCCGACGAAACCCAACGCCACGAACTGCAGGAACAACTGGCACAAGCACACCGGATGGAAGCCCTGGGCCGGCTCGCCGCCCGGATCGCGCACGACTTCAACAACCTGCTCACCCCCATCGGCGGCTACCTCGACCTGGTCCTCACCGGCGGAAACGAACTCGCCGACGACGACCGCGACGCCCTCACCGAGTGCCTGCGTGCCACCGGGCGGGCCGCCGCCCTCGTCGACCAGATCCTCGCCATCAGCCGTCAGCAGCACCACAGCACCGACACGGTTACCGACGTCGCCGCCGCGGTGGCGTCGATGAGCGGACTGTTGCGGCGCATCACCGGCCCGGACCGTCGGCTCGAGATCAGTCTGCCGCGGGAGGGAACCGGGCGTCCGTACGCGGCGATCGAACCCACGGCGCTCGAGCAGGTCCTGGTCAATCTGGTCACCAACGCCCGTGATGCCACCCCCACCGGGGGCCGGATCACGGTCGCCGTGACGGTCGGCGAACGTGTGCTGGTCAGCGTCACCGACACCGGCACCGGAATGGACGCCGAGACCCTCGGCCGGGTCTTCGACCCGTTCTTCTCCACCAAACGCGACCACGGTGGCACCGGCCTCGGACTGGCCACCGTGCACGCCATCGCCGACGGCGCGGGAGCCCAGATCAGCGTCGAGAGCACCCCCGGACAGGGCACCGTCCTCACTCTCGCTCTCGACCTCCACGACGCCCCGCCGTCCAGTCTCGTCGCCGAGCCGGCCGCGGCCAGCCCACCGGCCAGGGCCGAGCACCAGACCGTTCTGGTGGTCGAGGACGACCCGCAGGTCCGTCAACTGACCCAGCGCATCCTGCAGCGGCAGGGCTACCGGGTGCTGGCGTGCGGATCCGCCGAGGAAGCCGAGAAACGCTACATCGACCAGCGATTCACGATCTCGATCCTGCTGACCGACGTGATGCTGCCCGGCATGAGCGGCCCGGAACTCGCCCGCGCCATCGCCCGGCTCGACCCGGGCCTTCCGACCGTCTTCATGTCGGGATATTCCGACGGTGAACTCACCGACCAGGGACAGGTTCCCGCCGGCACCACCCTGCTGACCAAACCGTTCTCCGCCGCTGACCTGACCCGGATCGTCGCGGAGGCACTCGCCGATGCCCCATGAGCCGCGCCCTGATCCCGCGCCGCCGACACCGTGGACACGCCGCCGCGTCCTCGGCACCACCGCCCTGGTGTCCGCCACGCTGTTGTCCGGTTGTCCTCGCCACGACGAGCCCGTACCAGGCGACGCCCTCGCCCGGCTGCGCCGGACAGGAGTAGCCCGCCTGGCCGTCGCCGGTGAGGAACCCTTCGGCTTCGTCGACGCCGACGGCGAACTCACCGGCGCGATGCCGCAGATCGCACGGCAGGTCCTCGCCGCGATCGGCGTCGCGCGCATCGAACCGCTGGTGATCAGTTTCGACAGTCTCATCGACGCCGTCCTGTCCGGCAGCGCCGACATCGTCGCCGCCGGCATGTCCATCACCGCCCCGCGTTGTACCCGGGTGGCCTTCACCCGGCCGGACTTCCTGCTACCCCAAGCGCTCGGCGTCCGCGGTGGCAACCCTCTGGGCCTGACCGACTACGACTCCATCGCCGCTCAGCCCGGCATCAGGCTCGGGGTCCTCGCCGGTGCCGTGGAGACCGGTTACGCAACCGCAGCGGGCATACCCGCCGAACGGATCATCGCCTTCACCGGCCCCGACCAACTCACCACCGCCGTGATAGCCGGCGACATCGACGCCTTCGCCCTGACCAGTCTCTCGGTCCGCCGGCTGGTGGCCACCGCCGCACCCGCAGCCCTCGACGTCACGCCCAGTTTCACACCCGTCGTCGACGGCACACCCAGACTCGAACGCGGCGCCATGGCCTTCCATCCCGAAGCCGGCGACCTCATCGACGCCTACGCTGCCGCGGCCGCCGATCTGCGCCGTTCCGGTGCCATCACCCGCATCCTGCGCGTTTGGGGATACGAGGATCAAGAGATCGCCGACGACACCGAGAAGGGCTGCTCACCGTGAGCACATACCGCACGAGGGACCACTTCCGGGCCTCGCGGCGCTGCTCGGCGCTGATCGTTTTCCGCGACGTGTGCAGAGCGGATCACCGCCGGGACTGTAAAAAGTTGACAGTCCCTCACCGCCGGCAACGGCTGCAAGGCGTGTCGGCGAGTCGCCCACTGCCCGGGGCAGGCATGGGTGGGTTGGACCGGCACATCGTCGGAGATTGTCCCGCGTGAAGGCGGGGCGCGGGCCATCTCTGGCGGTTGTGGTCCGGGAGTGGCCTTAGAGGTGACAGCCTGATCACCTCATGCCGGTGAGGTCGCCAACTGTTTCAGAGTGCCGGGTTGGTTGCCGTTCTGCCTTCGACGGTGCCGGCGGTCGCTGGGGCTCCGCGAGGGGCGAGTCATCGTGGCAGGGGAGGAAATCTTGGTGAATCAGAACCTGGTCGTGATCGCTGAAGATGATCGTGAGGTTCGTGACGTATTGTCCTTCGCGGTCGAGTCGGCGGGCCACCGGGCGATCGGTGTGCGAGACGGGCGAACCGCGTTACGGGTTCTTCTGGTCGCGCGGCCGGTTGCCTTGATCACGGATGTGCTGAAGCCCGATATGAACGGTTTGGAACTGTGCCGTCTGGCGCGTGACAGCGGTGACGGGCGGACCGCGATCCTGATGGTGTCGGCCAATGCCCATCAGCATGACATGCGGGCGGGGCTGCGTGCCGGTGCCGACAGATACCTGACCAAACCGGTCATATCCCAGCAGTTGGTCGCTGAGATGCGTGACGTGATCACCGCGAGAGGCACCGTCGCGGCGATTACCGCGCCGAACGGGGCGGCCGGTATCGGAGACAATCCGCGGGGGCTTGAAGGCGCTCCTTCTGCCGGGTAAAGCAGTTTGGTGCATCGCCTGGGCTGCTGTGGGACGCGTTGTCGTAGACGGGGTCATTTGCTCGGAGGCTTGCTCCGAACCGGGTGAGTTCATGTCGCTGGCGTGCTCGGAGGTCGAGATGACGGTCGGCAGGTCGTTGACGCGCACGGCTCTGTTCGCGCTGTGGTATGCGTTGGCCGCCGTGGCCGGGCGGATGACGGTCATGGACGGCACGAATTTGAGCATGGTGTGGCCCGCGGCCGGGGTTCTGGTGCTGTGGTTCTGTGCGCAGCGGCGCGCCCGCGTGCGGTGGGCGGATGCCGCCGCGCTGGTGGCTGTCACGGTCATGGTCAATCTGGCGACCGGGGCCGACGGTCGGCTCGTGGTGGTGTTCGTGGCGGCCAACCTGGCGCAGATCACGGTGTTCATGTGGCTGTTTCGCCTCTGGCAGCCGACGCTGTGGGGCGCAGGGGGGCAACAGGTGCTGAGCCGGTTGCGGGATCTGTGGGTGCTGCTGGGCGCTGCCCTGGCCAGCACCAGTGCGGGCACCGCGATCGGCGTCACCGGTTTGTGGCTGATCAACGGACCTGTCGGGTGGCAGCCGGGTGCGGTGTGGCTGGCCCGCAACACCACCGCTGTCCTGCTGATCGGCGCTGTCGGGCTTCGTGTCGGCTACGCCTGGCACACCCGGCCCTCCGCCGGAACGTGGTCCGGTGCCGTGCGGTGGGCCCGCGCGGCGTGGCAGGACGCCGGCCGGTGGCGAGTGGCCGAGTACACGGCGATGCTCGCCTGTTCGGCGGCGGCGTGCGGGTTCGCGTTCGCCGTGGTCCACGGTCTGCCGGTGGCGTTCGCGTTGATCGCGGTCACGGTATGGGTGGCGCTGCGTACGCCGACCACCTTCGTGGTCTGCCACGATCTGGTGGTGGGCGCCGCTGCGGTGTTGTTCACCCTGTCCGGGACGGGCTCGTTCGCCGCAATCGGCGATCACGCGAGCCGGGCTCTGGTCGTGCAGGTGTTCGCCGGCATGGTCGCCGTGATCGGATTGGCGCTGGCCTTGGGCCGCGACGAACGCCGCACACTGATGACACAACTGGCCGCGGAGAAAGAGGAAGCAGCACTACGCGCCGCCACGAACCGGGCGATCATCGACTCGATGGCCGACGGGCTGGCCGTGATCGACGCCGACGGGCGGGTGCTGGTGCGTAACGCGGCAGCCGTCCGGTTGCTCGGTGGCCGGACCAGCCCCGGCGATCAGGTCACCGACGCCTCCTACTACGGCCTGTTCCATCCCGACGGCAGCCCGATGGCCAACCACGAAACCGCCTACGCCCGGATCATCGCCGGCGAGGAGCACGCCGTCGGCGAGATGCTCGTACGCAACCCGGAGGTCCCCGACGGCCGGATCGTGACGGTGACCGGCACCCGCCTGACCGACGACCACGGCGCCGTGCGCGCCGTGATGCTGGTGCGCGACGTCACCGTCGAGCGCCGCCACCGCGACCAGTTGCGCCGGGCCCGCGACGCCCTGCAGCAACAGCAGGCTTATCTGACCCAGGTTCTCGACGCCATTGACGTCACCGTCATCACCTGTGACACCGTCGGCGCCATCGTGCACGCCAATCGCAGCGCCCGCCAGGACCTGCCGGATGCCGCCACGGCAGGGCAGGTCGGTACGGCCCTTACCGGTGGCACTGCGATGACTGCCGAAGACACCCCACTGATGCGGGCCCTGCGCGGCGAGCACGTCGACGCCATGGCGGCCGAGATCCGCCTGCCCGACGGCAGCACCAGAGCGCTGTTGGTGCATGCCCGCCCGCTGACCGATGCCACCGGCGCCCTGATCGGCGCGGTCACCGCCGCTCACGACGTCACCGCACTGCGCGAACGTGAGGCCGACCTGCTGGCCTTCGCCGGTGTCGCCGCCCACGATCTGAGCGCACCCCTCGCCTCGGTGGCCGGCTACGCCGAGATCCTCGAAGACGAACTGCCCGCCGACACCGACCCGAACGTGTACGAGGTGCTGGAACGCATCAGCGGCGGCGTGGACCGGATGCGGCGGCTCATCGATGATCTGCTCGCCTACGCCACCGCCCGCGACGCGGCCCTGAAACTTCAGGCAGTCGATCTCGCCGTGATCGTCGCCGAGGTGATCGCCGAACGCACGGCCCATCTACGCGCCACCACTCGCGACGGCCCTCCGGTGCTGTTTCCCGACATCTACACCGGACCGCTGCCGGCCGTGCACGCCGACCCGGCCATGATCCGCCAACTGTTCGACAATCTGATCGGCAACGCCCTCAAATACACGCTGCCCGGCCAACCCGCCCGCATCGACATCTCCGCCCACCGACGCGCCGGCGACACCCACCACCGCATCGTGATCGCCGACCGGGGCATCGGCATCCCCGACGCCGAGAAGCCCCACGTGTTCACCTCGTTCCGCCGCGCCGGCAACCACGGCAACCGGCCCGGCACCGGCCTCGGCCTGGCCATCTGCCAGCGCATCGTCGACCGCCACCACGGCACCATCGCCGCCGGCGACAACCCAGGCGGCGGCACCCGCATCCACATCACCCTGCCCGCCGCCGATCAGCCCCACACCGCAACGGCATCCGACCTGTCCGACGCAGGCCGACACTGAACGGCCGGCAATCCCGTAACGACAGGCCGGTCGAACGACCGACGCGTGGATCATCCTGCTATCTCGAACAGGCTGACGTGGTGCTGGCACTGCCGACGGCGCAACACCTGACCGACCAGGGCCAGTGGCAGCAGGAACGCCACCCATCAGGACCTCAACGGCCCCGCACCCGCCGCACGCCGGGATCCGGCCCGGCGCGACCTTCGGATGTCTTGTCACGAGGGTGGGCGGACGACGCGGACCCGCACTCCGAGATCGCCGGCCGGATCCGATGGCTGGGCGGTGTGCCCGGCCCGCGAGCGCCCTGGCTTTCGTTGAGAGCCCCGCAGCGTACGGCCCGGAGCTACGGGGGTTCAGCGTTTGCGGGCGAGGCCGGCCCAGTAGTAGGCGGCGTTCGGGTCGGCGGGGGGATCGCCGTCGGGCTGCCAGGCCATGACCGGCACCAGGCCCGGGTCGACCAACTCCCAGTCGGCGAAGAAACGCCGCACGTCGGCGTGATCGCGGGGGACCAGGGTCATGCCGGCGCCGTTGGCCGCCTGCACGATGGCGTCCATGGCCGTTGGGTCGAAGTCCTGACCGGGATGGGTGATCGCCAGGTAGCTGCCCGAGGGCAGCGCATCCAGTAGGGTCCGCACGGCCGTCCACGGGTCGTCGCTGTCGCGGGCCAGCATGAGGACCGCGATCATGAGCAGGGCGACCGGCTGGGTGAGGTCGAGGACCTGACGCAGGGCCGGGTGAGCGAGGATCTCGGCGGGCCGGGTGAAGTCCGCGTCGAGGTAGACGGTCCGTCCGGCGGGGTCGCTGACCATCAGCGCCCGGGCATGGACCAGGACCAGGGGGTCGTTGTCGACGTAGACGACCCGGCAGTCCGCAGCGATGTCCTGGGCGATCTCGTGCACGTTCGGCCGGGTCGGGATCCCGGTGCCGATGTCCAGGAACTGCCGGACACCCGCATGGGTCAGGTGGCGCACGACCCGGTGCATGAAGGCGCGGTTCTCCTGGGCCATCTGCGGGATCTTCGGGATCGCCTGTGCGAACCGCGCGCCCATCTCCCGGTCGGCGGCGAAGTTGTCCTTCCCGCCGATCCACCAGTCGTACATACGCGCCGAGTGCGGAACGCTGGTGTCCAGCCCCGCCGGTACCTGCCCGTCCTGACGGCCGGCCCCGCCGTGTGTCATGCCATGCCCCATTCATACCCGTCTCGTACTGTCTGACCGTGCACCCTACCGGCGGACGGCGCCGGGATGCGACCCGGACAGTGTCGTTCAGACCTCACAAACCGTGACCGGCCCACACCCGACCGGTGCCGGCACCGGTCGGGTGTGGGCCGGTCACGGTCGGGTGTGGGCTGTTCGGCCGGGAGTTCACCGCCGAACAACGCCCGCTCCCTCGACCGTCAGGCTCCTAAAAACCTCTTTAACACTCGTAAGCATTAAAAAGCCACGAAAGCTGCATTGAGCGCATCAGGCATGACGGCGTACGTTTCGGCGGCAGTCAGGCCCCGACCCGACCGGGGTCGACCAGACGGCAGCACGTTCAACGACCAAAGGGGATCCCTGTCATGCGCAACGGCCGCAAAGCACTCACCGCCACCGTGGCCCTGCTCGCCTCCCTCGCGGGAGTCGCTACAGCCCTGTCGGCGACCGCGTCCACCACGCCGACACCGCCGCCGCAGAACAGCATGGTCATCGACGTGGTCTCGGCCAACGGCTCCGGCTGCCCGCTGGGCACCGCCGCGGTGACGGTGTCCCCGGACAGCAAGGCCTTCACCGTCAGCTACAGCGAATTCACCGCCCAGGTCGGCGCCGACGCCGCCGCGACCGCATTCCGCAAGAACTGCCAGCTCGGCCTGAACGTCAACGTCCCCCAAGGCTACACCTACGCCATCGCCCGCGTAGACTACCGCGGCTTCGCCCACCTGGAACCCGGCGCCAAGGCCACCCAGTCGTCGGTCTACTACTTCCAGGGCGAACCCAACACCGGCAAGACCAAACGCTCCTTCGCCGGCCCCCTCGACGGCGACTGGCAGCGCACCGACACCTTCGGCGTCGGATCCCTATCGTTCCTGCCCTGCGGCGAGAAGCGCTACCTCAACATCAACACCGAACTGCGGGTCAACGCCGGCCGGTCCGACAAACGCAAAGCCAGCTTCCTGACCATGGACTCCACCGACGGCAACCTCGACACCGTCTACCACGTCGCCTGGAAACGCTGCTGACCCAATCGGCCCGTGGCGCGGTTCCCGGTGCGGCCCGCGTCACGAGCCGGCCCATCCTGCGGCCCTTGTCCGGGCCGGCGGCTCAAATCCGGATACACAACTTGGAGGCGTGCTTCAGGCTCGTCCGTCAGTGTGTGCCCGTACAGTACGGGTTCCGGCCTGATCGTCGGCCCATACCTACGGTGATCATCGAGTCGCGATGGTGCACTGCGTTCGGTATATCGCTTTCGTCGAGCTTGTCGAGGTCAGTCTTGGCTTCCTTGGACATCACCCGCATCGTTCGTAGATGACACCACCCGCATGGATCTCATCGGTGAGATATGCGGCCCTGACGTGTTGGCGCCCCAAGCGGCGATCGTCGATGTAATATCAGAGAGCCCCCGGACGAGCTGGTCATCGATCTTGACGTGGTTGTCCTTCTCAGCGCAGACGGGCACGGGTTTCTGGCTATGGAGCCGCTGTCCGACTACGGCATCACATATCGTGTCGTCAACGCACACGGTCGGGTCCTCGACACCTCACGTCGACCTCGGCCTCGATCGCGAGGACCCGCTGGGCGACCTTCCTTTCAGGTTCACGTTGCCAAGGGCATCGCCGTGGCGCGGTTTCCGGCGGGGTGCGGGGTGGTAATTCCGGCCCGGCCGTCGACAGCCGGCCGGAGACACCGCGAAGTGCCGGGCAATGCGGGTGACCGGTCGAACTCTCGGAGGCCGGAGTAGGTGAGGCATCAGCCAGCTGGTGGATGCGGTGGCGATGTCACCTTATGCGCAGCTGATCGGGCAGGGTGGACCTGGAACCCGTCGGCCCATTGGGCAGCCGGGCCGCCGGTGTCGTGCAGTCGGCCCGATTCCCTCCGCACCACTGTCGGCTGCTCACTGATCACCACGAACTCGGTGTGCGGCCACCACCAGCCGGTGCGTGAGGCGGCGACGAAGTCACTCACCACCGCGGCGGCGTGGGCTGGTGCCGCCGTGCCGGTGCCGATCATCCACGTTGCCCCGCCGAGTTCAGCCGGCCAGCTGAAGGTCGGGCTCCCGAAACACCCGATCGGATACCGGTGGGCGATGCTCCCGCCGATTGCGGCGCCTCGGACGGCGAGCTCGATCGCCCGGTGAATCCCGCTCACTGCCGTCTGGACGGTCTCCTGCACGAGAATCCATCCACGTCCGGCCGCGGGGTTGGCGGCACTGATCTGCTTCAACCTGATCCCAAGCTGATCGTCGAGGTTCCCCGCAGTCGGATCGATGTAGCGGACCACTATCGGATCCGTACGCAGCCTCTTGGCGATATCGATCGCCACGAAAAGCGCAAAGGTGGGGGCCAGTACAGCGGTTAGCAGCGTCGTGATCCAGCCCTCGTCAGGGACACTGCTTTCGGGCAGCATCAAACTGGGGATCATGAAGAAGGCCAGGCCGGTGAGCACTCCCAAGGTCCCGATGACAGTCACCATGAGCGACTGCCAGAGACAGAGCAGGGGGGCGTCTCTCACGTCGACGATTTCGTCTCTGAACAGCCCGAGGCGAATGAGCAGGGCCATCGTCGCAAGGCCGCCGACAGCCCCGCCGATCCAGAGCCCATACCAGCTGAGGTCACTCTTCGACCGGTCCACCTCGATACTGTCGAGGGTCAGTGGATCACCCGGCAGGACAACCATCAGTGTCAGGGCGATGGCGGCACAGAAGACGAACCCTGTCAGGCCGAGCCGGCACACAGCGCCGAACAGCGTCCCGGCTGCCTGTCCGGCAAGGGTCTTCACCGTCCGTACCCGAGTGACGAGCGGGGTGTGTCGTTGGGCGTGTTCGGTGGCGAGCGTCTGTCCGGCCGACGGCGACGGCGCCCAGAGCACCCGGCCGTGCCAGGGCACGTCGGCATGCCCATAGCAGCGGCGTACCGCATCGACCACCTCGGCTTTCCCGGCGTCGGTGAGCGGGCCGGTAGCCAGTAGCCGATCGGCCCAGTCCTCGGCGAACCGCTTCAGCCGCTTCGTGGACGCCCGCTCGGCCCAGGGCTCGCCGGCCACCTGCAGCAGTCGCTGCGCCAGGCTTCTGCCGATGGTGCCGGCCACACGCTCGATGTCGCGGCGGTCGGCGCCGAGGGCAGACCAGGTGCCGTCCGTCCGGCGGGCCATGTTCGCCAAGGTCACGTGTACGTGCAGGCCCGCCACCGGTGCCGGGCCGCCGGACGGGCACGCCGTGCGGTGCAGGGTGATCCAGCCGAGCAGGCCGGTGGTGTCGGTGCGCCGCGGGGACCAGACCTGGCCGCGGCGGCTGCCCGGTCCGTGACCGGCCCGCTGTTGCAGCACACCCGCAGCCTCCCGAACCACGGATAGTAAAGCGGTCTGCACCTCGGCGGCGACGTCGGCGAAGGCAGCGTCGGTCATCAGGACGCCGACCGGCTCCGGCAGGATGAAGAGCACGTCGTAGCCCCGGTTGCCAGCTGCCACCCGGGTACGCGCATAGTCGCGTGCGGTCGCCAGCACGTCCGCCGGGTACAGGGCGCCCATGTCGATGCCGGCGGCCTGGGCGATGCGGGCGAGATCAGTGATCGAAGCCCGGTATTCGGGGGTGGCCTGTGTCCGCGCGCGAGCGACACCGCGCTGCAAACGGCCAAACCGCGCGACCGCGCCGGTGCCGGTGAGGCGCTGGCGGCCTGCCTCGATGGAGTCGACCAGTGGGCCGGCCGGCAGGGTGGCCCGCGGGTCGGTGGCCCTCGGCACGGTGACCAGGAGTTCACCGGTAGCCGGATGGTAACCGCTCAGCAGCGCCCGGACTGCCGCGATCTGGTGGCCGCCGACGACGGTCCCGGGTTCGAGGCCACACTCGTACAAGCCGTCTCCGAACCACTCGGCCCTGGCCACGGCCGGCCCGTCGTGGTCGTCGGGTGGTTGGTAACCGAACTGCCGCTGCAACAGGTCCTCGATCCGGGTCCCGGCCGGGCCCACCGTTGTCACCCTGATCATCCGGCCGCCCTCCCGAGAGGATCGTTCCACGCGGCGCCCCAGGAGGGCAGCCATCCATCGCAGCCTATCCGGATCCGGCCACTCGTAGAGGGGCGACGGTCATGCGGACCGGGTCGCTGATGAACCGATACTCGATGTTGGGCCGGAAATGGCGATGGAACAGCTGCGGTTTGTTGAGCATCCCATGATGGCGCAGGCCTACCGGCTACATTCCATCGACGCGCAGCGCCCGGATGCCGCCTTGGCCGTCGGCGGCACGCATCACGATGTCACCGGTGCCGGTCGCCGCGCCGGGTCGACCGGTCACGATGGCTGCGACGTTGCCAGGGTTGCGGCCAGGGCGTTCACCCGGTCACGGATCTCGGCGCACATCTGCTCGTCGAACGACTGCTGCACCAGTGCCCACCGCACGTCGGCGGTGAGCCCGTCAGCACAGTCGATGGCGACCAGCAGTTGTGGGGCCGGCACCGCTGATACCGGCCGGGGCGCCGACTCGTCCAGCAGCGCGCGTACTGGTGTGCCGGCCAGCAGCCGCGCGGCGTGCACGCTGACCTCGGTCTGCGGCTGAATACCGGCCGACAGCGCCGTCCAGCCGGGGAGGGCCAGCCCGGTGAACCAGGCCGCCGCAATGCGGCTCTTGCCCGCGCCGTGCGGGCAGACGAACAACACCGTCCGCTGCTGACGCATCGCCACCCACCCACTCCTTCCACGGCAAACGTAACCATGGTTACAGTATCCGGATGGAGCGTGTGGAGGAAACCCGGCAGTGGGCGCTGCTGTCGTACCGGATTCCCCGGGAGCCGTCGCAGCCCCGGATCGCGGTGTGGCGCAAGCTGGAACGCCTCGGCGTGGCCCGCCTGGGCGACGGCCTGATCGCCCTGCCCGCCGGTGACCGCACCCGCGAGCAGCTCGACTGGGTCGCCGAAGAAGTCGTCGACAACGGCGGTACCGCCATGATCTGGATCGCCTCGCCGGGCGACGTCGCCCAGGAACAGGCCGTCATCGACGGTTTGCGCACGGCCCGCGCCGGCGAGTACCGGGCGGTCATCGAGCAGGCCACCGCGGTTCCCGCCGACGAGGCCGAACGCATCCGCCTGGTCCGGCGGCTACGCGGCGAGCTGCGCCGCATCACCGACCGCGACTACTTCCCGCCGGCCGAGCGCGAGGCCGCTCGGATCACGGTGCAGCAACTCGCCGAGCAGGACATCACCGTGGGGGAGCGGGCATGAAGTGGGCGACCCGTGCCGGAGTCCACATCGACCGCGCCGCGTGCGCGTGGCTGATCCGCACGCACATCGACCCGGACGCGGAGTTCCTGTTCGTCGACGACCGCACCGCGGTGCCCGCCGACGCGACACCGTTCGACATGCGCGGCGTCGAACTCGGCCATCGCCGGGGTGACTGCTCGTTCGAGACGATCCTGCGCCGCTACGAGCTGCACGACCCGGTGTTGTGGAAGATCGCCGAGATCGTCCATGAGGCGGACCTTGCCGACGAGCGTTACGACGCCCCTGAAGGCGCCGGCCTCGACGTGATCCTGCGCGGCTTGTCGATGACCTGCGACGACGATCAGGTGCTGGCCTTGAGCAGCCCGATCTTCGACGGCCTCTACGAATACCAGCGCCGCGCCGTGCTACTGAACAGGACCCCCGGATGAGCCGGCCGGTCAGCGAAACCCGCGACGTCGTCCCGTTCGGGCAGGCGGTGCGGGCCTGGTTCGCCATCTCGTTGCAGACCTTCGGCGGCCCGGCCGGGCAGATCGCCGTCATGCAGCGCCACCTGGTCGACGAGCGCCGCTGGATCGGCCAGAAGCGGTTCCTGCACGCACTCAACTACTGTTGCGACACGAGGTCGCACTTTGCGAGTGGACTCGCAGTTAGGAGGACCGGCGTGATGTCGGTGGTGTAGTCCCGGGCGCGTGCTCGCTGCCTGGCCCCTTCCTTGGCGTGCGTCGCTGGTAACGGCGGGGTGCGAAGCCCGGGGGAAAGCCGAAGGATCTCCGTCCCATCGTGGAGGTCACGGGTGAGGGGCAGACCGGACGGGTGAATTGCGTGAACCTTCGTTGATGCTCCGTGAATAGTGGCTCCGCGCGATGGGATGTCGAGGCGGGGTGTTGGGACGGGCCGCCCCGAGAGGCGGCAGGCGCTGGCCGGGCACGGCATTCGGTCAGGAGAGCACCGCTGGTCCCCGGAGTAGAGAGGGCACCCACCCCGGTCGTAACTCGTGAGTGTGGAACGTGGAAACCCCGACGGGGTCCACCCGCCGCTGGTGGGTGGTAAGCCGACCGTGAGGAAGGCCCAACTCCTCGGCGGGAACAGGATGACCCGAGAAGCGAACGCCGGTGGCCGAAAGGCGACAGGAAACCGAGAGCCGCATTGCTGGTCCCTTCTACCAGGGGTTCTCGGATAACTGGCCGAATACCGGGCCTGGTGCCCGGCCGCGAAAGCGGGCTGACGCGGGTCAGGTGAGCCTGCGTGGAGACGATGACGACGAGGCCGGTACCGATGGACAAGTTAGACACCACCCCTCGGGGTGGTGAACGGACCTGAGGGCGATGCCGCTCATCGAGCTGGCACCGTACGGCGTCGGCTCAACCGATCTTCGCGGGTTTGCTTGAGCCGGATGCATGGAAATCGTGCACGTCCGGTTCTGAGGGGGCGGCGGCGCAGTAATGCGCCGTCGCTACCCGGCCATGCTGCTGCCCGGCCCGGAGGCCCAGCAGCTGGCCATCTACGTCGGCTGGCTGCTCAACGGCCTGCGTGGCGGCCTGGTCGCCGGCACCCTGTTCGTCCTGCCGGGTGTGGTCGCGCTGCTCGCGCTGTCGGCGGTCTACGTCGGCTTCGGCGACACCACCGTGGTCACCGCACTGTTCGCCGGGCTCGCCCCAGCGGTGGTCGCCGTGGTCGTGCAGGCGGTGTGGCGGGTCGCCGGGCGAGCGCTGACCAGCCGCACCCTGGTCGCCTTCGCGGTGCTCGCGTTCCTGTCGCTGGCGGTGCTCGCCGTGCCCTTCCCGGTCGTGGTGGCGCTGGCCGCGCTGGCCGGCTGGGCCGTGCACCGATGGCGTCCCACCCTGGTCGAGCCGGCCGGCGGCCACGGCGCCGCCACGGACGGCCCCGAACCGTTGATCGCCGACGACGCCCTGCACCACGACCAGCCGTCCGGCCGGCGGACCGCCACGATCCTGGCGATCGGGCTGGCCGCCTGGTTCATCCCGGTCGCAATGTTCGCCATCCTCACCGGCACCGACAGCGTCTACACCCAGCAGGGCCTGTTCTTCTCCGGCACCGCCGTGGTCACCTTCGGCGGCGCCTACGCCGTGCTCGCGTTCGTCGCCCAGCGCGCCGTCGAGCACTACGCATGGCTGTCCGCCGGCGACATGGTCCGCGGCCTCGCCCTGGCCGAGAGCACTCCCGGCCCGCTGATCATGGTGGTGCAGTTCGTGGCGTTCCTCGGTGCCTACAGCAACCCCGGCAGCCTGGACCCGTGGGTGGCCGGGGTCGCCGCGTCGCTGCTGACGACGTGGGTGACGTTCGTGCCGTGCTTCCTGTTCATCCTGTTCGGCGCCCCCTATGTGGAACGGCTGCGCGGCAACCGGTCACTGTCGGCGGCGTTGACCGGCATTACCGCCGCGGTCGTCGGCGTCATCGCGAACCTGGGCCTCTACTTCGCCGTGCACACCCTGTTCAGTGAGGTGCACGAGATCGACGCCGGACCGGTGCACATGACGCTGCCGGACCTCGGCGCCGTGCGACCTGTACCCCTGGTCATCGCCGTCCTCGCGGCGGCCCTGATCTTCTGGCGCCGATGGTCGGTGCTGCGCGTGCTCGGTGTCTGCGCCGGGCTGGGCCTGATCGCCGGGCTTGCGGGCCTACCCGGAGTGTGACTCACGGTACGGCGTACCCGTCCTGATGAAGCCTTTCCCTGATGGTCGTCAGCATCGCCGGCCGGGGTTGTTGCGGATGCGGTGGGCAGCCCACCGACCGGGCCGAGACGGCGGGGGAAGACGACGACCTCGCCCGGTCCATCGTGGTCCTTATCCACCGTGTCGAGGAATTGACACGCCGTTGCGGCGGCCGGCCGCGTACCAAGGAAAGGGCCCGGACTGCGGAAGGGGAGGCATGCGACGCTGGATCTTGCTGGGGATTCTCGGTGTGCTGGTCGCCGCCGCGGCGGTGTAACGCCGTCCGCAACGGCCAGGACGAGCCCGAGGTGACCGCAACCGCGTCGGCTCCCGCACCGTCGGCGACGTCACGCGGCCCGGTGCTGCCGGTCAGCCACTGGGAGGCGAAGTACCTCGACGGGTGGGAGTTCGAACGCGCGAACGGGCTGCCCGCGAGCCGGTCCGGCGACAGCTGGAACCACTACAGCCTGTCCTACGACGTCGACGCGAACACCGCGATGTTCCAGGCCACCGGCCAGACCCGCTACCTCGACCGGGCCCTGGAGTACGTGGAGAACGTGACCGCCTCCGCGAAGGAGTCGTCGTCGCTGCCCACCAGCCAGTACCGCGACCGGTTCCACGGCTGGGTGTCCTATCGGGAAGACCTGCAACCCAACGGTGTCGAGGTCCCTCTCTGCGAAAGCTACTTCTGGCGGCACGCCACCACCCTGCTGCGCGTCATCCGCCAGACGCCCGCGGTCCACGACGATCCCCGCTACCGGCAGCGCTACGAGAAGCTGCTCGGCTTCGCCGAAGAGCACATCTTCACCAAATGGCAGACCCGGGGCGAGAAAGACAACATCTACCGCGACCGTACGCACATGGCCGCCCACTGGGCCGCGATCAGCCTCAACCTGTCCCTGATCACTACCGACGACAGGCGCCGGGCCTGCTACCGGACCGTCGTCGACACCATCGACCAGCGACTGCGTGCCCAGCTGCGGCCGAACCCGGCCGACGCGGCGGCATACTTCTGGAACGACACGTGGGGCTCGGAGCAGCGACCCGGTCAAGACGTCAGCCACGCCAACGAGGTGCTGTCCTACCTGGTCGAAGCCAGGGACCACGGGACCTTCTGGACCGACGCCGACATGGCCGCGTTCAGTGTCCTGCTCACCGACGTGGTGTGGCCGGGCGGCACCGGATACGCCGCCTACGTCGACGGCACCGGCAGCGACAACGGCTGGTTCTCCGACGGCTTCGTCAAACTCGGCCGCTATGACGCGGCCGTTCAGCAACGGCTGGAACAGCACCAGGTCGCCAACCTGCACTTCGCCGCGAACATGGCCCTCAACGCCGGCCGGCTGCGTTGACGGCCGACTACCCTGACGCGGACGGACGAACCTGGCAGGCCGACAGGTCAAATGCGCTTTTCGCACGCTCAACGCTGGTCCGTAGCGCAAGGGGGCTTCGATATCGCCCGGCCGTCGGCTGAGGCGGTCCGAGTTTGTCGCACCTCGACTGCGTCGCCGGTGTCGCTGGCATTTGTGCTGCCGCGGCCGTGGTCCCGGAACACCCAGGGCTGCGGGACAAGCGGAACGCCGTCGCGATGTCACCGACGCGCCCTTCACGCCATCGACGGACGCCGCTGGGAACGAACGCGTGTCCGGCACAACGGCATCGCCGCCGCGGGCCTGCCGCAGATGCATGTCAGCCCGGCCAGGCAACGAGGCATACGTGATGTCCGGACGCGACGGTGACGAGCCCCCTGAACCGGCTGCGTCGACATTCCTGATTCACTGTCAAGATGCCTGCTCGCAGCGCAACCGCACGTCTGGGGCTGCTCATCGTCCTGGTCGCCGCTCTGGCCGGCACTGTCGCCGTGGTCGGGGTTCCCGACCCCAGCCGGCTGGCCGCCACGATCGCCGGATTCGGATCCCTCGGTCCCGTCATCGTCATCGGCGGCTCTGCTCTGCTCCTTGCCGCGCTGGTGCCACGGTCCGTACTCGCAGCCGGAGCCGGGCTGGTGTTCGGCCCGTTACTCGGTAGCGTCTACGTTCTGGCGGGCGCCGCGCTGGCGGCCCTGGCGGCCTTCGCGGCCGGCCGGGTGCTCGGTCGTGACTTCGTCACCGCTCGCGCCCGTCTGGCTGCACTCGATGCTCGGCTGACGGCCCGCAGTGTCCTCAGCGTGGCCCTGATGCGGATTCTTCCGATCGCCCCGTTCGGCCTGGTCAGCTACGGATTCGGTACGACAAGTGTTCCGGTTGGCAGCTACCTGCTGGGTACAGCGATCGGCGCGGCGCAGAGCACCGTCGTCTATGCGGCACTGGGCGACTCGGCGATGAATCCCGGCAGCCCCGGCTTCATGGCCTCGCTCGCGGCTGCGGCCCTGCTCGTCATCGGCAGTGCCACGGCAACGGTGATCCTCCGTCGGCGGGCAGCACGCCACTCAGCGACGTCCTGAACATCACGGCTCATCGGCTGCCGCAGGTTCGCCGAAAACGACACCCTGTCGTCTCGGTCGGCCACCGCCTGGGGGTATAGCGCCACGTGGTTGCAGGGCCGGTCGTCGCATCTGCTCGACAAGAGACCGTCGCCGACCGGGCCACGAGCGCGGCTCGGATGCTGCACGACGCGGTAGGCCCGCCCCGGCTGCCGACCTTTCACGTCATCGTCGGATTACTTCTGCGCGGGCAGGGCCGCGGAATGAGCAACCGCCAGCCGCGGTGACCCAGTCGCCGCCGGTGAACCACACCCGAAGCCGAAATGCGAAATCTGAGCGGCGAGCGAGCCCACAACCAGACAGCCTGTTGCGGCCGGGACTGGATCGCGGACGGGCAAGCACAGGCTGTGCCGGTGCCGTCAGCGAGGCCGGCCAGGCGAGCGGCTTCGTTACGGCCGCGGGCGGTTCCGGCATGAAGCGTCATGATCTCCGGCGTCGTCAGTCAGCATGGCTCGCCGCACCTCCGGACTGAAAGCAGCCAACCTGTTCGATACAACCGCCATGGCTGTGGGGAAAAGGCCGCGTAGGCGTCCTCGCGGCACGGTGTTATCGCGGGGCGGCGGGAGGCCGTACGGCGCCAATCCGGAGCAGAATGAGCAGCGCCACGGCCTGGCTGAGCGCTACCGCGGCGGTCAGCGCGTTGTGGGATTGCTGGTAGAGGGCGCCGGCCGCGAGGCCTCCGGTGAGGGCGCCGGCGCCTTGTACGGCGGCGAACAGGCCGTAGGCGGTGGCCCGCCGGTGGCGGGGGACGAGGTCGGCGACCAGTGCCTTGACCGTGGAGTCCTGCACTCCGGTGGCGGCGCCCCACAGCAGGATCCCGGCGACGACCGGAACCAGCCCGTCGCGGAACGCGAGGACCGGGACCGTGGCGACCATGACCGGCAGGGCGAGCAGGATCCGCGGCCCGGACCGGTCGTAGGCGACGCCGGTGGCCAGTGCGGTGACCGCTGCGGCGGCCATCGCGGCGGCGTAGAGCAGCGGCACCACCGCGGTGTCGACCACCTGGTCGCGGACCAGGTGGTAGCCGATCAGGCCGTAGGTGACCAGGCCTGCGGTGCACAGGCCAGCGGCGGCGGCGAACCACCAGAACCGGGCCGGCAGCGGGGTCGTCGCAACGGCCGGGACGTCGGCGGCTGCGGCTGCCGGTGTGGGTGTGGGTCTGGGTCTGCTCTTGGCCCGGACGGTGAGCAGGATCAGGATCGAGGCTGCGCCGGGGACGGCGAGGATGGCGAGGGCCGGCCAGAGTCGGCCGGCGCCGGCCGCGATGATCGCGGCGATCAGCAGCGGTCCGGCGAAGGCGCCGATCTGGTCCAGGGCTTTGTGGACGCCGAGGCCGCGGCCCATCCCGACGTGTGCGGCGGCGTCGGCGAGCAGCGCCGATTTGGCGGGGCTGCGGATGGCTTTGCCGAGCCGTTCGGTCAGGATCAGCCCGGCCGCGACGACCAGCCCGGCAGCGCCGAGGGTGGGCGTGATCGCGAGCAGTGGCACGCAGACGGCGGTGAGGCCGTACCCGGTGAAGGTCATTGTCCAGTAGCGGCGGCTGCGGTCGGCGAACGGTCCGGAGACCAGGCGCAGCAGCAGCGCGGTGGCCTCGCCCGCCCCGGTGACCAGCCCGACCATCGTGGCGGACGCGCCGAGTGCGGCCAGCAGCGGCCCATAGACCGAGCGGGCGCCTTCGTAGACCATGTCACCGGCCAGGCTGACCAGCCCGAACCCGACGACCGTGCGCCATGGCGACCACCCGGCCGCCGGCCGGCCGATGTTGTCCTGGTGATGCGTCAAACCGGTTCTCCCTGCCTACGCCGCCGACCGTTCCTGCTGCTCACCTGGGGATGGTGGAGAGCGCCCACCGCGAACGGGAGGCGGCGGGCTACCGCCGTACCAGTCTGCGGACCCGAAGACACGAACGCCCGTACGGTGATATTCGCTGGGCGGGCCGGTTCTGTCCGGGACCGGGCCTGAAGGGACGCCACTGTAGGCTCCGTCGACGGGTGTATCCCACGAGTGGCATTTCGGTCAGTACCAGTCGGCGGCTGGCCAGCGGTCATCGAAGGTGATGGTGAAACCGTCGATGACGGGCTTCCACCGGATCGTTCATCGTGTCTGCCCCGCCCTGGTCAGGTCCAGGCTGGGTGTCACCGGGTACGGACACTTCACCGCGTTGTCTCATAGGTGGACTTGTACCGGGACTCCGACCTGCTGAGCCACCGGAGTCCACACATCGACGTCCTGGCCAGGGGTTTCGACGGAGACGACCAGTGCGTAGCGTGCGCCCTGCTCGCTGCGATCGCGCGCCGGGTTCTCTTTCCACCAGCCGCTGACGGGAAAGATGGCGACCGCGCCACGGCTGGCAAGGTCTACCGCTGATCCTTGCCAGATGTCCGAGTGCACCGACCCCGAACTGCGTGCCTTCGCGCCCAGGACCCAGCCGGCGTCGGCGGCGCCGCTCGGGCGGCGTTCTTCCTCGGCGAGGGCCTGCTTGTTGAGTCGTTTACGGAAGTCGTCAAGAGACTCGTACGGCCTGCGGACGTCGAACCGCAGGAGGTGCGACGCGTAGCTGTAGCGGCGCCGCCAGCCCCGGTTGGCGGGGTTCGGCTCGATGAAGTACGACAAGGTCACGCGTAGCCGCACCGGCGTCTCGCCCAGCTGTTCCAAGACGTCGGCTGGCCACGGAAAATCGTGAAGGTGCATCTCCCGCATCCGGCCTTGTTCGAAAGGCCGGATGGTGTCCTCGACCACGAGGGTGAGTGCATCGGTGGCGCTGCGGGTGGCTCGTAGCAGATCCGGGACACCCATTCCGTAGCGGCGCAACAGGAGCAGCGTTTGGGTCTTGTTCCTGCCGCCGAATCTGTTGAGCATCGCCGGGGTCCACTGCGCGGAATGGACGATGAGCGCGCGGATCGTCTCTGGCCACATGTGGGGATGGTCGGCGGTGATACGCGCGGCCAGATGTGCGGCCTGTGCGGTCGCGGCACTCGTGGCCGAGGTGACCGTCAGCAGACGGCTGTCGAGATCGCGGCGTCGGGTCGTGATGAGCTGCAGGCTGGCCGGGGTGTCGTATGCGGTGCCCGCTGGGGACCGGGCGATGTTGCCGCCTTCGAGCACAATGTCGGGTTTAGTCGGCCAGGCTGGCCGGAAGGTGACGGACGTGGTGCTGTACGGCGACAGCTCGCCTCGGGCCGCGACCGGTGACCATCCGTGCCACATGGGGTCGGGGTCGTCGAGAACATCGCGGTTGGTGAAAGCGCCTACCGTCAGGGCGTTCCACGCCTGCGCGGGGTCGTGGACCGGTTCCAGGTCGCTGCGCGTCAGATGATCAGCGTCGAAATGCTGCGGCTCGACGTTGCCGGCGGAGATGACGAACAACCGCCGGGCTGCGGGATCAGGTTCGTCGAGAAAGACAAGCCCGTTGTCGTCGATGTCGATGCTGCGGCCCGCGGCGAGGGCGTCGATGGAGGCTGACCATGACGTGGGCTGGCCTGTTTGGTGGCTGGTGCCTGCGTGCCCGTCCGCCATCGCTGGCGCTGTGACCGCGAGCGAGAAGACCCGGCGCCGTAGCGGAGCCTGAATCTCGGCACGGCTGGCGGCATCCGCGGTGACAGCGCCGTACAGCTCAGGTGGGCTGGCCGGCGACCTGGGAGAGAAGACCTTCACCGACTCCAGCCGGTGCCGGAGCCTGAGCAGTGAGGCGCTGGTGAGTACTTCCCCGAGATCGCCGTAGAGGGCCAGTCCCGCCATCGTCGTGCCGTGCCCGTCCTGATCGAGCAGACCCCACGCGGGATCACAGGCGTGGCAGTCGGCGGGTTCGAGGGAGGCTGACAGCAGCGGATGTTCCCGCTGGACGCCGGTATCGAGAATGCACACGGCCGGCGCGTTTGTTTCCGCCGGCGACAGCCGATCGGCGAGCTGTTGCACCCATTGCCCTTGCTCCGACGCCGGCTCCGCGACCAGAATCTCCGGTGCTTCACGGGGCTGACGTAATTCGGCGATGTCGTCGAGAACGTCGAGGGCGACGGTCAGATCGTCGGAGGTGGCCTCGACCATCACCACCGTGCGCTCATCGAACCCCAACGCCTGCCCACCGGTGCGTAACTGCAGTTGAGTAGTCAGCTGCAAGAACCGGTTGAGTTCCTGGCCGTCACGACGGCGCAGCCACACCTCCCACCACGCCGTCACCCCTGGCTCGGGGCAGTCCTCGACCGCATCCGTCCACAGCGCCTGGATGGTGGCAAGCCGCACCGACGCGATCCGGTCGATGAGGTTGGCGTTCCTCGGCTTGGGATCGGTGGCCGTTTCGGCATACTGCTGCAACAGGCGCAGGAAGCGCCCGAGGGTGCCCTCGGGGACGAAGACCGTGGCGACGGCGATCGTCCCCGTCGGGTCTGTCCGCTCGTGGACGGACAGCAACTCCGGGTGAACCTTCCCACGCCGGGAATCCAACGACGCGAGGGCGAGCTCGACGCCCGGGAAACTCTCGAACGTCAGGTGAATGCCGTCGACCGCGCCGTCCACCACCACGGTGGGCTGCTGGTCACGGCGCGTGGCGGCCTGTTGCTCCGCGCTGACGAACTGCTGCTGAAGCTGCTGCACGTGTGCTTGCCGGTTCGCCGGAGCGGCGAGGCCTTTGCCGTTGCGCCCCGTCGATGGTGGCGTGTACGGCTCGGCTTGCGCCGGCTGTTGCAGAAAGATATGTGATCGGTCACGTTCAGCCATGCTCAGTCGTTGCCGTCCCCGGATCGGTGTCGATCACGCAGTGCGGCGATAACCGCCGTGCTGCTCGCCGTCGTCTCACCGGCGAGAATCGCGGCTTTCGCAGCGAACTCACAAGCAACAGTGATCTCCGCCTGACTCAGGCCGTTCGCTGCTTGTTCGACCGCTTTCCACGGCCAACGTGGCGGCACCATGGAGGCGAGGCGGTTGCTGATCACGGTACGAACGACGTTCGGCGTCGGCAGCGGATACTCCACGACGAGATCGAAACGACGAAACAGGGCCCTGTCGAGCAGTTGCGGATGATTCGACGCCGCAACGAGCAGGCTCTGAGACTCGTGCTGCTCAAGAAACTGCAGGAACGAGTTCAACACACGTCGGATCTCCCCGACATCGTTGCCCAGCGCGCGTTCACCGGCAAGAGCGTCGACCTCGTCGAACAGGTAAACCCCTCGCGTTTCGGCGACGGAATCGAAAATGAGCCGTAGCTTCGCCGCGGTCTCACCCATCAACTTGGTGATCAACCCGTCAAGGCGAACAGTGAACAGGGGCAGCCGCAACTCGCCGGCCAGAGCGCGAGCAGTCATCGTCTTGCCCGTGCCAGGTGGCCCCGTCAGTAACAGGCGGCGCATCGGCTCGAAGCCATGCGCCCGCAATCGGTCCTGCTGCCTCTGCTCGAGCACCACACGATCGATGCGCTCCCGGACATCCGGCGCCAAAGCAAGATCGGCCAGACCCGTCTCCGGATACCCGACGGTCAGTAGCTCCGCTAGCTCGCCGCGGGGCCGAGCCACCGGCACCGGCGTGCCGGAACCGCGGCTGGCGCCTACTTGTGCCCTGCGACGGGCATCGACTAGATCACGAAGTTCCTGAGCGAACGTGGTCTGACCGCTACGAGCCGCCTTCGCGGCGACCTGCAAGGCCACGGAGTAGAAACGGCTGTCGTCTCCGTCGCCGTGACTGTTGACCAGCGCCTTGACCTGATCGGCCGTAGCCATGCCGTCTCACCTCCCTCAGCCGTAACCAGCTCACACGAACCACTGCTTCGAGTCTGCCCGAACCAGCCACCACGGCGCATCGGCTGGCCGTCACAAAGACGTACGCCAGCAGCCGCGGGGCAGAGGTACGCTACTACCGATAAAAATTTATCACCTAGGTGTGACATGACAGTAGGCCGCGCGCGTCGCGAGAACAGCCGGTTTCGGCCTCAAGCCGACATCCTGGCCAAACGGATACGAGCTCTGCGCACCACGCAGGGCCTGACCCAGGAAGATGTCGCCCGCCGAGCAGGCATCGGGATTGCGACTCTGCGAAAGATCGAGAGCGGCGCAGTGGTCGAGCCCGGCTACTTCACGGTCCTGGCGATCGCAGCAGCCCTCCACACCGGGCCAACAGAACTTCACGCTGCCGTAACGCCAACAGGACCACTGCCCACAGGAGGAATCTCGGGCTGAAGCCCTCAAGCGAACACAGCCCGCAACTCATCCGTCCCGCCGTTGAACACGGTGTGGGTGCCCTGACCTGGAGGGCCTTTCTGAGTGCCGAGCCCACCGATCATGTTCGACTCCAGCGCGATCGATCAACGCCAAATGACCGGTTTGTTGACTTCCGACCGGAGCCCGGCCATGACCACAACGGAGTCCGGCGGTAGGCGGGGCGCACCTCGCTCATCACACTCAAGGCCGTGCAGAGCGAGTACGACCGACCGTGTCCGAAGTGCTCCGCCACGGATGCCGCACCACATGAGGACCGCGCCGGTGCAGGATCATGCTGACAACATCCAGAAGCCCACAACGTTCGCCAGCAGCACGACCGCATGGGCGCCTGCAATGGTGAACACCTCCCGGGTTACTCAACAATCACAAATTCCCTGACGGCGGCCCAGTGTTATGATCCAGATCGTTCGGTTTCGTCCACAAGTGCGGTCTCCGCGATGTCTGTCAGACATCCTTTGCCGGCCAAGTACCAGCGGCGGACCCCTTGGCGTACCGCTGACGGCTTGCCGGTGATCTGTGACGTCATGTGCTGAACGAGCCCATCCGGAGAATATTTTTCTCGATCAATCTCCCAGATCAGTGGCTTGGCTCGATCGTTGGTCCAGGTTGCCCTGCCGCGCCGTGGGTCGTGTGCGAGCCACGGCGTGAACTTGCTTCGCTGCGGGGCGGTTCCTGGCCTGAACTCAAGCACGGTTCCGTCCGGGATCAGGCCGCGATCCACGATCAAGGCCACGGCGTTGATCCGAGGTTCCGTGGATGCTGCTCGGTACGTGGCCGACAGCTCGGGCACCGGTTCTCCCTTGCGCTCATCCCGAACTATCCGGTCTGCAAGCGAAACGGCGCGATCCCTGTTCCTGAACACTGTGTGTACTGGTGTGCGCGGATACATCTCATCGATTGCGGCCACCAGACGCTGAAAGACCGATTTCGCCATGCCCGGCACCGTCTCCATTTCGGCGTCCCAGTCGTAGTCGATGTTACTCAATCTCCGATGCCCGATGATGCGGGCAAGAATGTGAGTGACAAGTAGGTCGCCCTGTACCAATACCTGCGCGGCACGGCCCGACAACTCTGTGCGAAGGCTCTCGTGAAGAGCTCCTGAGGCCCGCAGTAGCAGAGTGGACCGCCATGCGCGATAAGCGTCGGTGCCGGAGTTGAAAAGTACGGCATAGGCGCCCTGCTCGCCTGTCTCGAACAGCACGTCGCTGCCATTGCGGGCGCGTACTGCATATTCTATGTCCTTATGGGTGCAGGCGAGCGCGATGGCCACTTCCATCATCGAACAACCCGTGGCAGGAGCTGGGTCGACATCTCCACGTTTGATCACATACGTCTTATCCAAGAGGGCCGCGAACTCATCACGAAGGCGGATCTGCGTTTCCTTCATGGAGAAGAAATCACGCAGGTTCATCGCATTCTGTGTATTGGTTGACTGGGTCACTTGGTACCCGAATCCCTCAGGACAGTCCTCAAGCGAGATGAGTCTCACCCAGACTCGCGCATTGCTCGCTGTTTCAGGATCGGCTCGCATCGCCTCGTGCATGCATGCAACGGTTTGTGCGCCGTTGACGACGGTGGCGCCGCGAACGGTCAGGTCGACAGGAGTACCGTGGCCTCCTGCCCATCTGGCACTTTTCTGGATGGATTCACACAGGACCGTTACTCCGTTATTGAAGTAGAGGAAATGATGCGGATCGGTCAGTATGGTGTGAATAATCTCCCTGTTCACAGGAGTGATGCCGAGGGGCTTACGGATGTTGTCCTCGAAAAGTCGCTGCCCGAATTTCCGATGCCATTCGGACACTACTTCGGCGCCCAGAGTTCCTTGATAGGCCGTATAGGGTTGAGCCACGAAACTCGGGTTGTCGAGCCGGACGGCGAGATCTATACGGGGCTCATCTGCTCCTGCTCGAGCCATGTCGTAGAACTCGGAGAGTCCGAGAACTTCCAAGGCGACGTCTTCTTCAGTTCCTGCCTGGTTGTAGCCGGACAGTATTCTGGTGAATGCATCTTTGACTCGCATGCTCAGTTGGCTCGCACCCATCTGTGCGACAATGAGCATGATCTTCACGCCCGGCGTTCCGATTGCAGTGTTGACCTCCTCGGCCAGTGGCTGAAACTTACTGTTGAACTTCTCGAACTCGCTGTTTACCAGGCAGTCAAGGCCTATACGCATCTTTCCTGGGTCGCCGAGACCTAGGGCGGCTCTTCCTTCGTCACTCCATTTGGCCTGAACGAGCCATACTCTCGGCGGATCGCTTTCTGCCAAGACCGCGTCGATTCCATTGTCATCGAAACCATCGATCACCGCTCCAGCGGCACGTTTGGCGTCCACTCCCGCAAGATGTTGAATCGCCTGCGCGGCAAGCGCGCGCGAAAGAAACGCCTGCTGCTGATCTTCCTCGGGCCGGCTCGCGAGATCCTCAAGGTCGATCAGGCCGGAGTACCTATTCGTCAAGATCTGTCGAACGTGGCGTACGTGAATCTTGCTCAACTGGAGACCCCCTCCCGAGGCGTCAGGTTATAGGAAAGGAACCGCGCAAGCGATATCTGCACCCCGTTGGCGGGTGGCCGTGATGCACCCTTCGGTAAAATATCGACTGATTTGCGTGATTGGGCTTTCCGTGCGGAAAAATCAGTGATCTACGTCAATGCTTGATTCGATATTCGTGCGGCTCCTAAGGTGCATACGTGGGCAGTCGAGAGATCATCGTGAGAGTGCTTCCTGGGGAGCTTCCGCAGCGCGGAATCGTCGTCCAACGCGGAAAAACAGCCTCAACTTCGGTCGTCGTGCGTTGGGACGACGGAAGCGAGGAGCGCGTCAGGCCCGGCGATCAGAGCGTCGGCTATGCCACCGAGGAATCGGTGTGCGCTCAATGGCTCTTGGAGCCGGGTGCCGCAGCAGAAGCATTCGAGGCCAACCCGGTCCACGTGTTCACCGAGTTCATTCGCGACAGCGGCAAGATTACAAAGACGATGTTACTGCGGCGCACCGTCGTTGCCGGTGTCTCCGAAAGCCTCGTGAAAACCGTATACACGGCATCGCGAGCGGCTCTCCGGGCCGATCCGCACATCCAGATCAGTAATGAAAGCCATACCTGGAATGATGCTCCGATCGACCCCTACGCGGATCTGCGAAGTCTCACCCCCCACGAGGCCTTGGATCGCCTTGCCGGCGCCAAGAGCCTGCGGCAACCAGAACGTGCCGCTCTTGCCGACGCCGTACGAACAGGACTGTCACCGCGCAGTTGAAGACGGGTGCTCTTCCGCTTTGGCGCGGTTCACGTGCCCGTTCCGTGCCGCCGGTGAGGGGTATCGAACAAGGCAAACCACCCGTGTCCTCAAGGTGCGATCTGACGGTGGATCCAGCACTACGTGGCGAAGACCGTGCTGGGCGGCGGGGACGAGGTTTGCAGAAGTCACACCCAGCAATCTCCGCTCACATCGAGAAACGACGAAACAGGTCAGGGCGCATCGGCAACTGATGCTGCTCGCGGGGGTTCCACCCAGGATTCCCTCCAGGCGCTCGCCAGCGAAACCTCCAGCAGGGCATCGACCGCCAGCGACCCGTGGAGGTACGGGTCGCTGGCGTGTCGCAGCGGAGCCGTCGCCTTCAGCCAGCCAAGGCGTGCGTCTGCCGCGAACGGAGTCGAGGATGATCTTGGTGGCACTTTGCACGATCGGCCCTGCGGCAGGCGGAACCGCGGCATAGGTGGTCGGATCCGCCACCCACTGCGGGTGTTTGTAGACACCTCCGGGCGCTGCTGGAGTATCTGGGGCCCATCAAGGGCTTGCCGGGCCCGGGGTCGGCTGCTGGCCGTTACCTGCGGCCTATGCTGCGGTCATGGACGAAGCGCGGCGTCGGTTCATGATCACCGCTGAAGTGCTGGTCGATGTCACTGATGCGGCCACGTTGCGCAGGGCAGCACTCGACCGGGTCGCCGAGGCTGGATTCGTCGCTGATGAGGACCGTAGCGTCGATCAAGTCCGGAATGCTGAACGCGATGCCGTGCACGCCGACATCACGGCGGCCCTGGACTGGGTCATCGACGTTGATGCGATCGTGATCGACGGAGTGGGCGCCGAAGTGATCGGCTCCACCGTATCGGTCGCTGAGGGTGAAGACGAAGGCTCGGACGCGGCAGGTGCCGGTGCTGAAGAGATGCCGGACTTCGCCGCGCTGTTTGCCGTCTGTCGCTGCGGGGCGGACGACTGCGAGGATTGCTCTGGTTTTCAGATGACACCCCGGTCGGCGGCGATCTTGTGGGCGGTCGCGCACCTGCACGCCGATTTCGCCTACGACGACGTCCAGCACTTCGGCGACGCTCCGGTGTCGGAGAAGGATGATGGGTGGGCGGTGTTCGCCGACTACCCGCGGATCACTTGGGGTCAGGACGCGGTGTGGCGGCGCCAGGCCGCTCGTGCGTTCGACGATCTGGCGGCGGGCCTCGTCGCAGGCCGGCTGCCGTTGGCGACGTGCCCGGCTGAGGAGATGGCCATGCACCTGATGCTGCGCTCGGCCCAGGGAGCCGCGGCGGACGGCTGGGGCATACCGCCAGAGAAGCTGAACTTGTTGCCCGAACATGATGACGACTTCGACTGGGACCTTGCCGTTGATGTGCTGCTGCAGGACGAGGACATCCTGCATCTGTTCAGCGAGCAGCTGGACGGCATCGAAGACCCGGAGTCGGAAGAGAATCAGCGCTTCCGGATCGGCGACTACCGGCCCGAGGCCTGGTTCAGGCCCTTCCAGAATGCGACACCACGCGACGGACGACGCCCCTTCCGCCGATAACCGGACCCAGATGGCTTGACGGGCAGGGCTGCCGGCGCTGGCCGAAGTCGCTCACCTGTAGATCACGCAGCGAAAGGCCTCATGGTTCCTCGGATTTCCATCCGGTCCTGCCTCCGGCGTGACGATCGAGGCCCATCGTCATCCGCCGCCGAGAATGTCGTCCGGACCTTGATGCCGGGCGAAGCAAGGCGACCCCGTGCTCTCGCAGCTCATAGGGTCACGATCGCCATCGAAGCCGTCCTCGTATGACTCGATCGGGTGACACGCGGCGGTCTATCCATCACCGGCTATTGATCGTTTCGTTGGTCAAAGTGAAGACTCCTCTGGTCTGGGGGTCGTTCTTAAGAGCCGAGGTGCGGGTCATGTCCGATACCAGTGCGATTGTTCGGGACGAGGTGACCGGGACGTTCGGGTTCCGTCTGGAGCTCGGTCACGACGGCAATGGGGCGCGGATGCAGGCGCGGCGGTCCGGGTTCGTCACGGAGACGGCTGCGAAGAAGGTGTACGACCGGTTGTGTCGGCAGCGTGATGCCCGGCAGGCCAGGCCGCGGCAGAGTGACACCACGCAGATGGTGTGTGAGGGGTGGTTGCTGTCGCGGGAGCAGGAGTTGGAGCCGAACACCAGCTACAACTATCGGTGGTTGCTGGGTTTGATCTACCCGCATGTCGGCCGGGTGCGGGCGTGCCGGCTCAGTGCGCGGATGGTGGAGCGCGCCTACCGGGACCTGGAGGCTGCCGGCTATTCCCGGACGACGTTGCGGACGTTGGATCTGGTGCTGGCGAAGGTGTTCACCGAACGACTCGGCCGGACGTTGGGGGTCCATAAGCCTCGGGAGAGTGATGACGAGCGGCCGGTCTGGACGCTGGCCGAGGCGCGCCGGTTCGGTGACTACGTTCGCGGGGATCGGCTGTTCCCGTTGTGGCGGCTGCTGCTGGTGACCGGGCTGCGGCGGGGGGAGTTGTGTGGGCTGCGCTGTGGTGATCTGGAGCCGGTGCAGGGCACGCTGACGGTGCGCCGGCAGATCGTGGTGGAAGATCCGGGCAGCCGTATCCGGGTGAAGCCGCCCAAGTCGCACAACGGCAAACGCACCCTGGTTCTCGACCCGCTCACGCTGGGTCTGCTGACCGGGGTGGCGGCGAATCGTGGGGCGGCGTCGCGGTATCTGTTCACCGGGCGTACGGGGCGGCCGTTGCGGCCGGACAATCTCACTGATCGGTTCAACAAGCTTGCGGTGGCTGCTGGGGTGCGGCCGATCGGGCCGCATCAGATCCGGCATTTGACGGCGTCGGCGTTGTTCGACGCCGGGTACGGCGTTCATGAGGTCGCCGAACGCCTCGGCCATGATCCGGCCACGCTGATGCGCTACTACGCCCTGGTCAGTGCCGCCCGCCGGTTGCAGGCCAGCGGCCGTATCGCTGAACTGGTGATGTCCGGGCCGTCGCCGGCGGTCGCTGGCACGTGAACGCGAAAAGGGAGTAGCAAGCTATTCTGGAGACCGGCGAGCGCTATCGGGAAGAGCCGGGAAAATGCTGGTGGGGGAGAGGTGGTCTTCTCATGAGCTGTCAAGTGGCCAACGGTTCCGCTGTTTCTGACGCCTCGATGCCGTTCCGGATTCGCGGTTCCGGGCAGAAGTCGAATCCTCCCACGTCCGCGGTTAGGTGCAGTCGTTTTCGCGGGAATCGGCAATTGTTCCGGACCGGTTGGCAGGTGCCGCACTTGATTGGGCGTGGTCACATGCCTGGTCACAGCCTTGATCAACATCTCCGGGATTGGTTGAAATCGGACGGCATGGCGGTGTCGTTCTGTCCGGATCTGCGTATGAAATAGCACAAGTTGATGTTACTTAACACAATCGTTATATGGCCTGGGGGTCAAGGGGTCGCAGGTTCAAATCCTGTCAGCCCGACTTAACAAAAGGCCAGCTTAGCTGGCCTTTTGCATGTCCGGACATCGATGCAACCGCTGCGGCGCGACACGCATTTTTGCACGTACGCGCGTACGGTTTACGCTGGGATGCCGGCGGATCTTCGTAGCCGGTTCGTACTCGACAGCTTTGAGCATTCTCTCTCTGGGTGTACCTCGCTGTCGGGGCACCTGGTTGAGCAGGGCGTTCATGGTCGGAGTGACCGAATCTCGACGCGACAGGCATCCTTGTTGGTGTTGTCGAATGTCGGCCCATAGCTTTCTCCTATGTGGATGACCGCGACACCTCCATGACACGGACGCCCGTACGGTGATCTTCGTCTGGGCTCATTGGTCCTGTCCTGAGCCGGTAATTTTATGATCGTGGGTGGTGGCGGGGTGCGGAAGTTGGCTGGGGTTGTCCGCGGTAGTCTCGGCGGCCGGCTGTTGTAGCTCCGGCAGACGGCGGGCTGTCGGAGTAGACGGTGACTGTCCGAAGAACCCGTTGATCACTGGATTTTTCGCCGGCATCGCACGTTGAATCCGGCACCCACGATGACTCGGCCGCTGTGGCACTTGCTGCGTTGGCTTGCCAGGCGTGGCTCATATCGAGTGTGGCGAATCGCTGTGGCCGAATCCGGCGCCTACGCGGCCCGTCCAACACCGCGGGTGCTGTGACAGGTCGGCTCCCGGGCATCCGAAGGCCGCTACAGATGTCCTGGTCGCTGGGTTCAGGTTCAGACTTCGTCGCCATCGAACGGGGTGGCCGACTCCTGCGGGTCGCGTTTTCGCTGACTCTGTTGCCTGATTCGCGGCGCGCCGATGGTGGCCCGTGTCGTCGCTGTGGTGTCCAGTGGAGGCGTACGGCGTTGTGTCGAGGCCGCACGCGCTCGACTCATCCGGCTACAGCGCCTGTCTCGCTCAGTGCGCGGGCAACGGTGACGATTCGGTCGCAGCCGCCGCGGCGATCGGCTGCGGCGACCTGTCGTCGTACCGCAGGCCGTGGCCGAACGGGAACAACGGGTCGGCAGTGTCGAACGGCGCGTCCGGACGGCTGGCCTCGACGGCTGTCATGGAGGACGGAAGGTCGAAGGGCAGCATGCCCCGCGGTTCCTCTTCGCCGAAGAGGGTCCGGACGACCGCCTCCTCGCAGGCGCCGAAGTTGGCGAGTACGGCTGCGGCCGAACCGGCGAGTTCGGTCAGGATGGCCGGCCGGTCCAAATAGATGTCGATGACGGTGGGAACGGTGCGGCAGATCTGGGTGATGCGTTCGATCTCCGCGGCGGGGAACGCCAGCGACCCGGCGTGGAAGAACGACTCGAAGGACTTCCCGTCACCGCGTTGTTCCCACGGCGCTTGCAGCCGCAGGACGGCGACGTCGGCCTCGCTGAGCGCGTCGACCGGGGTTGCCCGGCCACTAAAGGACTCTGCGGACAGGCCCTCGGCGTAGACCTTCAAACCGGCGCGCAGCGGCAGCCGTGCCGGACCGCTGGCGGCGTTGGTGAGCAGGGTGTGCGCGGCGGCCTGGGTGGCGATGCCCTCGGCCCGCGCCGCAGTGGTGCCGACGATGGTGTCGGCCCGCTCGGCGTCGACGTGGCGGTCGTCGAAGAGACCGAGCCGGAACTTCTCCCGCAACAGCCGGCGTACCGAGACGTCGATCCGGTCCTGACTGACCTGCCCTGTCCGCACGAGCGAGACGAGGACATCCGCGCGGTGTTCGCCACCGAACTGGTCCACCCCGGCGTCCAGGGCTTTGAGCATGCGCTGTTCGTAGGTGAGGTGCTCGACACCCCAGCAGGTGTTGGACAGGATGCCCCAGTCGGTGCAGACGATGCCGTCGAAGCCGAGCTCCTCGCGCAACAGGCCGGTGATCATGTCCTTGTTGAAGCCGAAGCCGACCTCTTCGACCCCGGCCAGGCCGATCGGCATGCCGTAGTAGGGCATGAGCTGGGCGACGCCCGCGGCGATGGCCGCCTTGAACGGCTCCAGGTGCAGGTCGAAATAGCCACCGGGATAGACCTGCTCGCGTCCGTACGAGAAGTGGGGGTCCTCGCCGTCCTTCTGCGGTCCGCCGCCGGGGAAGTGTTTGGCCATCACTGATACGGATTCCGGTCCGACCTCATCGCCTTGAAGGCCTTTGATGTAGGCGACGCCGAGCCGGGCGGTGAGCCCGGCGTCCTCGCCGAAGGTGGTGCTCTGCCGGGCCCACCGTGGTTCGGTGGCGAGGTCGATCTGCGGGTGCAGGGCCGCCCGGATCCCGACCGCCCGGTATTCACTGCGGACCAGGCGGGCGAAGCGTTCGACGAGGCCCTCGTCGCGCAGCGCGGCCAGGCCGAGCGGTTCGGGGAACTGGGTGAAGGGTCCGGCCATCATCGCCGTAGCGGGATTGTCGGTGAAGTGGTGCCGCGGGTCGGAGGCGATGGTGACCGGGATGCCGAGCGGGTGTGTGCGGGCCTCGTCCTGCAGCATGTTGTGCCACTGCGCGATCTGCCGGGCGCTCGGGGCGAACAGGATGTTGAAGTGGGTGAGCCCTTGAGCGAGCAATTCGCGGATGGACGCGGAACCGAACATGCCGGGCGCGTCGAGATCGCCGATCATCACGAACTGCTGGAACAGCAGCCCTGCCTTGTCTTCCAGCGACATCCGGGGCAGCAGGTCGTCGACTCGTTGGTCGACCGGAAGGGTGGGGTCCTCGTACGGGAAACGGGCATTCATCGTGGCGCCTTTCGGAGGCTTTCGTAGAGGCGAGCGGGTGTGCCGTACGTCATGCCGAGTTCTTGATCCGGGTGATCGCGAGCGAGGCGATGGCGCAGAAGACGGCGCTGGCCAGGAACAGCAGCGGGTAGCCGGCGTCGAAGAGCGCGTTGCCGACCGGGATGAACAGCACGCCGGCCAAGAAGGGGGAGAGTGATTGCGGAAGGGTGTTGGCGATGTTGAGTACGCCGAGGTCTTTGGCGGTGTCGTCCTTGTCGGGCAGCAGATGCAGGCACAGCGCCTGGTCGACGGCGAAGAACATGCCCGCGCCGAGGCTCAGGACGACTTGCAGGACGAGGATGGCGGGCATGCCTGCGGCGCCGAGCGCGGGTGTGAGTGCGATACCGGCCAGGGCTCCGGCCATGACGAGTCCGGCGCCGATGATGAATGGTTTGCGTCTGCCGATCCGGTCGGAGAGGTAGCCGCCCAGAACGCTGAACAGCACCAGGGCGACGAGGCCGATGACGTTGGCGATGGCGTTGAACTGCAGTTGCTCGTCGGTGTCGGTGACGCCGAAGTCCGCGGCGAGGAACAGGGTGAGGTATCCGGGGAGTGCGCCGAAGCCGAGCGCGATGAAGAACTTGCTCAACCACGCCCAGGCGAAGTCCGGGTGTTTGCGCGGGTTGAAGACGAACGACAGCATCAGCTGCCGCAGGTTCAGCGGCTGAGCGGCCGGATGCTGCCGGATCCGGTCGCGCAGGCGAAGGGCGAACCACAGCCCGAGAAGAAGGCCCAGGATCGCCGGAACGGCGAAACGCAGCAGATCGGTGGGTAGCACGAACAGCAGCACGGCGCCGACGGTGATGCCGAGCGAGGTGACCGAACCGACGATTCCGGACACGCTGCCGCGCTTGGCGTCGGGCACCTGGTCGGCGATGGTCGCGCCGGTGCCGGCCATCGCGAAGTTGGCTCCGGCCTGAGCGATGCACCAGGCGATCAGGAGAACGGTGACGTTCGGCGCCCATCCGCACGCGATGAGCCCGACAGCGGCCACGAGGAGGCCGCTGACGATGAACGGCCGGCGCATACCGGCGGCCGAGGTGCAACGGTCCGACAGCCGGCCCGCCAGCGGCTGACAAACCATCGCGACGGCGGCACCTGCCCCGGTGACCAGGCCGAGGCGTGCCGGGGTGGCGTCAGCGCCGACGAGATGCTGGATCTTGACTGACAGGCCGCCGGTGACCGGGGCGATGATGGCCATGTAGATGCCGAATTGAGCGGCGGCGAGCCGCCGGACGTAGCCGGGTGGCGCGGTCGAGGGGACGGCGGAGAGGGAGGACGGTGGCTGAAGCATGACCATTCCCTTCGGCGCGGCGACCTGGGAGGACGCAGATCTGCCGGTGTCGTGCATGAGCGGAGATGATGAGCCGTGGACCGGTTGAGGGCACGGTTGTTCACCGGCGCGAAGCCGTGAGGCTGTCCGGGGAGAGGAGAGGCAGGAAGCTTCCCGACAACGAAGTCGGGGCGGCACGGCGGCTCATCTGCGGTTCGACGTGGACGCCGGCAGTCATCGCCGATGCGGTGGTGAGCTGGGAGCGCTAGGACGCGAGACTCATCAGGTTCGCGGTGCGCTGAGGGTGACGCCGGCTGGGGGGGACCGCTGCAGCCGGCGTCACCTGTCGGGACAGGCCTCAGCCGATGCAGATGCCGGGGACTGCCTGCTTGCGGACGAGGACGGGGCAGGAGGTCGACCCGTCCGGGTACAGCGGCAGCAGTTCTTGGAATTGCGGGTTGAAGAATGCGGCGCGCAGCGCTGAGGTGGACTCCCAGACTGCGATGTTGGTCAGTACCCGGCTGTCTGCGGTGCCCCGGTAGAGCTGTGCGGAGATGAAGCCGGGTTGCTGGCGCATGACGACGGAGTCCTTCTGCCAGACGTCGATCACCGCATCGACCTGTCCCTCGGGGGCGACGAAAGTGTTGATGAGGGTGACGGGTCCGTCGTCGGGGTGTTCGAGCTGTGCGAAAAACGGTATGGCCGGGTCGGTGTCCTTAACTTCGATCATGGTGAGGCGTCCTTTCGATGGTTGTCAGGCCTGTCGTTCAGGGAGCCGGGCTATGAGGCCGTCCAGTTCGGGGGTCACGGTGATCTGGCAGCTCAGCCGGCTTTCGCCGGTGCGGTCGTAGGCGAGTTCGAGCATGCCGTCCTCCATGTCATCGAGTGGGTCGAGCCGTGCGGACCACTCGGCGCTGATGTAGCAGTGACAGGTCGAGCAGGCGCACATCCCGCCGCATTCGGCGAGGATGCCGGTGACACCGAGTTCCTGCGCGGCGCGCATCAGCGACTGCCCGGCGGTTGCCTGCCCGGTGATCTTCCGGCCGTCGGCCTCGATGAAGGTGACTTCGATGCTCACTCAGGCCGCCGCCTTGGTGTCGTACGGGGCCAGCGATGCGACGTTCTTGCCGTCGGGGGTGAAGGTGACCAGGGTGCGGTAGAGCATGTGGACCCGGTTGTCGGCCCACAGCGCGGTGACCGGGTCGATGCGGAAGAAGACCTGCCGCAGGGCGACGCCCTCGCGTTTGAAGTTGTCGTACATGTTTGAGTCCTGCAGCCAGGAGAACTGCTCGCGGCTGACGTCGATGGCGTGTTCGATGTCGGCCTGTTCGGTGAGGAAGGTGGCCCGGCCGGTGACTTGGACCGAGCGGACCTTCATGCGCCCGTGGAAGCCTTCCGGCGGCGTGTGGGCCAGGGCGTAGGCGATGTTCGGGTTGTTCTTGAGCGCCGCGTACTTGCGGGTGTAGGTGAACGTGTGGCAGTAGACGGCCAGTCCGTCGGAGGCGAAGTGCATGGTGGCGGCCGACGGGGTGCCGTCGGCGCAGATGGTCGCGATGGAGCCGATCTCCTCCTCGCGCAGCAGTTCGGTGATGGCCTTCTCGACCTGGCTGGTGTCGGGCAGAACGGGGGGCATGGCTCTCCTTCAGGAACGAGGGTGGGTCAGGGTCGGTAGCAGTACGGCGTCGACGAATTCCGCCTGTGCGGCGGTGTCGAAGTGCCTGTGGTGGATCAGGTAGCACACCAGTGCTTCGCCGATGATCAGATCGAACAGCCGCCCGGCCTGGGCGGGGTCGTGCAACTCGCCACGGCCGATGGCGCGGTGTACGACGTCGCGGCACTCTTGACGGCGCGGCTCGAGCGCGACGCCCCAGAGCGTCTCGGCGATGACCGGATCACGTTGTGCGGCCGCCAGCAGGCTGGCGAACGCGGGAACCTGTTCCATCTCGGCCAGGCCCGCCATCAGCGCGACCAGCCGTATCAGGTCCTCGCGCAGCGACAGGGCGTCGCTGGGCAGCGCCACCTCACGGGACCGGGCGACCAGCGCGTCGCAGACCAGCGAGCGTTTGTCGGGCCAGCGCCGGTAGATGGTCGCCTTGCTGGCGCCGGCGCGAGCGGCGACGGCATCGATGGTCAGCTCGTCGTACCCGACCTCGCGGAGCAGGTCCAGGACGGCGTTCACGATGGCGGCGGTGCGGGCGGCGGCGCGGCTGCCCGGTGGTGTGCTCTCAGTCATTGTGAACGGAACCGTACTGATTTCCACCACGTGTGGCAAGGGTTTCAGCACTGCTTCTAGCGCGAATGTGTACGCTATCGTTTCGATATGCAGAATCTAGGTGTGGTCATCGTGGGTGCCGGTCACGGCGGCAGTGCGGCGGCGGCTGAACTGCGGTCGGCCGGATATCCGGGCCCGATCACCGTGCTCGGCCAGGAACCGCACGCCCCCTACCACCGGCCCCCACTGTCCAAGGCATGGCTCGCCGGTACAGCTGACGCGAACTCCCTGCAACTGCGGCCCGGACGGTTCTACCTTGAGCAAGGGATCGACCTGCGGACCGGCTCAACCGTCGTGGAGATCGACCGGGCACGCAGCACCGTCGCCCTCGCCGACGGCCGAGAGCACGTCTACGACCATCTGATCCTGGCGACCGGCTCACGGCCCCGCCGGCTGCCGCTGCCCGGCGCCGACCTCGACGGCGTGCTGGCGCTGCGCGACGCGCGAGACGCCGATCGCCTCAAGGCGGCACTTGTACCGGGGAGCAGGGCCATCGTGATCGGTGGCGGCTACCTCGGCCTAGAGGTCGCCGCCGCGGCGTCTGGCCTGGGCGTGCAGGTCACCGTGGTGGAGCAGCAGAACCGCCTGCTTCCGAGGGTCGCAGGCGACGTGCTCGCCGGTTTCCTCGAAGGCTTTCACCGGTCGCATGGCGTCGAGGTGCTGCTCAGCGCGGCAGTGACTCGTCTGGAGGGCTCCTCGGCAGGGCAGGTCCGCTGCGTGCACCTCAGCGATGGCCACGTGATCGACGCTGACACGGTGCTGATCGCCGCTGGGGGCGTCCCCAACGTCGAACTCGCTGAGGACGCCGGCCTGGATTGTGCGGACGGCATCGTCTGCGACCAGTCCGGCAGGACCAGCGACCCGCGGATCTTTGCCATCGGCGACTGCGCTCGGCGCCCCGTGCCGCACGGCGGTGGCCTCCTGCGGCTGGAGAGCGTTCACAACGCCAACGAGCAGGCGCGCCGGGTGGCCGCCGTGCTGTGCGGGTTGCCCCTTCCTCCGGACGAGGTGCCGTGGTTCTGGTCCAACCAGTACGACCTGAAGCTGCAACTGGCCGGGCTGCCCTACGACGTCGACGAGGTGGTCGTACGAGGTGATGCCACCAAGGCACCACTTGCCGTCTTCTATCTGCGGCATGGGGTCATCCAGGCCGTCGAAGCGGTCAACGCGCCTCGCGAGTTCGCGGTGGGGCGCCAGCTCATCGGTGCGTGCCGGAAGGTGGTGCCGGAACTGCTCGCCGATCCGTCCGTCGCGATGCGCGACGTCAGCGCGGCGGCCACCGAGGTGGCTCCGGCTCAGAAATGACCAGATCAGGACGATAAACGAACCGTGAGTTCGGACCGCGCGTCTGCTGGCCTCTTCACGCCGTCCTGGCTGTGTCCACGGCCGGTGGACCGCTCACGCCTTTTCGAGCTCGACGAACAGCTAGGCTCGCACGGCAACATCGCCCAGGTGCTGATTCCCCTGTCGCTAGTGCTTTCCTCGATGTGGCTGGGACCCTGGGCGTTGCTGCCGTTGATCTTCCCGGTGCCGTTGTTCGTCGCGATGCCCTGGCTGATCCGGCACGTGCGGCAGCCGGAGTGGCTGTTGCTGGCGGGTGTCCTCGGCTTGGGTGCAACGCTCGCTGTCTCGATCGCGATGACCGGGGGCGTACGCAGTCCGCTGGTCCCGTGGGCGGTTTTCATCTGGCCCGGTATCAGCGCCCGGTTCCCCCGGCGGGCCGGGGCGCTGATCGCCGCCGTGATCGGGGTCCTGATGACTGTCGCTTGCATCCTGGCGCCGCCGCGACCGCCGGCACCGACCCCCGCCGTGGTGGTTTGTCTCATCGCGGCGCTGGTGACCACCGCCTACTACACCGGCGTACTGAGCCGCGCGGAACACGACCAGCGTGCTGCGGCGACCTTCGATCAGCTGACCGGACTGCTCACCCGGGCCGCGCTGGCAAGACGCTTCGACGACCTGCGGCGCGAAGCCGTACAACACCAATGGCCGTTGTCCCTGCTGGTGTGCGACGTCGACCATTTCAAGCGGGTGAACGACACATGGGGACACGACCGGGGCGATGCGGTTCTTCGCGCTACGGCGGCGGCGCTGGAACGCGGTGCGCGTTCCTCGGATCTGCTGTGCCGGTTCGGGGGAGAGGAGTTCGTTCTCGTTCTGCCCGGTGCGCCCGCCTGCGAGGCGGCGGAGGTCGCCGAACGGCTGCGCCTGGCCGTAGCCGGGGCGCAGCCCGCGGGGTTACCGGTGACCGCCTCCTTCGGCGTCAGCTGCGCCTACGGAACGGACATCGACTTCGCTGTCCTGTTCCGTACGGCCGATGCCGCGCTCTACCGCGCCAAGAGTGCCGGGCGTGACCAGGTCATGGTGGGCGCCGATCACGGAGCCGCAGGCACGGACACCGCAAGGGCCTGGTAGGTGCCGTCAGGAGATACTCAGCATGCGTACTTGTTCGGAGAGCGTGTCGGCCGCTTCGCGTACCGGGGCGATGTAGCGGTCGAGGTCGGAGTCGGGGACCCGGTGGGAGAGCGCCGCGATGCTGATGGCGGCGACGATACGGTCGTCTTCGCCGCGAATCGGCGCGCCGATGCCCAGCACATCCGGGTCGAGTTCCCCGCGGCCGACCGCGTATCCCTGATCGCGGATGTCGGCGAGATGCGCTCGCAACTTGCCGGCGTCGGTGTAGGTGGCGTCGGTGAAGCGGGCCAGTGGGTCCGCGAGTAGCCGGTCCAGTTCGTCGTCGGGGGCCCAGGCGAGCAGGGCCAGTGCCGCGGCGCCGGCGTTGACCGGCAGCACCTGGCCGCGTTCGTAGGACAGCCGTAATGTCTGGCCGGCCTCCTCGCGTTCCACGCAGACGACGGCGGACCCGGCGCGCCGCGTCAGGATGGCCGGGGCGCCGGTGCGCTCCACCAGCCGGCGCATGATCGGCTTGGCAAGGTCGGACAGCCCGACGCCCTTGCGGGCCAATCGTGCCAGATCCAGCACGCGCGGGCCGAGCCGGAAACCGCTGCCGGCCTGGTTCTCTTCCAGGAAGCCGTTGGAGGTCAGCGACTCCAGGTACCGGTAGGCCGTAGACCGGGCGACGCCGAAGTTTTTGGCGACCTCGTTGGCCGACAGCGTGAGCCGCTGGTCGTCGAACATCAACAGGATGTCCAGGGCCCGGTCCGCGGTCGAGTTCCGGACCCGGTATCCCTGGCTGCTAGCCGCTTCACGCGGCGCCGATGTTGACATGCGAGCAAGTTAGCATCGGCGCCGCGTGAGGCGTTCGGTGCTACTGGACGGGCTGGTAGGCGGCGCCGCCGTCGGCGAGAAGTCGTTCGGCTTCCGCGTAGATCTGCTCGGGCTCCTGACCGAAGTCGATGCTCTTGCGGAACGGCTGCCGGACGTCCTTCTCGATGCGCAGGTACACCTCGTTGCGGTTGCCCTCGGGGTCGAAGAAGTAGATGCCGAAGGCGTTGCCGTGGGTCACCTCCTGCTGGACTTCGACGTTCTCCTGCTGGAACAGGCGGTGGAAGGCGCGGATGTCGTCGATGGAGGCCACTCGCCAGGAGATCTGGTGCTGTTGCTTGTCGCCGATGGCGGAGGTGCGGCCCTTCTGCAGCACGAACTCGTGGTGCTCCTCGTCGGGCCGGGCGCTGAAGAACACGATGCCGAGGTCGTCGTCCTCGTCGGTGACCGTCAGGCCCATCATCCGCTCGTAGAAGTCGCGCATCTTCGGCAGGTCGTAGACCCAGAGGCCGGTGTGGCCGAGTCCGGTGATCGCCATGACTCCACCCTTCATGGTTGTTCTGTTTTTCAGGACACGTATCCTGAATGACGAAACAATAGTACGATCGAGGCTCGGCAACGGTCAACGACAGAAGAGGTGCACGACCCATGCGACTGGCCACACTTCGCGTCCGGGGCGAGACCCGGGCGGCACGCCTCGACGGCGACGAGTACGTCCTGCTGGCCAACCCTGACGTCGGCGCGTTGCTGGCCACCGGGCCGCAGTGGCGGCAGGATGCCGCGCAGCAGGCGGGGGAGCGGCTGCCGGTGATCGACGCCGTGTACGCACCCGTGGTGCCGCACCCCAACAAGATCATCTGTCTGGGGCTGAACTACGCCACTCACATCGCGGAGATGGGCCGTGACACCCCGCAGTACCCGACGTTGTTCGCCAAGTACGACGCGTCGCTGATCGGCGCCTACGACTCCATCACGATGCCGACAGTCAGTGACAAAGTTGACTGGGAGGCTGAGCTGGCCTTCGTGGTCGGCCGTCCGGCCCGTCACGTGCCGAAGGCCGAGGCTCTGGGCTACGTCGCCGGCTACACCGTCGCCAACGACGTCACCATCCGCGATTACCAGCGCCGCACGCGCGAGTTCCTGTCGGGTAAGACGTTCGAGGCGACCACCCCGGTCGGGCCGGTCCTGGTCACGGCTGACGAGTTCGGTGACGCCGAGCCGGATCTGGAGATCCGTTGTGAGGTTGACGGTGAGGTGATGCAGCGCTCGCGGACCTCGGATCTGCTGTTCGGGATCGCCGACATCGTGTCCTACATCAGCGACATCATCACCCTGCTGCCCGGCGACCTCGTCCTCACCGGCACGCCGGGGGGCGTGGGCGATGGCCGTGACCCGAAGGTCTATCTGAAGCACGGGCAGACGCTGCGCACGGTGATCGAAGGCCTGGGCGAGACATCCAACGTCTGCCTGCCGGAGAAGACCGTCTGAGCCTCGTTGCCGCACACGTCGGCGCCCGGCACAGTGTCGTGCCGGGCGCCGATCTCAGTTTCAGCTGCTGTGTGATCCGGTCATCAGCGCGGCGAGGTCCTCCGGGCGGATGAACGACGGCGGAGGTGGCGGCCCCCAGCTGAACAGGCCCTTGGCGCCCTCGTGTACCTCCGGCGTCCACAGTTGGTCGTCGACGACGCAGTCCATGTCGGAGTAGTACTCGCTGAAGTTGCCGGCCGGGTCCTTGAGATACCAGAAGAAGTTCGAGCCGGCGTGATGGCGGCCCAGGCCCCAGACATGACGTTCGGGATGGTCCTCCAGCATCGCCATCGCGCCGCGGCCCACGTCGTCGACATCGTCGACCTGCCACGACGTGTGATGCAGGAACGACACCGGGGCCGACAGCACCAGGATGTTGTGATGGTCCGGTGAGCAGCGCAGGAATGCCCCGACGTCCCCCATCAGGTCGCTGACCTTGAAGCCCAGTCCGTCGCGGAAGAACGCCGTGGTCGCCGTAAAGTTGGTGGTGCCCAGCACCGCGTGCCCGAGTTTGCGGGGTTGGATCGGTTCGTCGCGCACGATTCCCGGTGCCCGGACGTTGCGGCGTTCGATGCGGCCCGGACCGTTGTACGGCGTCGCCGGTGTGCTCGGCTGCGTGACGCGAGCCTCGGACTGCAGTACCGCACGGACGCCGGTCGCCGGCTCGTAGGCCGTCAGGGTGGTGCCGTCGAGCTGGGCGGAGACTCCCAACCGGTTCAGGCGGGCCGCGGCGGCGGCGAGGTCGTCCGGGTCGTCGGCGCCGATGCGGACCTCGACCAGCCGACGGGTGGGTGCGGCGACGACGCGCAGTTGCCGGCCACCGTCGCGGGTGGCGAACCATCCGTCGGTTTCCGGTCGGAGCCCGAAGTCGGTGTAGTAGCCGGCGGTCTCCTCGGGGTTGGGTACCCCCATCGTGACCGACGAAAGACGGTGCAGTGCCATGAGTGTTGCCTCCTCGGATGGCTCAGATGTGGAAGCGCTGCCGCAGCTCACCGATACCGGTCACGTACGAGACCAGCTCGTCGCCGTCAGCGAGCCACCGCTGGGGTTTGCGGCCGAGCCCGACACCGGCCGGTGTTCCGGTGAACAGGATGTCTCCGGGCGACAGCGGCAGGACCGCCGACAGCCTGGCGATGAGCACCGGCACCGACAGCAGCAGCTCTGAGGTGCGGCCCTTCTGGACGTCCTCACCGTTGATGGAACAGCCCAGCGCCAGATCGTCGGGATCGTCGAAACTATCCGCCGTGACCAGGTACGGGCCGGTGGGCGCGAATCCGGGATAGGACTTACCGAGGCTGAACTGGGGTACGGGGCCGGCGAGCTGAGTGCGGCGTTCGGAGATGTCCTGGCCGACGGTGAGTCCCGCCACGTGATCCCAGGCGTTCTCCTCGGCGACCCGATAGGCGGGTGCCCCGATCACCGCGACCAGCTCCACCTCCCAGTCGGTCTGGCCGTCGGCGGGCAGAGCGACATCGGTCACCGGACCGGTCAGGCTGCTGACGAACTTGGTGAAGACCGGCGGCAGGCCGTCGGGAACCGCGAAGCCGGACTCAGCGGCATGGTCACGGTAGTTCAGCCCGATCGCCAAGATCTGCCGGGGAGCGGGCGCTGGCGCTCCCAGATCCGTTGCGGAGAACGGCACGCCGTCGGCAAGCTCGGCGGTGGCGGCCCAGGCCCGGAACTCGGCCCACCGCGGATACACAGCCTGCGGGTCGGCGCTGAAGCGGCCCTCGCTGAGTTGCTCGACATCGACGGCGGTGCCGTGTTCGGTGATCAGGACCAGACGGCCGGACAGGTTGGCGATACGCACAGTTGACTCCTGGTACAGAGGAAGAGCTCAGATGAGGGGGGTGATGTTCTCGTCGATGCCGAGCAGGGCCTTGCCGTACACCTCGGCGGCGACGGTGGGCGCGGCCACCGCGTGCCGTCCGGCGGTGTTGGCGTCACGCCAGATCCGTTGCAGCGGGTTGACGTCAGCGAACGTGGCAGCACCGTGCACGGACACGAGCGTGTCGATGGCCTGCAGCACGTTGCTGATCACCCAGCCGGTGTCGGCGCGCACGCGGGCGCGGCTCAGCACGTCCGGGTATTCGCCGCGGGCGGCTGCCTCGTCGATGTCGGCGGCTGCCCGCCAGGCGTGCAGATGAGCGGTGTCGATGCGCATCGCCGCATCGGAGATCTGCAGTTGTACCGCGACCGAGTCGGCCTGGCTCTCGTAGAAGGTGTAGGAGATCGGCTTCTTGGCGGCCTTCTCGGTGACGAACTTGAGTGCGGCCCTGCCCAGGCCCAGTTGCGGGCCGGCCAGCACGAGCGCCAGGACGGGTACGAACGCCGCCCGGCTCAGGGTTTCGCCGGTGTGTTCGGTGGGGTAGCGGCCCTCGATGGCGGCGGGTACCGACATCACCCGGTGCTCGGGCACGAAGATGTCGTCGGCGATCAGGCAGTTGCTGGCGGTGCCCTTCATGCCGGCGACGAACCAGGATTCCTCGAGCGTCAGGTCGGTGCGCGGCGCGAGGATCAGCGCCTGATCGATGACGGCGCCGTCGTGGTCGGTCAGCGGCACACCCAGGACGGCCCAGTCGGAGTGCCAGGAGCCCGAGTTGTAGTACCAGCGGCCGGAGACGCGCCAGCCCCCGTCGGTGCGGGTGGCGGTCGAGGTGGGGCTCAGCACGCCGGTGACCCGGGCGCCGGGGTTGTCGCCGAAGACGTCGTCCTGTGCCTTGCCGGGGAACAGGCTGGTGAGCCAGTTGCAGACGTTGACGAGGGTGACGACCCAGGAGGTGGAGCCGTCGCCCTCGGCCAGGGCGGCCGACACGTCGAGCATGGTGCGCATATCGGTTTGCAGGCCGCCGTAGCGGCGTGGCGTGGTGAGCTGGAACAGGTGGGCCTCGGCGATGGCATCGATGACATCGTCGGGTACCCGCCGGTTGGTCTCGGTGGCCGTGGCGTGGGCGCGCAGCAGTGGTTGCAGGGCCTCGGCGCGAGCGACGAGCTCTTCTCGGGTGTTCATGGTGGGTCCTCTCCGGGCGGGCGAGTCGGTGGTCACCGGGCGCAGGCGGCGATCTGGTCGGTCACGGTGCGTGCGGTGGGGTGGGTGTGCGCCGAGTGGGTGCCGAACTGTCGATGGCCATAGACCAGCGGGGCGGCGTACCTGGTGTCGGCATGGGTGACCGCGCCGAGCAGCAGTAGGTGATCGCCGCCTTCGACGCTCTGCTGCACGTCGCAGGCGAGCCACCCCGGCGCGCCCAGTAGACGAGGCAGGCCCTGGTCGAGTCGCCACGGCACGCCCGCGAACCGGTCGTGAGTTCGTCGGGCGAAGCCCAGGGCGAGCTCGCTCTGGGCGTGGCCGAGGACGTTGACGCCGAAACGTCCACTGGCGGTGATGCGGGCCAGCACACTGGACTTTCGGTCGAGCGCGATCGACACCATCGCCGGGCGCAACGACAGTGATGCGAACGCGCTGACCGTGGTGCCGTACGGATGGTCGTCCTGAATGGTCGTGACGATCGTGACGGGCGCGCAGACGCCGGCCATGAGGTCGCGAAATTCCTGCTCACCAAGCATGGGAACCCCTGGGCCAAATCATCATAATGATTACGGCGATGCTGCATCCCGGTTACGCGGCCCGTCAAGAGGAGGGGGTATATTCGTCATAATCATTTCAGTGATCCGGGCGCGACCGTGCGCACTGGTGCGAAGCGCAAGGGGGTGCGCGATGGCGCGGAACGGCGGCAAGCGCGACGGCGCGCCGGGCGAGCCCATCGATCCGCCGGCGCTGCGCCGCGGTGACTGGGTGCGCCCGGCCGGGCAGGGGCGCGCCGAGCAAGCGGCCGACCTGGTGGCGACACTGGTCGCCAGTGCTCAGTCGGGTGCCCGCTTGGGCACCAAGGAGGAACTGCGGGCTCGCTGCGGCGTCTCGGTCGGGACTTTCAACGAGACATTGCGCCTGTTGCAGGCGCGCGGCCTGGTGACCGTGCGGCCCGGCCCGGGGGGCGGCCTGTTCGCCGCCGAGCAGACGCCGATGGTGCGACTGGGGCATTCCGTGCTCGCCCTCGACGGCGGCGCCGCTGACGTCGAGCAAGCGGTCCGGATCCGCAACGCGCTCGATCCGCTGCTCATCGAGGACGCGCTCTGGCATGCCTCGCCGGCTGACATCCAGGACATGCGCACGCAGGTGTGCCAGATGCAGGATGCGGTGGACGCCGGCGACCCGGACGCCTTCGTGCGGGCCAACTGGCGACTGCACGCCCGGATCGCCGAGGTCAGCCCGAACGCCCTGCTGCGCTCGATGTACCTGGGACTGCTCGAACTCGTCGAGCGCCGCACCGTATCGGTGCGCGCCGACGGCCGCAAGCCGCTCGATGAGCACCTCCGTGACCGGTGCCGGTTGCATGCGTCGCTGATCGACGCGCTCGACAAACGTGACCGCGATGAAGCGATGCGCCTGATCGCCGAACACGCCGACCGCGGCGCGAGCCGCACCGCCTGAGACGTTCGACAGCAGGATCGCTCAGCGGTCCAGTGCTGATCAGGGGATATACCTCTAGTTATAGAGGTGATAGAACTTCATGTCACCGGCGGATGCCGGATCTGTTGCGCGCCGATGACATACCGGCACTAGATTTTTTCAAAAAACAGGACCATAGTCCTCTTGGATAGGACTCCGGCGATGGTGGGGAAGTGGCCATGTCACCCGACATGACGGCAGGGGAACGACCTGTGGAACCGAAGATCAACCGATCCTTGACGCTGCATCTGCGCGGCGACTGGGGCACCGCGAACCTGCACCGGGTCTGCGGGTGGATCTCCCAGGAGCTCACCGACCGATGCGGCCCGCACACCCGTGTGGCCATCTGGAACGGCCGAGGGTTCAGCGACTCCGTGCGTGCGGTCGGCCGCGGTGAAGTCGACGTCGCGATGACGACGCCGGTCGCGTTCACCACCGCCGCACTCGACGCCCGCGGCGTCTTCAGCACGGAAGGGTTCCCGGAGTTGCGTGCGCTGGGTGTCGTACCGCAACGGGACCGCCTGGTCGTGGGCGTGCACAAGTCCTGGGGCGTCACCACGTTCGCCGACCTGCGCGAGAAGAAGCCGCCGCTGAAGCTGGCCACCTCGATCAACGACGGCGTCAACTACGTCGGCCTGGCAGCACACGAGATCCTGAACCGGTCCGGCGTCGACATCCACGGCTGGGGCGGGCAGTTCCTCGAGGACGAGCGCCCGTTCGAAACCCTGGATCACGTCCGCGACGGACGCGCCGACGCCATCGTGCACGAGGCGTACATGCTGCCGGCCTGGCAGCAGATCAGCCCCGACCTGAACTTCCTCGAAGTCGAGGCTGATGTGCTCGAGAGCCTGTGGAACGACTACAGCTGGCCGGCCGCGACCGTCGACGACGGGCATTTCCCGGGCAGCGGCAGCTTCCGCACCCTCGACTTCTCCGACTTCCTCGTCCTGACTCGCGCTGATCTGCCCGACGACGTCGCCTACGCGATCGCGTGGGTGCTGGGCGAGACCCGGCACCTCATCGAAGGCCAGTACCGGCATCTGGCACCGGAGCGCAGCCCGATCACCTACCCGCTGGAGCCGGCCACCATGGGCGTCACCCCGGTCCCGCTGCATCCCGGCGCCGCCCGCTACTACCAGGCCCTGCCACGCTCATGACTCCCGCCGAAGCCCAGGAACTGACCGTTCGGGCCTCGAACGCTCTGGCGGCGGCCGGTCACCGGGACATGATCTGGGGACACGTCGCCGTCCGCGACCCGCAGAACCGCGGTATCTGGATCAAGGCGCCGGGCTGGGGTCTCGAAGAAGTCGACCCCGCACTGCTGCAACTGGTCTCCTTCGACGCCGAGGTCCTCTCCGGGACCGGCAAACCCCACAAGGAATGCCATATCCACCTCGAAGTGCTGCGGGCCCGCCCCGACCTGGTCTGCTCCGTGCACACCCACGCCCGTAACGCCGTCGCGTTCGCCGCGCTCGATGTGCCACTGCTGGCCCTCTCGCACGAAGGCGCCCTGTTCGGCGGCGACGACGTGCCCCGCTTCGGCAAGACCGGAGCCCTGGTCAGCACACCGGCGCTGGGCAGGAGCCTCGCCGAGACGCTCGGCGATGCCCCTGCCGCGCTCATGCCCAAACACGGCATGGTCGCCGCCGGGCGCAGCGTCGCCGCCGCCGTCATGCATGCGGTCCTGCTCGACCGTGCCTGCCAGGTCCACCTGGCGGCCCTGGCCGCCGGCCCGATCGTCATCCACTCCGACCCCGACGAGGCGCGCGCCAAACGAGCCGAATGCTGGCCAGAGGCCCAGATCGAGGCGGGCTGGCAGTACCTACTGCGCAGTGCCGCGGCCCGCCTTTCCGTCTGAGCCGGCCCCGCACCTCTGCGCACATCCCCGCACATGAGCACCGAAATCTCCGCAGTTCTCTCATCGACTAAGGAACCTTTCATGGCCGACCCGAACAGCACCGCATCAGCCGCCACCACCGAGTGGGTCACCGTGCCGACTCCCGACGGACCGATGCGCGTGTACACCGCCCGACCCGCGGCTCCAGCCGACCGGGCCGTGATCGTGCTGCAGGAAGCCTTCGGCGTCAACGACCACATCCAGGACATCACCCGCCGGTACGCGGCCCGTGGGTTCCTCGCTGTGGCTCCCGACCTGTTCCACCGCAACGGCGTCGGCACCCTCGACTACCAGCAGCACGCCGAGGCGATGCCACTGATCGGCGCGATCGGGGTGGAAGCGGTCATCACCGACGTCGGTGCCGTGCTGGCCTACCTGGGCACCACCGAGAACATTGGGGCCGGCCGTACCGCTGTGCACGGGTTCTGCTTCGGCGGACGCGCCGCGTTCACCGCGGCCACCGCGATCCCGGGCCTGGGCGCCACCGTCGTGTTCTACGGTCCCGGCATCGCCGCTGGCCCGCACGCCGTCCTCGACCGTGCGAAGTTCATTGATGCGCCGATGCTGCTGCACGTCGGCGCGCAAGACCCGACCATCCCCGCCGACCAGGTCGCCGCGATCGACAAAGCACTCACCGACGCCGGGGTCGAGTTCGACAGCTACGTCTACGACAACGCCGGGCACGCCTTCGCCTGCGACGCGCGCCCCCACATGTACCACGCCGAGCCCGCACAACTGGCCTGGCAGCGCACCCACGAATTCCTCGAGCGGCACCTGCCGGCCGGCGCCTGACACACCCCGGGTCATCCACCACTCACCGAAGCGAGGTAGCCCGATGGCCATCGTGCAAGAAGTCGTCCAGGTCGTCTGCACCGACCAGCCGGAACGCACGATCGAACGCGACGAAAGCCACCTGTTGGCGGCGCCGCACACCAACCCGTTCCCCGTGAAACTCTGGCGCGACCACGACCTGCTGACAGTCGTACACGTCCCGCAGGAGTACACCGCGCAGCCGTTCGCCCCGCCTCGTGGCATCTACGAGAACACCCAGGTCCGCATCGAATGGCAGACCATGGACAACCGGCAGCCGTTCTATCACCGCAACTGCGACGTCGACGAGATCTCGTACCAGATCGCCGGCGAGCGGACCCTGATGACCGAACTGGGTGTCGTCGAGCACCGGCCCGGAGAATTCTCCCGGCTGCCGCGCGGAGTCGCTCACGACAACTACGGCCGCACGGAGAGCCACCTGCTCTTCTACACCCCCGCTCCAGCTCGGGAAGAGAGCCCCGCGGTCCGGCTGTCCGAGCCGGCCTTTCCCGCCTTCCCCGGATGGGAACCCAGCGCGATCAACGAAGCCGTCACCCAATGCCTGGGGACCCCGGGACACGACATCACCGTGTTCCCCATCGACGAACAGCGCCTGCTGGAGCAGGTCCATACCGAAGAGGAACGGCTGCAGGTGCTGCGTGGCACCCACGACGGTGTGAACTGGCTCTACCGTTCCGCCTACTTCCGGCTCGCGATGGTACGGCTGCCCGCCGTCGACGGCCGCATCTACTGGCGCACCCTGGACGCCGACGAGATCCAATACCAGGTCAGCGGCCACCGCACCCTGGTGACCCAGCGCGGGATCGTCGAGCTACAGCCGGGCGACTTCGTCCGTATCCCGCTGGGCATCGCGCACACCAGCATCAGCCACGCCGACACCGAGTACATCGCCCTCTACTCCAGCCGTGAGCTGCCTCAGATCGCCCCGAGTGCCAAGACCGCCGAACCGTACTCGCCGCAGCTTCTGGCCGCCCTGCGGGGCTGACCCCACCTGGTGAAGGAGACGAAACCATGACAGCGATGCTCGCCGCCCGAGCCCAGCAGGGCTCCACCGGACTGCACCTGGACAAGATCGAGATCCCTGAGCTCGGCCCGCAGGACGTACTGGTCAAGGTCGCCTCCGCCGGCCTGGCACCGGGAATGATGACGTTGCTGGCCCAGGGCGCGTTCAAACACCTGCCCACCACCCTCGGACACGAGGCTGCCGGCACGATCGCCGCAATCGGTGAGGCCGTCGACAGTGTCACGGTCGGTGCCAGGGTCCGGGTCCACCCCAACTTGAACTGCCGCGAATGCGGTTTCTGCCGCTCCGACCGGGACATGATGTGCCCGCAGCAGGCGATGATCGGCCACGCCGCCTTCGGCGAGACGCCCATGCCGTTGTACGACCGCTACCACGACGGCGGCCTCGCCGAGTACGTGCGCGTCCCACACTGGCTGGTCGACACCCTGCCCGACACGGTCAGCTTCGACGTCGGCGCCAAGATCCACGACCTGGCCAACGCGGTCCGCGCCCTCAAATGCGCCGCCCTGCCCAACGCGGCCACCCTCATCGTGACCGCCGCGACCGGAACGATGGGCACCGCCACCATCAAACTCGCCGCCCACTTCGGCGTGGCACGCCTGATCCTCGTCGGCCGTAACACCGAACGTCTCGACGCGGTCCGGGAACTGGCCGGCGATATCCCCACCGATGTCGTCGCCCTCGACGCTCTCCCGGGCGACTGGGCCACTACAGGAGGCCTCACCCGCGCCCTGCGGGCCCTGGCGCCGCACGGCGCCGACGCCGTCCTCGACTTCATCCCGGACGGGCCCGCCTCCACCCAGAGCCTGGCCGCGCTCGCCACCGGCGGCACCCTGGTCCACATGGGCGCCAACCGTGCCCCGCTCGCCCTGCCGTACATCGCGATCATGGTCAACTGCTGGCGGGTGGTCGGCACCCGCGCCTGCACCCGCACCGACGCCCGGGAAGTGCTCGACCTGCTCGCCGGAGGCGCTCTGATCATCGACGACCTGATCACCCACCGGTTCCCGCTGGCGCAGGCCGACGCGGCCGTCGCCGCCCTGCAGAGCCGCATCGAACCCATCTGGATGGCGGTGGTCACCCCGTGACCCAGGACCACCTGCCGGTGCTGGTCGTCGGCGGCGGCCCGGTCGGGCTGACCGTCGCCAACCTGCTCGGCGCAGCCGGGGTACCGGTCACGCTCGTCGAACGCAACCCGTCGACCAGCGACGAAGCCAAAGCGATCAGTCTCGACGACGAGTCGCTGCGCACGTTGCAGCGCGCCGGTCTCGCCGACGCCGTGCTCGACATCGTCGTGCCCGGCACCGGCACCCGCTACTACGACCGCAAGGGCCGCCCGCTGTTCCATGCCCGCGGACCGCAGCCCTACCGCAACGGCTACCCGTTCAAAAACCAGTTCGCCCAGCCCGAGCTGGAGCGGGTGCTGCTCGATGCCCTCAAGTCCCGGCCGGAAGTAGACGTCCGGTTCGGCACCGAACTGGTCGCGGTCCTCGACCGCGGCAGCGACGAGTCCGCAGCGGTCGTCGAACTATGCCCCACCGGCCAGCCTGCCGCCGCAGCCGAGACCCGGCGATTCAGCTGGGTGCTGGCCTGTGACGGCGGCCGGTCCACCGTCCGCGAACTGCTCGGCATCGACATGACCGGAACCAGCCACCACGAGGTGTGGCTCGTCGCCGACACCACCGGCGACGACCATGATCAGCGATACGGCATGCATCACGGCCGCCCCGACCGGCCCACCGTGATCGTGCCCGGCCGCAACGGCCGCTGCCGGTACGAATTCCGGCTGCAGCCCGGCGAAGGACAGAAGGGCCCTACCGACTTCGAGACGATCCGCCGGTTGGTCGTACCGTACCGGCAGATCACCGAGCAACAGGTCGAACGGTCCACCAACTACACCTTCAACGCGGTCGTCGCCGACCGCTGGCGCGACGGCCGGTGCCTGCTGCTCGGCGACGCCGCGCACATGATGCCGCCGTTCGCCGGCCAGGGTCTCAACTCGGGTGTCCGCGACGCCGCCAACATCGCTTGGAAGATCAACGAGGTCTGGCAGCAACGAGCCTCCGCACACCTGCTAGACACCTACGAGCAGGAACGCCTGCCGCACGCCACCGCGATGGTCAAGTACTCGGCGCAGCTCGGTGACGTCGTCATGACCACCAACCGTCGCCGAGCCCTGATCCGTGACCTCGCCGTTCGCGCCATGCTGACGGTCCCGGCCGGGCGCCGCTACCTGACCCAGATGCGGTTCCGGCCGGCAGCCCGGCAGCGCCAGGGATGCGTCTTCGACACCCACCAGCTGACCGGGACGTTGCTGCCGCAACCACGCGTGCTGCAACCACCGCGCCTGCGTCCCGTGCCGCTCGACGACGTACTCGGTCCCGGATTCGCCGTGATCGGCGTGCAGGTACCGGCTGCCGCCTGGAAGGCCTTCGACACCAGCGCCTGGTGGCGCGAACTCCCGGTTCCATTGCGCCGCATCGACGTGCTCTTCGACGACCGGCTACCCCGCGACACCGCCGACCGACTGGCGGTCGCGGACGCCGACGGCACCCTGGAACAGGCCCTGCACTCCGCCCGCGGCCGGTTCGTGCTGGTCAAACCCGACCGGTATGTCGCCGCGGTGATGAGCCCGGCCGACGTCGAGAAGACCGGCGCCGACATCTGGGAGGTGCTTGCATGACGACGCCGATCAGCACCACCGCAATCTGGGTACACGAACACGGCGGACCGGGCAACCTGATCGTCGAAAACCGTCCTCTGCCACCGATCGGACCCACCGACGTGCTGGTCGCCGTCGACACCGCCGGCGTCTCCGGCTGGGACCTCAAGTACCGGCGTGGCCTGCAGCACGGCACGAAACTACCCGGCCGTGATCCGTTCCCGATGCCGCAACAGCTCGGCCGCGAAGCCGCCGGAACGGTGGTGGCCGTCGGTACGGACGTCACCGCACACCGCCCGGGTGATCGGGTCGTCGCCGTCGTACATCCGGAGAACCCCTATGCGGCCGAGACGTATCGGGGGCTGGGCAACCTGTCGACCGGCATCGCCATCCCCGGACATCAGGCGCCCGGAGCGTACGCGGACTACCTGGTGCGCGACGAGCGGCTGTGGTTGCCGTTGCCTGATCACGTGGACCTCGAACAGGCCGCAGTCACGCTGTGGTCCTACGGCACCAGCCATCGGATTCTGCGCGATCGGCTGCGGGTCCGCGCCGGAGACACTCTGCTGGTGACCGGCGCTGGCGGGCCGATGGGCCTGGCCACCCTGCAACTGGCTGCGATCTTCGGTGTCCGGGCCATCGCGACCACCCGACATGCCGATCGCGCTGCCCGGCTGCGCGACGCCGGCGCAGACGATGTCATCCTCACCGTCGACGCCCACGCCGCCGCCGCGCAGATCCGCGAGCTGACCGGTGGCGTGGGCGTCGACCATACCGTCGACTATTCGACCAGTGCCGTCCTGCTGCGGCTCGGCTTCGATGCGCTGCGCCTGGGTGGCACCCTCTGCCCGGCGGCGGGGGAGCAGAACCCACCCGGGCCGATGCCGTTCACCGTCTTCGACATGACTCGCCTGGAGGCCGGCATCGTCGGTGCCCGTGGCGCCCGGCACGAGGACGCGCTGCGCGTGTTGGCGCTGCTGGGCGACGGGCGGCTGCATACGCCGATCGCGGCGCGCTTCCCGCTCACCGAGGCCGCCGCGGCCCACACGCTGATGGAGGACAGCACCGATGTCGTCGGCCGGATCGTCCTCAAACCCGCGGCGACCGCCACGACCTCAGCCGTCTGATCAAGGGAGAATCCACGTGCCCATCCCCACCACGGCGGCCATCGCCAGGCCCGGCGCGAACACCTTCAGCTGGGAGCCGATTCTCCTCGACGAACCGGGACCGGACGAGGTCCTGGTCAAGCTGGTCGCCACCGGGTTGTGCCACACCGACCTGTCGGTGCTCGCCGGGCGGCTACCGACGCCGCTACCCGCGATCCTGGGCCACGAGGGCGCCGGAATCGTCGAAGCCGTCGGTCCCGGCACCCAGAATCTGCAACCGGGCGACCGGGTCGTGCTGTCCTTCAACTCCTGCGGCCGGTGCGCCCGCTGCCGCATCGGTCAGCCCACCCGCTGCGACACCTACTTCCCGCGCAACTTCGGTGCCGCCCGGCCCGACGGGAGCAGCCCGGCGCGTACCGCTGACGGAACACCGGTCGGAGCACTGTTCTTCGGCCAGTCGTCACTGGCCCGGCACGCGGTGGTGTCCGCGCACAGCGTGGTCCGCGTACAACCGCGCGACGATCGTGAACTCGCCCTTCTCGCACCGGTCGGCTGCGGCGTCCAGACCGGCGCCGGCGCCGTGCTGAACCTGCTTCAGCCAGGGCCAGGCGACACCCTGGCGGTGTTCGGTGCCGGAGCTGTCGGTTTGTCCGCGGTGATGGCCGCCCGGCTGAGCGCGACGGCGACCGTGATCGCCGCCGACCGCGTGCGGTCCCGCCTCGACCTGGCCACCGAACTCGGGGCGACCCACACCATCGACACCGGCACGGAAGACCTCGGCAAACGTCTCGTCGACATCACCGGCGGCCGCGGCGTCACCTACATCGTCGAGACCACCGGCGTGCCCGCACTGCTGGAACTGGCAGCCACGGCCATCACGGCGTACGGCACCGTCGCCGTCGTCGGCGCACCGGCCGCGGGAAGCCGGGCCTCCTTCGACGTCAACGCCCTCATCGACGGGCGCACCATCCGCGGCGTCACCGAGGGCGGCTCCGACCGGATCACCTTCATTCCCGCCCTGATCGACCTGTTCCGGCAGGGCCGCCTGCCGTACGACCGCTTCGTCGAGCTCTATCCCGTTCAGCGGCTCGACCAAGCGGTCGATGATGCCCGTTCCGGGCGCACCATCAAACCGGTGGTCGTGTTCGACGACGAGCCGAGCGAGGCGAACCGATGACGCTTCCCTACGCACGCAACTACATCGGTGGGCAGTGGAGCGACGGCCACGCGGTAGGAAATTCTCATGCCCCGGCCACCGGTGAGGTCATCGGCACCTACGCCGACGCCGGCGCCGTGACCGCCGGCAACGCCGTCGCCGCGGCCCGGACCGCCTTCCATGACACCGCGTGGGCCGACGACCGCCAGATGCGTGCTCGCGCGCTGCTGGAGATGGCCGACCGGATGGACGCCCGCCGTGACGAGCTGGTCCAGCTGCTGTCGCGGGAGAACGGGAAGAAGCTCGCTGACGCGGCGATGGAGATCGAGTCCACGATCCCGAAGTTGCGTTACAACGCCGCCTTGGCGCTGACCGACGCCGGCCGGGCCGCCGAACTCGCCCCCGGCAGCTACTCGATGACATTGCACCAGCCCCTCGGCGTCGCAGCAGTGATCGTCCCCTGGAACTCCCCGGTGATCCTGGCGGTGCGATCGTTCGCGCCGGCGCTCGCCGCCGGCTGCACCGTGGCGATGAAGATGCCCGCGCAGACCGCGCTGACCAACGGACTGCTGTACGAGATCATCGCGGCGACCGAGAGCCTGCCGGCCGGCGTGGTGAACGCCTTCACCGAGTCCGGCAACGACGGCGCGCCCCTGCTGGTATCACACCCGGACACCGACGTGATCAGCTACACCGGGTCTACCGCTGTCGGGCGCCGGATCATGGCCGACGCCGCGAAGCGACTGAAGCCCTGCTCGCTGGAGCTGGGCGGCAAGTCACCGATGATCGTGTTCGACGACGCCGACCTCGATGTGGTCGTGCCGACCCTGACCGCTGCGATTACCACGTTTGCCGGCCAGTTCTGCATGGCCGGCAGCCGCATCCTCGTCCAGCGCGGCATTGCGGAGCAGCTGCGTACGCGGATGATCGCCGCACTGCAGGCGATCAAGGTCGGCCCCGGCGACGACCCGGGGACCGACATGGGCCCGGTGATTGACCGGGCGCAGGCGCTGCGCATCGACCGGATGATCGACGAGGCCGGCGAGTACGGCTCGATCCTGGTCCGCGGGGGATTGGCCGATCCCGCCGGGGCGGGCGCGTTCGTCCTGCCGGCCTTGATCGAGGTCGACGACGTGCAGGCGCCGCTGGTGCAGCGGGAAGTGTTCGGCCCGGTCGCCACCTTCGAGGTCTTCGACGACGAGAACGACGCGATCACGCGCGCGAACGCCACCGAGTACGGACTGGCGGCCTCGGTCTGGACCCGGGACGTGGACCGGCCGCTGCGGGTGGCCCGCCGCATCGATGCGGGAACGGTGTGGACCAACGGCTGGGGCGTCATCCGCGACCAGATGGAGGAGGGCGGCTTCAAACAGAGCGGTATCGGTCGCCTCAACGGGGTGCGTGCTCTCACTGAGTTCCAGGAGATCAAGCACCTGGTCCACACCGTGCGGTGACGACAGACGGGGGACGGCCGGCCCGAGTGTGCCGATACCCACAGTGATCGCGACTAGAAACTAGCTCTAGTGCTAGAGGTATATTTTTCTCATGCCGTCCCCCAATCACCGCCATGCGGCCACGCCGCTCACAGCACTGCGCTTCCTGCGCGCCCCCCGCACCTGGCTCCTGCCCACCGCACTGCTGTCGATCACCATCTTCGTGATCGCCATCGTGTTCGCGGGCAGCGTCGCCAACCCGCAGGCCGACCTGCGCGACGCACCCATCGGACTGGTCTCGCTCGACAAGGGCGCCCAGGTCAACGGCATCCAGCAGAACCTCGGCACGCAGGTGGTCGCCGGGATTGTCGCCCAGGAACAGCAGCCGCAGGACGCGGTCCTGTGGAAGACCTACGACTCCCTTGAAGCCGTCAAGACCGCCATCGGCAAGGACCAGCTGTTCGCCGCGGTCGTGCTGCCCGAGGACTACACCAGTCGCATGCTCTCTCTGGTCAGCGCCGCCCCGCAACGCCCCGAAGTGACCGTGCTTACCAACCACGGCGCCGGAAGCATGGCCTCGTCGATCGGCAACGAGATCGCCGAGTCCGCCGTTCGCGGCGGATCCGCATACGCCGCAGGAATCCTGTCGCAGCAGGCACAGAGCACCGGCGCGACGATCGCCGCCGCCAACGCCCTCCTGCTCGCCGACCCCATCACCATCTCCGAACAGCAGGGCACCCCGCTCGGCGAACGCACCGGTATGGGCATGACGGCGTTCTTCTACGCCATGCTGCTGATGATGATCGGGTTCCTCGGCGCCAACCTGATCAACGCCATGGTCGACGCCGACCTCGGATTCAACGCCTCCGACCTCGGCCCGGTACGCCAGGTCAAACTGCCGGAACTGATCAGCCGCCGCCAGACCCTGCTCGCCAAATGCCTGGTGATGGTCGCCGCAGCGGTAGTGGGCGCGACCGCCATCATCGCCGCCGGCACCCTGGCACTGAACCTCGACCTGCCGCACACCGCCCTGCTGTGGGTCTACAGCGTCGCCGGCATCAGCGCCATCGGCATCGGCACCCTGGTCGTCCTTTCACTGTTCGGCGCCATCGGCACCATCGCAGCCATGGTCTTCTTCGTCGCCGGCGCCATCCCGGTCTCCGGCGGAGCCGTCCCACTGCAGGTGATGCCCGCCTTCTGGCGCACCCTCGGCGAATTCGCACCCATCCGGGCACTCGTCGACGGCGTCCGCGCCATCATCTACTTCGACGCCCAAGGCGATGCCGGCCTGAACCGAGGCTGGGCCCTACTGCTCACCGGCCTACTGATCAGCCTGATCCTCGGCTTCGGCGGACTGACCTGGTACGACCGCAAAGGCATGCACCGCATCCACCCGCACGCGATCACTCGCATCCGGGAATTCCTGCACGCCGGCCACCACCTGCACCGGCCGGCCACCGAAGACGCCGCTCACGCGCCGGTGCTCGCCACGCCATCGGCGGCCCGGGGCCTCGACTGACCGGCCCCAGAACCGGTGACGCCCGGCTGCTGGACCGTCCCGTCCGAGGCGGCCGGGCGTCACCCACCCTTCAATCGACCGCTGCAGGCGACCTCGGCTGACACCGGCCCGGGCTTGCCCACTGGATAGAATGGCCGACCGTGACCGCTGCGGAAATGCCTGAAGAACTCACCCGGCTGGTCTGGACCCTTCACCGTCGACTCATCCAATCGCAGCGGCCCCCCACCGGCGAGAACGTGCGGCCGCCGGCTCAAGTAGAGCTGCTGCGCCTGGTGGCCGCGGAACCCGGAATCACCGTCCGGCAGGCGGCAGCAGCTTTGCGCATGCAGGCCCACAACGTCAGTAGCCTCGTCACTGTCCTGGTCAAGGACGGCTACTTCACTCGGGTCCCCGACCCCGCGGATCGCAGATATGTACAGCTGCACCCCACCGCGAAAATGCATGCGGCCACGCACGAGACGGACACAACTCTGTACGCCGGCGTGGCTCAGGCGCTGGCAGGCATGCCTGGCGATTCAGTGCGAATCATTACAGACGCACTTCCTGAGCTCTGGAAACTCGCCGAGAGGCTCGCGCCCTCACAAGACTGACACGCGATCGGCCCTCGGTGGGCTCCAATCCAATCAGGCTCCATCCTCGTCGGCGACCAATGGCAATGCGACACCGTTGGCGACTTGCCGGCTCCGCGCGCCGGTGGCCGATTTATTTAGCTAAGCGAGTCTTCAGAACCAAATGAGGTAAGGGTAGAACGGTCGATGGAGGCCGTCGCGGGAAATGTGGACCGGCGCGCACTGTAACCGTGAAGCTTAGATACATCGCAGTCTTTAGTTTATTCATTAAAATGCACAAAATTGCCAGCGTCTGCCCGGAGCATCGGCATCCCGCAGAACTGAGAACAAGCAGACGTCGCTGCGGCGAGCCGTCGTGCGCCGATCCGAAACACGAGGTAACGACCGTGTCCATCGAACCCACCACAGCCTCGGCGGGCACCCGGCACCGCCCGGCCGCCACGTGGATGCGGCGCGGTGCGGTAACGGCGGCGATCGTGCTGTTCACCGTTGAACTCGTGCTGGGCTGGCCGTCGCTGTCAGCAGCGCTGTCGCAGCTACGCGCCCCGCATCCGGGATGGCTCGCCGGCGCGGTAGCCGCCGCACTGGTCTCCATGGCCATGTACGCGCGCATGCAACGCCGCCTGCTTCTCTCCGCCGGCTTGCACGTCCCGCTCTACCGCAACGTCGCCCTCGCCTACGCCGCCCACTCCCTCAACGAGACCCTGCCCGGCGGCCCTGCGTTCTCCACCCAGTTCAACTACCAGCAGCTGCGCCTTTTCGGCGCCACCCCTGCCATCGCCACCTGGTGCATTGCGCTGTCCGGCATCCTGTCCACGACCGCCCTCGCCCTCATCACCGCCGCCAGTGCGCTGATCTCCGGCGGCACCCCACGGTGGTACAGCCTCGCCGCCTTGATCGCTGTCACAGCCGCCGTGGTGCCCGGCGTCCTGCACATCACCCGTCGTCCCACCACGATGGAAGCCCTGGCCCGAGCCGTTCTCACCCCCATCAACCGCCTACGCCGCCACCCGGACGAGTCTGGCCTCGACCGCTTTCGCGGCTTCATCAGCCAGCTCGGATCCGCACGGCTCACCGCCGGGCACGGCGCCGCCGCTGCCGCATACGCCGTTCTCAACTGGGCGCTCGACGCCGTCTGCCTGTGGGTGTGCTTCCGAGCAGTCAGCGACAACCCCATCCACCCCGCCCCACTCCTGCTGGCCTTCTGCGCGGGTATGGCCGCCGGAACCATAACCGTCATCCCCGGCGGACTCGGTGTGATCGACAACGCCCTGATCTTTGGTCTCCTCGCAGCCGGCATAGACACCGCCACCGCGATCGCCGCCGTCGTGCTCTACCGGATCATCAGCTTCGGCCTCATCATCGGAGCCGGTTGGATCACCTGGCTCTTCATGCGCCGCCGCACCTCAGCGCTCTCCCATCACAGCGCCATCCATCAAGTGCGCGAGCTGACCAATCGGTTCCAATGATGTCCTGAACCAGTTGAGCTTGCAGCCTTGGCCGCTGACGATCGCCCGACGCCGGAGCAGCACTACGGCACGGTGCCGCCGAGCCGGTCAACGGCTGAACGTTAGCCAGCAGCATAGGCAGGCCACCAAGGGGTAGCTTCTCGACCGCGGCACCGGCCTCGGACCGCCGAGCGACACCGTTGCACCGCATCAGACGACGCGTATCTGTCCGAGTTCCTGCGTGCAGCGGGTGAGCGCTACGTACAGGCCGTTCCAGCCGCGTGGTTCACCGGCGATACCGTCCGGATCGACGAGCACTGTCGCATCCCACTCCAGGCCCTTGAACTGAGTCGCCGTCAGAACCGGCACGCTGTTCAGCGCGGCCCGCAGGCCGGCGATGCGCGCCTCCGGCGCGATGACACCGACCGTGCCACTGCTCCAGCGCTGTTGCAGTCGCTGAACTGCTTGGACCGTAGCATCCGTGAGCGCCGTCGGCGTGACAGCGAGATCCCAGGGAACGATTCCGGAGGAGCGCACGGCCCGCGGTGGTGCATTGAGGCTGCCAGCCTGCCGCAGCACCGGACCAGTGAGAACTACACGGGACCGGCGCCGATCTGCGGAGTCCGGTTCGCGAGCGACACGACGTGCGGCATCACCTCGGATGCAGGCGGTCGGCCTCGGCATTGATGATGTGTTCCTGGTCAAGTTCGCTGGTCTGACTGCCAGCGCCGCTTTCGACGGTGAGGGAAGCCGATGCAAGGCACGGATTCAACCGTGGCGACGGCCGACTTGTGGATATGCGTCGAGGTCGGTGATGAACCTGCGGCAGACATCAGCGCAGCTCGCGAGGGACGCCGCGGTGATGACGACCATACCGTCGCGGACGGCGACTCCGGCGCCGCGTATCTTGCGAGGAACTCCTTTCTCGACCTGTTTGGCGGTGAAATGCCCGAGGCCGTGGGCGATGGCGTTACGAACGAGAAAGCATGCTTCGAGGCGGTCCCAACCCGGAATATCGTGTAGATCGATGTAGTGACGCTGTTTGAGGAAATTCGTGACCTGGCTCCAGCTGCCGGGCACCGGCCGTGCCGTGTCACCGTCGAGTTCTCTGAGTAGAGCCTCGCCGAAGATCTCGACGATGCTGATCATGCGCAGCCAGCAGGCGGCGCGCTCCGCTGCGATGCCGTCTCCCGCGGGGCCGTCGATGATGCGGTGCCGCAGGTGATTCCATTTATACCCAGCCGCCGCCATCGTGTGCCGGGTAAAGGTACCTATGATGTCCTCGAGCGCGTTCTCGGCGAGTTGAAGCTGAACGGGTTCCGCCGTCACGACGATGCCAAGATCGCCGCGTGCAGGCCACTGTCGTCGCGGATGGCGTCGTAGGTCTCGTCGGAGATGGTGCGGTGCCGGCGCAGCTCCAGGGCGCAGGCCAGGTACCAGTTCGCCAACGCCGATGGTTCCTCGTCGAGTGCGCGGACGACGTCCTGGACCTCGAAAAGGTTCACGGCTGCGAGAGCGAGGGCGGCCTCCGCACGGACGGTAGGTTCGTAGCGTTGCCCCCGCTGCTCTTTCACCCAGTCGGTGAACGGCTGCGTATCGGTCAGGCCGATTTCTCGGATCGTCCGGATCAGGCAGAGCCTCTGCCAGCCGCTGAGACTGACGTCCGTGGTGAGCGATTCGACGATGCCAGTCACCGAGGAATGGTCGACCGAGGCCATCGCCCGTAGATAACGTAGGACGTACGGCGTCGTCGACGGCACGAACGCGACGATGTGCTCCACTTTCGCCATCACCTCGACGGCGCGTGACTCCGTCGGGTCGGACAGTCTGATCAGTGCGTGCCGGATGCGACGGGTGGCGGCCCGGTCGGCCTCCTGTAGATGGATCGGCAGCTCGATGCTGCTTCCCGCAGCGACCTCCCGCGGTGTCACGGTGGAATTCAACGTGTCGATCGCCCACGTGGGGTCGATGTCTGCGGTGGCGTCGACGTAGTCAGGAACGTGGTTCTCCTGCCAATAGGTGATGAACGTTGGGGTGCGAGTCTTGGCCTCATTAAGCACCAACCCGTTGTCGCGGGCGGCCGTGGTGAGGTCGTCGAGGGCACGTTTGGTGTCCTCGAACGTCTCCGCTGCGATCCGGAAATCGTCGTTGTACCGCCAGGCCGGCCATTGTTTGCGGCGGATGGCGCGCAGTATCCGGCTTGCGTAGAGGTCGGAGAGCCGGTCTGAGGGTTCAAGAAGTTGAGGGATTCCGTATCGGCGTCCCTGCACCTCGAGCAGAAGGTCGAGCAGACACGCGATGCTCTCGTGGTCGCTGGTTCGCAGCAGCAGTTCCCGGCCGAGGATGTCGTGGTCGATGTAGTCGTAGAACGATGCGAGGTCGGCCTTTACGACGTACTGGACGATCGCGTCCTCGGGCTGGAATAGAAACAACGGGCTGCTACGTGTGTCCGAGCGACGGTATTGAGTCTCGGCGTACCGCAGCGGGGCGACAGCGAAGGCCTGGTATGCCTCGTTGTTGCGGTCGTTCTCGTGCTGAGCTTTCGTCATGAGCAGATCGGTCAAGGCCCGATAGGTGACCCGCTCGGCGAAACCCCAGATAGCCACCGGCCGGCTGCCCGTCTCCGGCTTGGCAACAGCGACCACGAGTCCCCGGCAGGTGGTTAGCCCCGACTGCAGTTGGCCGGCCAGCCATCTGGCAAATACCTCCGCGCCCTCCCTCATTTCGTCCTGACCCGGTGACGACGGCATCAACGCCTCGGCGGCCGTGGCTTCCCGTCTGGCGGCCTCCGCCAACTCGAGTTGGGCGAGGATCTCGGAGGGCACGGGACGCATGCCGGTATGAGAACACACGGATGACCTGACCGGCAGCCCTCACCCTCTGTCGTGCTGCACCGCAGATAAAGATCGTCGCGCTTGACGTACCCCTACAGTGCCTGAGCGAAATCATTCCGATCGCAGTGTTGATCTTTCCCACTCCACTCGTCGCTTTCGAGGCGCAACAGATGGCACAACCATCGCATGTCGAGCATGGATGAAGATCCGCAACGAGGATTTGTGTTCGCCGACCTGACCCGGCACGGCTATTTGATCTTTCGTGCGCCGATTCTGTCGTAGGCGACCGGTACCGTCCCGCTGTCACTTACCCATACCGACATGAGCCTGCGCTGATCGCGGGATCATCATGCGCGCCAGAAAGGATCTACATGAACGCCGACCGTGACGATCAACTGAGTCAAGTGCTGGGAGCGGGAATCGAGTCATTCGACATCCCGGAGGATCAATTCAAGATCGCCGAAGACGCGTACCAAGCGATCTCCGACTACCTGCGCAGCTACTGGCCGAGCACCGGCGGAGCGATGTACCCGCAGGGATCCATGAAGCTGGGCACAGTGACCGCGCTGATCCACCGCAACGACGAGTACGACCTGGACGTGGTGTACCGGCGCGACCTCGACATGTCGCAAATCGCATCCGCGACCCTCAAGGCCGACCTCGGCGATGCGCTGGACCACTTCGCCAATGAGTGTCCCCAGTTGGAGCTCAAACTCGACGACGAGGGACGCCGCTGCTGGACCTTCGTCCACGATACGCTGCCGTTCCACCTCGACATCCTTCCGGCGATTCCCCGCCCTGATGCCGGACCCAACGGGATCTGGGCGACAGACACCGAAGGCCCCGAGTGGCACCCCTCGGCCCCCCTCGACTACGCGAACTGGTTTTTCGGCGTCCTGGACGACGAGTGGCGAGCCGGCGCGGCCTGGATCGCGGAACATCGGCAGATGGCGATCGACCGCCTGCCGCGTAACGCCTTCAAGACCACCTTGCAGCGCACGGTCCAAGCGCTCAAGCGGCACCGCGACTTCTACTTCATCGGTGACCCCGCCAACCGGCCTTCCTCGATCATCATCACGACCCTGGCCGCGTTGTCGTACGAGCCGGCCGGCGACCTTTTCACCGTCCTGTGCCACATCGTCGGCCAGATGCCCGACCACGTCGAATCCCGGTTCGGCAGGCACGTCATCGCCAACCCCGTGGCACCGGCTGAGAACTTCGCGGACCGGTGGATCGGGCATCCGATCCGCGCCCAGCGCTTCTTCCAATGGATCGAGGCGGCGCAACGCGACTTCACCGCGATCGGCGACGCCCAGAACATCGACGAGGTCCTGCGCCGGACCGAATTCGCGCTCGGGACCAGAGCCGCTGACGCCGCCAGACAAGAGCTGGCCACCGGGACGTCCAGCACACGGACGACGATGGTCACCACGCGGGTGCCCGCGGGAAACGACCGCTTCGCATGACCCAGGCCTGGAACCGCGGACTCACCGCCGAACGGGACCGCTTCCGCCGCGTTCTCGCCGTTGCCGGTTTCACCGGCGACGGCGCCACCGTCCGCGGCCCGCTGCGCTGGTATCCCTCTGACGGCGTCGCAGCGACCGCCACGATCGAGATAACCCTCACCGCCGCCTGGCCGTTCGGTCCGCCGCAGATCCGGGTTATCGACGCCGGTATCCCGCTTACACCTACCTTCCACCAGAACCACGACGGCTCGCTGTGCCTGTGGCCGGCCGAGACACCAGTGGAGAAGGCACCCTGGCGTGAGCCAGCGCTGCTCCTGAGCAAGGTAGCCGGCTGGTTGCACCAGACCGAAGCCGGCTGGCCAGACGACACCGCTTGCGACCTCGAGCGGTACCTGGCCGCTGATCCTCTGTTGCTGCTGCTCTACGACATGTCGTCGCTGACCATCACCCGCGGGTGCGTACGCACCCGCACCGAGACCGACGGCCGGGGCGTGACAGTCACCGATGAGAAGCGGCAGCCCCCGACCCAGCCCAGACGCCGCAAAGCCGGCGGAAAACCCGGCAACGCCCCGACCCCCGGCCGCCGATATCGGCGCCTGGCGTGGATCGCTGACATCGGCGAAATCGGCACACCGATAAGAGACTGGGCCTCGTTGTACCCACTCCTCGGTGCGGATGCGGCGGAGATCGCCCACCTCATCTCCATCGGCTCCGTGGAATTCCTGGTGTTGCACTACCGGCGATCCGGCGCCAGCGGGGTGCTCGCCTTGACGGTGCGCCCGCCGTCCAGCCTGGGCGCCACCATTGAGGTCCGCGCCTGCGAATCAGCCGACACCAGCACGACAACCCGGATGCTGCGGGCCGACCCGGCCGCCCACGACCTCGGCGTTCATCGGGTAGCAGTGGTCGGCGTAGGAGCCGTCGGCTCGTTCGTCGCCGACCTGCTGTTCCGGCACGGCGTGCAGAATCTCACGCTGCTCGACGGGCAGCTACTGCGACCCGGCAACCTTGTGCGCCACCTCGCGGGCAACAGCTGGGTCGGCTACCCGAAGACGCTCGCCGTCAAAGGCAAGCTGTCCACCATCGGCTTAGACACCACACACGTCGAACCCCGGCACGCGACACTCACCACGCCCGAGCAAGCTATCGCCCTGCTCCGCGAGCACGATCTCGTCGTCGACGCCTCCGCCGACCCGCGCGCCACCGCGTTGCTCGCCTGGGCCAGCGATATCGCCGGACGGCCCGTGGTTTCGGTCTGCGTGGAACGGCACGGCGGCATCATCCGGGTGGACCGCTTCCCGTTAAGAGGCGCGGAACGACACCACCCACCGGTTCGTGCCCGTGGCGAAGCCACCGGTGCCGAGCACGGCTGCGACGATCCCGTCTCCCTGACACCCCCTACGTCAGTGGTAGCCGCCGCCGAACTGGCCTGCCGGGCCACGATCGACGAACTCACCACAAGACACACGATGCCGGCGACCCTGCTTGAGATCATCGAACCGCAGGAAACTCCGTACGACGTTCGCGGCCTGAAACCGATACAGCGCGTACCCGGGCTGCCCCGGGCACTGCGCCGTATCGCCTAACCACACCGCACACCAGTGGAACCCGCAGGGCTGTTGCGTTCTCGGTCCTTGACCCGCTGAACAGGGATTTCGTGGGGTGATCGGCCTCTGTGGAGGCAGTGGAAGCGGGTGAAGCCCTCAAGGTGATCATGGAGTTCTTCACGCTGCACGACCACCGAGGAACTCCACCCGCCGATGGCATCATCTCTGATTCGCGCACTGACCGTGACAACCCCCGGCTCCGACACTCCACCATCACCGGTCACCGATAGTGAACACACCGGGCTCGCCGAAGCCCTGGGCCGGATTCCGGACCCGCGTAACCCGCACGGGACCCGGTATTCCCTGGTGGCGTTGCTGACAGTCGCGGTCTGCGCGGTCCTGGCCGGTGCCACCTCGTTCGCTGCGATCGCCGACTGGCTGTACGACCTCGACGAGCCCGACCAGGTCCGGCTCGGGTTCACCCGGGGCGTGCCGGCCGGCACGACGATGTGGCGGCTGCTGACCCGCCTCGACGCGAGTGTGGTCAGCACTGTTCTGGCCGGCTGGCTGCGGTCGCGGACACCGCCGGCACCCGCCCGGCCACGCCGCTATCGGACCGTGATAGCCGTCGACGGCAAGACCTTGCGGGGCGCCCGCCTGCCCGAGGGCCGCCAGGTGCATCTGCTGTCCGCGCTGGACACCAGCACCGGCATCGTCCTGGCCCAGGTCACCGTCGACACCAAAAGCAACGAAATCCCAGCCTTCACACCCCTGCTCACCGCCGTCGAAAACGTGCTGGGCAGCCTGACCGGGGTCCTGTTCGTCGCCGACGCGATGCATACCCAGACCGATCACGCCGAGCAGATCACCCGCCGCGGAGCACACCTGTTGCTGCAGGCGAAGGGGAACCAGCCCACCCTTCACACCCAGCTCAAGACCCTGCCGTGGGCGCAGATCCCGGTCGGTGACCGCACCCGCGACCGCGGGCACGGCCGTAAGGAGACCCGCACGGTCAAGGCCGTCACCCTGCACACCCCGGGCGGAATCGCCTTCCCGAAAGCCCAGCAGGCCGCCCGGATCACCCGGACCCGCACCATCGACGGCAAGACCAGCCGCGAGACCACCTACCTGATCACCTCCCTGAGCGCCGCCAACGCCCAGCCCACTGACCTGCAAAAATGGGCCAGGGCAGAGTGGTTGATCGAGAACCAGGTCCACAACGTCAGAGACGTCACTTTCCGTGAGGATCTTCACCAAGCCCGGACCGGCACCGGACCCGCCGTCATGGCCACCCTGCGTAACACCGCGATCGGCTGGCACCGCATCAACGGCGCCACCAACATCGCCCGCGCCAACCGACGCGCCGACCGCCGATCACACGACCTCATCACCGCCGTGACCAGCAGTTACCCCAGAACGCAATGACCCTGGTGGAACCCGGCGGTAGCGACCGCCCATTCAAGAGAAGAGTGCTTATCGATGAGCGGCAAGAAACCGCCACCGAACCGGGCGGTCGGCCCCATCGGTGAAACCCGGACCATTCCCGCGGCAACCGCGTTGCGGGTCTGGGTAGCCGCGGGCGGCCGATGCACGATGTGCAACCGGCTACTGGTCAAAGACGCGTTCACCGGCATGGACGTGTCCGTCGGACAACTCGCCCACATCGTTGGCTGGTCCACCCAGGACGGCTCACCTCGCGGTGACGACCCACTGCCGTCCGAGGCCCGCAACGACGAAGCGAACCTCATGCTCCTCTGCTACGACCAGCACCGGGTCATCGACGACAAGAGCCTCTGGGAGGTATTCGACAAGAACACCCTGCACGACATCAAGCGGCGCCACGAGCAACGCATCCAGCAGCTGACCGCGCTGGCTGTCGACGACCAGACAACGGTACTGCGGGTGATCGGCATGATCCGCGGGGCATGCGTCAGCGCGACCTCCCAAACAGTGGCGCAGGCCTTGCTGGCCGACCGGCGCTTTCCTGACTACGCCCTGCTCGGTGCGGACGAACTCGAGGTGGACCTCCGCTCACTTCCCAGCGAGAAGTCGGCCACCGCGGCGTATTGGAACGCCGGCCGGGACATGATCGTCGAAAGCCTTCGCCTGCTGCGCGCCAAGAGCAACAAAGAGAGGGTGCGCCACATCTCAGTCTTCGCGTTCGGCCGGATACCGCTGCTGATCACGCTCGGCGCATTGCTCGACGACACGATCCCGACCGAGGTGTACCCGAAGCGCCGCGACGGTGGTTGGGGCTGGACGCCCGGAGCGGCAACCGCGGAATTCGCCTTCCATACCCTCCGGCACGGAAATGATCCGCGGAGAGTCGCGGTCCTGTTCTCGGTGTCCGGAAGCATCGACCAGGACCGGCTGCCGCCAGAGATCGACAGCAGCGTCACCGTCTACCAACTGCATCCCCAAGGCATCACCCGAGTACGGACGTGCTGGCGACCTCGGCCGCGCTGACGAACTTCACCCGCGGGTGGCGTGACCTGCTGGCACACCTGGAAGCACACCATCCGGGCTTGCCGTCCATCGATGTCTTCCCCGCGGTTCCCGTCACCGCCGCCGTCGCTATCGGGCGAGCACCGATGCGTGACGTCCACCCGCCCCTCCGGGTGTACGACCGCAACCCGGACGGCGGCTACACCTTCGCCCTCAAGGTCACCCCATGAAGTTGCACGCCTATTTCAAGCATTTCCTCGCCAGCACGGTAAATCTCGACGACTCTCGCATCGAAAAGCTCAACCAGCGCGTTGATGCGCTCGCGTCCTTCCTGCGCGGCCATGAAACCTTCGGCGAGTTCTTCATCGACCTTGTCCCGCAGGGCTCCTTCGCGCAGAGAACGATCATCAAGCCAGTGGGGTCACGCGAGTATGACGCCGACGTCTTGCTCGCGATGAAGGAACACCCGTCGTGGACGCCGGCCGAGTACACGCAGGAGCTGTACAAGGCCTTCCGCGGCAGCGGCCGCTACCGGCAGATGGCGCACCGCCGGACCCGATGCGTCTTCATCGACTACGCCGACCCGTTCCACGTCGACGTCATCCCGTTCGTCGAGTCGCGGAAGGACATCACGAACAACAAGACCGACGACTGGGAGCACACCGACCCCGAGGGCTTCACCGCCTGGTTGGAGGGAAAGACACGAGCCACCGGCGGCCGACTCCCGGCGATCCTGCGCATCCTCAAGTACCTGCGCGACAGCAAGACAATGTTCTCGGTGAAGTCGGTTCTGCTCACCATTCTGGTCGGCGGACGCATCGAAACGTGGCATGCCGACCTGGAGGACGGCTACTACGGCGACATTCCCACCGCTCTGGTGCACATCCTCGAAGACCTCGACGCCTACCTGCAGGCGAACTACTGGATGCCACCGATCTACGACCCAGCCGGCACCGGACAGGATTTCAGTCAGCGCTGGGACCAGGATGAGTACGCGAACTTCCGTCGGCAGATCCACAGCTACACCGCCAAAGTCCGCGACGCGTACGACGAACCCGACCAGGCCAAAAGCCTCGCGGCCTGGCAGGCGGTGTTTGGCGACGGATTCCAAGCTCCGCCGGCGAACACCGTCGAGGCGAGCGCCGCGCGAGACGATTCAGGCGAGCAGTTCATCAACTCTGCCAAGCAGATTCCGGTCCGGCTGACCGAGTCGGTCCGGCTTGTCGGCCACGTACGACGAGCCGGAGTCTTGAGGTCATATGCCCTACCCGCACGCGGCGACCGGGTCGGGAAGAACCGGACCATCGATTTCACGCTGGCCGAGTGCAGCGTTGAACAGCCGTACTCGGTTTACTGGAAGGTCAAGAACACCGGCCGTGAAGCACGAGACAGACGTCAACTGCGTGGGCAGGTGGAACTCGGCGGCACAAGCAGACACGAGTCGACATCGTATGTAGGGAGTCACTACGTCGAGGTCTACATCGTGAAGGACGGTGTGTGCGTCGCACGAGACCGCCAGCAAGTGATTATCCCTCCAGGCATGGGTGCCTAGCCTCTGGCGGCTGATCGGCGGCGCCCAGCGGTTGGCGGTCGCACTGACCCCACCGGTCGGAAACGGTTCGCCCGAACACTTCTTCCCCAGGCCGAACAAGTTCCGTCTGGAGCTCGGTCACGACAGTAGCGGGGTCCGGATGCAGGCGTGGCGGTCCGGGTTCGTCACGTACGAGTCCGCGCAGACGGAGTACAACCGGTTGTGCCGGCAGACAGGGCTATCGACACGACCGGAACCCATCAAGGGCTCGCCGGACTCCCGGGTCAGCCGCTGGCCGTCACCAGCGGCTTATGCTGCCGTCATGGACGAAGCACGGCGCCGGTTCATGATCACCGCTGAAGTGCTGGTCGAGGTCACCGATGCGGCCATCTTGCGCAGGGCGGCGCTCGATCGAGTTGCCGAGGCTGGGTTCGTCGCTGACGGCGACCGGAGCGCCGATCAGGTTCGCGCTGCTGAACACGATGACGTGCATGCCGACGTGCATGCCGACGTTGCGGCGGCCCTGGGCTGGGTTGTCAATGCTGATGCGATCCTCGAGGACGCCGTGGGGGCCGAGGTGGTCAGCTCGACAACGTCGGTCGACGATGAAGGCGCGGCTGAATCCGGTGCTGAAGGGATGCCGGACTTCACCACCCTGTTTCCCCTTTGCCGCTGCGGGGCGGACGACTGCGAGGACTGTTCCGGCTTTCAGATGACGCCCCGGTTGGCCGCGATCCTGTGGGCGGTCGCGCAGTTACATGCCGATTTCGCCTACGACGACGTCCAGCACTTCGGCGACGCTGTGGTGTCGGAGAAGGATGGCGGGTGGGCCGTGTTCGCCGACTACCCGCGGATCACCTGGGGTCAGGATGCGGTGTGGCGGCGCCAGGCCGCCCGTGCCTTCGATGACCTTGCCGCGGACCTCGCCGCCGGCCAGTTGCCGCTGGCGACGTGCCCGGGTGAGGAGATGGCGATGCACGTGATACTGCGGTCGGCGCAGGGAGCCGCAGCGGACGGCTGGGGCGTACCGCCTGAGAAGCTGAACTTGTTGCCCGGGCATGATGACGACTTCGATTGGGATCTTGCCGTCGATGTGCTGCTGCAGGACGAGGACATCCTGCATCTGTTCGACGAGCAGTTGGACGGTATCGAGGACCCGGAGTCGGAGGAGAACCAGCGCTTCCGGATCGGTGACTACCGGCCCGAGGCATGGTTCAAGCCCTTCCGGAACGCCACGCCACGCGACGGACGGCGCCCTTTCCGCCGGTGATCGGACCCACTCTCTCGTGGACGTCGCCGTACACAGGGCGCGCAACGCAAGCCTGAGGGCTTGACGACGGGCAGGAATGATTGCGCTGACCCGTAGATCCCGCAGCGCACGGCCTCACGGTCTCTCGGATTCCATCCGGTCGTGCTGCCGGCGTGACGATCAGGACCCATTGTTCCGCCCCGGGTTTGATGGAGTCATCCACCGCGAAGAATGTGTCCCCTCCCGAGACGCTGAAGCCTCTGTGGCTCGGTCACCAAGCGGCGGTGTTTCACCCTTTCGAGCGACACCCTGGGGCTCGGCAGTTGCCGTCGTCGATTCCTGTCGTTGGTGAAGGTGAACGCTCCTCCTCTTTGGAGGGGCCGTTATTGGAGTCGAGGTGCGGGCTATGCCCGAGACCAGTCCCATCTTTCAAGATCCGGTCACCGGGTTGTTCGGGTTCCGTCTGGAGCTGGGCAACGACAGCAGCGGGATCCGTATGCAGGCGCGGCGGTCCGGGTTCGTGACGGTGAAGGCCGCGAAGGTCGTGTACGACCGGCTGTGCCGGCAGCGGGATGCGCGGCATCCGAAGCCGCGGCCGAGTGACACGATGCGGGCCATCTGTGAGGGCTGGCTGCTCGCCCGTGAGCAGGAGCTTGAACCCAACACCCGCTACAACTACATGTGGCTGCTCAATCTGATCTACCCGTATGTGGGCCGGGTGCGGGCGTCGCGGCTCAGTGCTCGGATGGTGGAGAACGCTTACCGCGACCTGGAAGCGGCGGGCTACTCCCGTACCAGTCTGCGGACCCTGGACCTGGTTTTGTCCAAGGCGTTCGAGGAACAACTCGGCCGCCGGTTGGGAACACGTAAGCCGCGGGAGAGCGACGACGAGCGGCTGGTGTGGACGCTGGCCGAGGCCCGCCGGTTCGGCGAGCATGTCGTCGAGGATCGCCTGTACCCGATGTGGCGGCTGCTGCTGGTGTCCGGGCTGCGGCGTGGCGAGTTGTGTGGTCTGCGGTGCGGTGATCTGGAACCCGATCAGGGCACGCTGACCGTGCGGCGGCAGATCGTGGTCGAGAATCCTGGCAGCCGGACACGGGTGAAGCCACCGAAGTCGCACAACGGCTTCCGGACGCTGGTTCTGGATGCGGTGACCCTGGGGATGCTTGAGGCGATGGCGTCGGGGTCGGCGTCGCGGTATCTGTTCACCGGGCGGACGGGTCAGCCGATGCGGCCGGACAATCTCACCGACCGGTTCAACCAGCTCGCCGTCGCCGCGAAGGTCAGGCCGCTGGGCCCGCATCAGATCCGGCACATGCTTGCGTCGAATCTGCTCGACACCGGCTACGGCATCCATGAGGTCGCCGAGAGGCTCGGCCATGATCCGGCCACGCTTATGCGCTACTACGCAAAGGTCAGCGCCACCCGGCGCCGGCAAGCCGGCGACCGGATCGCCGAGCTGGTCACCGCACCCGAGCGTCCGCCTGGCAGAACTGACTTCAGCACGGCTTCGCCCTTGACAGTGGTACCCGGTGATGGCCACGTTGATGGCCAAGAAGAGGCCGTGAAGATGACCGGTAGGCCTGAATGGCGATATGCTATTTCGTAGGACGGGCTCGATTTGTATCGCTTCGCCCAAACGTGGTGGGGGAGGGGTGCGCTTCTCATGGGCTGTCAAGTGGCCGAGGCGCCAACCCGGTTCCCGCGTCCTGAGCAGACTCGAACCCGCAATTTCTTGCCAGCGCGGGAATGGTCAGCATATTCGGCAGCGCACGACTGGATTCCTCTCTCCGGAATTCTTCCTTGGACCGAACGGCAGGCACCGCACTTGACTGTGCGTGGTCACATGCCTGGTCACAGCTTTGATCAACTTCTCCGGGATTGGTTGAAATCGGACGGCACAGCGATGTCGTTCTGTCCTGATCTGCGTACAGAATGGCACAAGTTGATGTTACTTAACCCAATCGTTATATAGCCCCTGGGGGTCAAGGGGTCGCAGGTTCAAATCCTGTCAGCCCGACAGAACAAAAGGCCAGCGTAGCTGGCCTTTTGCATGTACGGACATCGATGCATTCGCGGCGGCGTGACACGCATTTTTGCACGTACGCGCGTACGGTTTACCTCGGGATCCCGGCCGATCTTCGCGGCCTGCTCGCACTCGACAGCTCTTAAGCCTTCCCTCTGTGTCGACCTCGCTGTCGGGGATCTTGGTTGAGCAGGGCGTTCGTGGCTTGAGTGATCGAATCTCGACGTGACGGGTCTCCTTGTCGGTGATGCAGAACGTCGATGCACAGCATCCTCCTATATGGATGATCACGACACCTCGATGACACGAACGCCCGTACGGTGATCTTGGCTGGGTTGGCCGGTCCTTCCGGGGCCGGTGAATCCATGATCGCGGTTGGTGGCAGGGCGCGGAAGTTGGCTGCGGTTGTCCCAGGTTGTCCGCGGTAGTACCGCCGGTCGGCTGATGCACCCATGGCGGGCGGCGGAGTGGAGGGCGACCGGACGAGGAACTCGCCGTTTCTTGGGCGGCGTCAGTCAGCACTGTTGGTCGAAGTCGGCGCATACAGCGACCGAGTTGCGTCAGCGTGCACCGAGCATGGCCTGGCATAGGCCATAGGCGTACGGCGGATGCGGGCATCCTGTCGCTGCTTGGTGGCAGTCGCCTGGTGCGCAGCCGCGGTGGCGACGCTCTGCAACCCACACCGCGGTGCCCCAACCTTGCAGCAGATAATGGGTCCCAACGGGGTCGCCGCATACGAAGAGAGCCTCATCGAGACCCTTCTCGCCGGCCTCATTGCGGCGCTTGACGAGTAGCTGTCGTACTGCCCACCAACCCTGCGGCCTTATGCCCTGACGGTTGGATCAGCTCGCCGCGAGGGCTCATTCGACGTGCAGGAGCACTCGAAAGCGTTCGATTCCGTCGAGGCTGCGCCAGCCGGAGTGGGTTGTGGTGGCGTCGGCGTACTGGGTTTGTGCTTCTACCTGGCGGGCGGCGGCCTGTACCTCGTCTCGGCCGTCGTGTTCGACCATGACGCGGTAGGTACCGGGAGACAGCGGCAGTTCACAGGTGATGCCGTCGCCGGTGTCGACGCCGATGCGCCCGCTCAGAACGGTCAGACGGTAAGGACCCTCGTTGGGGTGGGCCTCAAGACGGATCCTGGGACGGGCCAGTTGGTGGGCGCAGCGAATCTGCAGCACCGTGCCGGCCGCAGCGATCATGCGGCCGCGACCGCGGCCACCCGGGATCCGGCTGGCCTCGGCCGCCGCCCGCTGGTCGGCGCGGGTGTCGATGCCGGTGTCGCGTACCAGAATCACGCCGTTCGCGGTGTCGACCACGGCTTCGGCTGACGTACTCATCGGTGAAACCTCTCTTGGGACGGCGCCGGCGGCCCTTTGGGCCGCCGGCGCCGCGGTGTCATCTAGTGATCGCGACGAAGAACGCGTCTCCGTCGATGATGCGCTGCGGCTGGTAGAAGCCGTTGTTCAGGTAGAGTCGGCCGGAGTCTTGGTTGTCGACCTCGCCGATCAACCGGGCCGAACCGTGCCAGGTCTGCCAGCCGTTGCTGTTGCCGTCGGCCCCACCGCTGCCGGTGTAGGCGCCCTCGCGGGTCGACGCCATCGGGTACTCGTCGCAGTTCAGGTTCGGTGTTGCCGACCCCTCACCCCAGACGTCGACACAGACCTTGCGGGCCCACTCCCGGTTGGTGTTCTGCAGGCTGCTGTCGACCAGACGATGCAGCGGCCGCTGGTTGGCGCCGGCCGACGGCCGGTACTCGCCGGGCGGGGCCTTGCCGAGGAAGGAGGGCCAGGTACGTACCGGGTGGTGCAACGCGTCGTCGATGTGCTGGATCGACTCCTCGACGCCGGACTCCCAGTTGTCGGCTCGGGCGATCGCCGCCAGATCGTATGTGGGGATCATGTCGGAGAAGACCGCGCCGTGGTGCTTGCCGGCTACCGCACCGGCCGAGTCGAACCGGATGTCGGCAGTGGTCATGTCGTTCTCGATCCACGGGTCGATCTGCGGGTTCACCGGGAGGATCGCCATCCCGAGCCGGACGAGCGCCGACGCTCGGAAGTCGGCGCCGATGCCGGTGTTGTCCGGTGATGTCATGGTGACCCACATGTTCGGCACGGCGGCCCATTGCCCGAGCGGCTGGGTGACCTCGGCGCGGGAGGGGTTGCAGGTGATCAGGGTCCCGCAGCCGGTCAGGCTGATCCGCATCGGTGTGGTCTCCCGCTCGGCGCCACCGAGCGGCGTCCAGTTGTCGAAGCTCAGGTAGAAGTCGACCGTGCGGCTGCCGTTCTGTGCGATCCCGACCAGCGTGTAGTCGAACTCGACGCTGGCGATGACCGTGGTGCAGCCCTTGCACCGCAGCTCGACTTTGCGGTGACCGATGTGGCACCGGTTGAACCGGTCCATCATCCAGCCCTGCTGGGTCGAGGCTTGTGCGGCGTGCTCGTTTCGGCAGATGCGTTTGACGTCGTCCTGCGGCAGGGCGGCGGGCAGCGCGCTGCTGGTCTGCGGTGCCGCATTGGTGGGTGTAGGCGTGCCGCCGGAGGACTTCGTCACCATCCAGCCGCCCGGATCAGGCCGGGGGACAGCGGCGGTGGCCGGGGTGGCCGTGGCGAGCACCGCGATCGCGGCGGTCATCAGAGCCGCTAGTGTCCTTCTCACGAGAGATCCTTCCGGGGGCAGGTCGCGCCGAGGCAGGCGTAGAGCAGGCGGCCGTCGGCGGCGTCATAGGCCATCGTGTAGCCCGGGTAGGTGCGATCAGACCCTTTGCCGAGGCCCTCGACGACAGTGCCACCGGTGACGACGTGGATCTGGGTGTCGGCCGCGGTGCCGTCGAGCTTGACGCCGCTGCGGCTGAGCCGGTCAGCGGTCAGCGTGGCGACCCGGCTGCCGAGGGTCTTGGCGCGCAGGTCGGCGGCTGCCAGTTCCCGGGCCTTGACCGGGGTGATCGGCGTGCGGCGCTGGGCGGCTGTGCCGGCCCGCGCGGGCAACGCGTTGCACTGCCCGCGGGCGGCGACACACTCGGCCAGGCCGGGGACGGTCTCCAGGCAGCGGGCGGGGTCCTCACCCAGGCAGCCGGCCAGAGCTTTCTGGTCTACACCGTTGTGGACGGTGCGGGCGACCGCGACCGGCGTGGGCGACGCGGCGGCCAGCGAGCCGGGCGCCGGCTTACCGAGCGTCACCCGGTCGACCTCGCCGGTGGCCCGCGCCGCCACCGAGGAGGTGAAGCAGTACGGCGGCGTGTTCGTCTCACCCATCTCCAGCGAAAACGGATCGGGCAGCCCACAGATGTTGGCCGGGAAGCCGGACACCTGGCCCAGAGCCGGCCGGTGCCACACATCGTTACCGTCCAGCAGCTGCAGCCGGTTCTCGAAGGGAGTGGCCAGCGAGGCGTACTCGGCATACTGGGTGAACAGCCCGTACTCAAGGTCGCGGGTGCGGTTGCCGGCCGCGAAGCGGGTCGTACCCACGTGGTTGAAGTCGTAGAAGACGTCCCACTCGCCGGCGTCGTTGCCGAGACTCATCCAGGTGTGCATCGAGCCGTCGGCCAGGGTCGAGTCCGGCCGCACGATGGCATGGAACTCCTGCGTCGACTGCTCGTCCACGACGCCGACCTCCAGCCAGTACGCGCCGTGCGCCGTGCTACCGGTGTCCGAGGTGTACGCCCCACGCCAGCCCATCTCGGCATAGTCGAAGCCGGGGTTGCCGTTACTCGAGTCCAGCGGATCCCAGTTGACCTGGTTGGACATCTCGTTGTACCCGGAACCCCACTCCGGGTCCGACGGCGGCCCGTTGAACGACACCGGCTGCTGGCGGAAGTTGAGCATCACGCCGTGCACCGGCGGCTGGTTGGTCACACAGAACCCGGTCTCGGACCGGAAACCGCAGTCGAACCCGCCGGTGCGAACCCGCCAGAACTGGGTGGTATAGACCGTGGCGCAGGTCCACATGGTGGCCGGTTGGCCGTCCGCACTGGCGTACAGGTCAAGGCAACGCCCGTCGGCCTTGTTACGCAGGTCAAACCCGGCCGGTGACCAGGACTGCGCGGTACCGTTCGTCCACCGCTGGTTGTTGCCGGTGCCGCACGCGGCGAGCACGACATCGGCGCCGTCCCGCGCCGCCGCCTCCTGCAGGCACAGCCCGGAGGAGAGGTGCTTGATCCGGTACGTCGGCCGGCTGCCCGCCACGACGACCTCGAACGTCCACCGCTGGGATTTCACCGCTGCGGGCAGTCCACTCTTGAACGTGCGGATCTTCACCTGGGTGCCGGCGGTATCCGCGTCGGTCGCCAGTACCTGCAGATCACTCTCCTCGGCCTGCCCGATGGCGACCGGATCCGGCGCCGGCACTGCCGCTTGCGCTGAGGTGCCTCCCAGAATCACACCGCTGCCGGCCACGACCGCGGCGAGCAAAGCCGCGCACCGGGATCGAAGTCTTCTCACCCATGCTCCTCTCGTGCGAGAACGAGGGCATGGTGAGGCGCGCACGTGCCACCATCGCCGCTGCCCCCGTAGCCGCGTCGACGTTGCTTGATGCGAGTGCCAGCCTGCCAAAAACATCTATAGATTTCTATTGTTGACATTGTGCGCGAAAAGGGATATCTCCTTTGTGTGGAGCTGATGCGTCGAGGCTGGCCGCTCGTCCTCGCAGGCCTGCTGGTTCTCGGTGCCAGCCTGCTGCCGTGGTTCCGCACCGGCTGGGCGGACGGGGACGGCTGGGCTACGAATTCGGCGACCGCCTGGGAGTCGTCCACCTGGTGGGCGGCAGCGGCGACCGCCTGCATGCTCGCGACCGGAGTGGGCCTGGCCGGGCTACGCCCGGGTCAATATGGGGCCGCACTACGCTGGTTCGCCGCCGGTCTCGCTGCGGGTGCCGTCGTGGTCACTGCCGTGACGTGGATGCGCCTCTCGCCACTGGACACGGGCGGCGGAATGGGCTGGTCTGCAGCCGACGCCGAGTCCCGCAACGTCGGAGACATCGTCCGAGACGATCTGGTGCTGATTCGGATTGACGGGCTCATCCAGCAGGTCGGCTGGGGTCTCTACGCCGGCCTCGCGGCCATGGTCATCCTCGCCACCGTGCTCGTCGCCCGCGCCGCGCGACATTGACGACACGTCGTGCTCGTCGGGCCGTGGCCACCATTACCCCCGCCGCCGACTTGTTGATCATCAACGCGACGATCTTCCACTCGTAGGCCAGCCGGAGTGACAGTGACTTCGCCGCGACCACCGCGCAGTCGTTCCCCCACCCGCTGCTGTTACGCAGTTGGTGGCTTCGGCGGGGCAGGTCGTCCGATAGCGCCCGAACCGGGCGAACCATCTTACCACTGTCCTGACCGGCCATGAGCCGATCCTGCCCGACGTGCCACCGGCGATGCCAGATGACTTTCACCGACCTCGAACCGCGGGTGTGTCCCGCCCGGCGACGTGGCGGGTACGCAGGAGAAGGGTTCCTTGGGTCCGGGGAGGCCAACATTCCAGGTCCTCTGGTTCGGCCTGCTTGCGGGTCGGTTGTGTAGCGGCCACCCCGCCCGGATATCGGTGAATCGGCGCGTGCGCCATGGATGCGCCGGTGTGGCCGAACTGGAGAATGCCGCGGGTTCAGCTGTCAACGGCTTTGGCGCGCCGGTCGTGGCACTGAGGCCGCTCCAGCCGCACCGTGGTGGTACGACGCCACGAGCATCTCGGCGGGCGCCGGATCACTGCGGCCGCCACCCGGCCACCCGGCCCCGTTGCCGGTCGGCGCCACACCGGAGCTCGCGACGGGTTACGGGACGTCGGCGGGCTCGAAGTGCCGAAAGAACGCGGCCGGAAGGGGCGAACAGGCCGCGAGCTGATGTGAGCGTCGCTGGCATTGACCGTTTCGGGAGTGCCGCCGGCAGCGAGATCCTCGCATCGCTTCGCGCCACCCTGACCGCGATCGCGGTCTTACCGCCCCGATCACGTCGCTGGTGCCCGCGCGGAGTAGCCCAGGGCAGCGGGATCGGCGTACCGCTGGTCCCACCGGTTGCGCGGCAACTCATCTGCAACTCGTGATCGTCTTGCCGATCGTGGTGGCCTGCCGACATTGAGGTCTCGACGATGACTGGAAGGCACAGCGAGAGTGAAGGTTCACATGCGCCGTTACGCCGTTGGTGCTCTGGCGACGGGTGTGCTGGCTGCCGTCGCCGCGTTCGCGCTGCCGTCGGGCACCACGAGCTGGGAGCCTGTCACGTACGGGCTCACCGAGAACGCGGAGCGGCTGGTACCGCAGATCGTCTCCGCGCAGCGGCCGGTGCGCGTGCTCAGCACCGCCCGTGACGCTGCCGGCCGGCCGGTCGTCACCGTCCGGCAGGTCAGCGACCGGGCCGCCGCCATCACCGCGGTCGAGGCCGGTCAGCAGGCGCCGGGGGCGATCGGTGTCGAGCTCGACGCGCCGGTGACCGCCCTCGACGCGCCTACCGGCACCGACGTCTACCGCAGCCAGCAGTGGTCGTTGGCGACCATGAACGTGGCTCAGGCCTGGCAGGCCTCCACCGGCGCCGATATCACCGTCGCGGTGATCGACACCGGCGTCGACGCCGGGCATCCGGACTTGGCCGGTCAGGTCCTGCCCGGCATCGACCTGATTGCCGGCACCGAAGGTGCCAGCACCGACCCGAACGGGCACGGCACCCACGTGGCCGGCACCATCGCCGCGGTGACCGGCAACAGCACAGGCGTCACCGCAGTCGCCCCGCACGCAAAGATCCTGCCGATCCGGGCGCTGGACGCCGACGGCTCCGGCTACATGTCCGACACCGCGACCGGCATCGTCTACGCCGCCGACCACGGCGCTCAGGTGATCAACATGTCGTTGGGCGGCACCGAATCCAGCGGCGCGGTCAGCACCGCGATCACGTACGCCCGCAGCAAAGGCGTCGTCGTGGTCGCCGCCGCCGGCAACAGCCGCGCGAACGGCAGCCCCACCTCGTACCCGGCCGCCGACGACGGAGTCATCGCGGTCGCCTCGACCACCTCCGGTGACGTGTACAGCGGCTTCTCCAACCGAGGCGACTACATCGACGTCGCAGCCCCGGGCAGCGCCATCATCAGCACCTACCCGCAGGCGTCGGGCAGCGCCTACGTGTCCATGAGCGGCACCTCGATGGCTGCCCCGCACGTCGCTGCCCTCGCCGCACTGCTCAAGGGCTACGACGGTGCGCTGACGCCCGACCAGGTCCAGCAGGCCATGCAGATCTCCGCGGTCGACCTGGGAACCACCGGCAAGGACAGTGACTACGGGTACGGCCGGGTGGATGCCGCCGCCGCACTGGCCGCGATCATCCCGGCCACCACCGACCCGGCACCGTCGACCGACCCGTCAGCCCCGGACGCTCCGCAACAGAGCATTCCGGCATCGAGCAGCCCGCCGCCCACCACGGTGGCGCCGCCACCGACCACCACAGCACCGGCGCCTGCCCCGAGCACCCCTGCCGAAACGCCAGCCCAGCCGCCCAGCGCATCCCCCACCCCCACGCCGGCTTCGCCAGCCCCCACTGTGCCCCCGGCTCCGCCCTCGCCCACCCCGACCGCGCCGGCCCCACCGTTGGTGAAGCCGGTGGTGACCGCAAACGTGAAGGCACAGACGGTCCGCTACGGCACCAAGGTCCGAGTCGTCTTCACGGTGAAGGCCGGCGGCAAGGCCTGGGCAGGTAAGACCGTCCAGGTCTGTGACCCGGCCGGCTGCAAGATGCGAACCACGTCGGCCGGCGGGGCGGTGACCAGCGACGCCTATACGGTCAAGGGCCGCTACTCGGTCTACCTCAAGGTGCCCGCCACTACCACCAGTACCGCCGTGACCTAGGCAGCGTCGACGTTCCGGGCCAGTGCTGCGGTGAGCGCCACCTGCCACAGCAAGACGGCGATGCGCGTGAAGATCACGGGCGCGGTCGGGCAGACCGTCCGGATCCAGCGTCTCTCCGGTAAGACATGGAAGACGATCAAGATCTACCGCGCGACGGCGAGCACCACGGTCAGCAGGCTGGCCATCAGGCAGAAGTACCGCGTCCTGGTCGTAGCCACCGACGCGATCGGTTCAGCGACCAGCCGGACCGTCCGACTCTGATCGGAGCCTCATCCGCGCCCCTCGGTCACACATCGAGGGGCGCGCGACGAGGGAAGAGACCATCGATTACAGATACAGGGCTTTGCCAGGCCAGGCGATGACTCGCCGGTTAGTTAGTCCCGTGGACCCGGCAGATAGGGACGACCTCCGCGGGCTCTCGCTGCTAACGGCTGAGGTCGGCTTCGCTTTCGCTGATGTGGTTTCTCGTCGGCGGCCGGGGCCGGCGCATCAGGGCCTGGTTGCCCAGGTCGGCGAGTGGCGATCAGGAAGCTCACGGCGGTGAGGAACACGATGATCGAGGTCCACACGTTGAGTCGCAGACCCAGGATGTGGTTGACGTCGTCGACCCGCAAGGACTCGATCCAGGCCCGTCCCAGGGTGTAGGCGGCGATGTACAGCGCGAACAGGCGGCCGCCGGTGAGCCGGAATCGTTTCTCTGCCCAGATGAGCAGGAAGAACACGCCGACGCACCACAGCGACTCGTACAGGAATGTCGGGTGGTAGAGGGAGATGTCGGGGGTGGTCTCGGGACGGTTGCCGGGATCGATGAGCAGCGCCCAGGGCAGGTTGGTGGGGCCGCCGAAGAGTTCCTGGTTGAAGTAGTTGCCCCATCTGCCGATGGCTTGGGCAAGAACCAGGCCGGGGGCCACCGCGCCGGCGAACGCGGCCAGCGAGATGCCGCGCCGGCGGCAGCCGATCCAGGTGCCGACGGCGCCGAGCGCGACGGCTCCCCAGATTCCGAGACCGCCTTGCCAGATGTACAGGGCTGCGACGGGGTTCCGGCCCGGCGCAAAATACAGCTGCGGGTCGGTGATCACGTGATACAGGCGGCCCCCGATGATGCCGAACGGCACCGCCCACGCCGCGACGTCGAGGACATCCTCCGCTCTACCGGATCGCGCGACCCAGCGTCGCTGAGTGATCAGCACCGCCACCACGATGCCTACCAGGATGCATAGTGCGTACGCCCTGATCGGGAACGGGCCCAGATGCCAGACCCCCTGCGACGGGCTGGGCAGATAGGCAAGACTCATCGATTCCTCCATCCGCGTTGGCGGTGTCTGCACGATCCCGGCCGCCGGCACCGATCCCCGCCGGCCAGTATCGACGGCGGAACAACCACCGCAACGTCCGGGTTCCGCAGGTGCCGGAGACTAACTGCACCATGACGAGCCGTCCCGTCCGGGGGCAGACGTCAGCACCGACTCCTACCTGGCGCGGCCACAGCGATGTGCCAGCGGCTCCGCCAGCGGATGCTTCTGCCGGGCTCGTACAAGCGGTGAGCAGCCAGCGAACGTCGGCGCACTGTGATCCTTTCGGCGCTCGTTCGTCAAAGTCGTATACGAGGCTGGTGAGAGCCGGACATCGTCACGAAGGCCGAGGGAGGACGACATGACGGGCATAGGCGCGACACCAGCGGAAGACGTTTTTGGCCGGGTGATTCCACGGATCAACGGGACCGTGGTGGAACTGCACGGTGACCTCGACCTGGCGACGATCGACATGCTGCAGGACTGCCTCACCGTCGGCGTCGAACGCGGCGGTGACATGCTCGTTGACCTGGCTGATGTCACCCTGATCGACGGTGCCGCCCTGAGCGTCCTGGTCCGGGCCGGCCGCGTCGCGCAACGCCGTGGCCAGAGGGTCCAGCTGATGGCACCGTCCTTGTTCGTCCGACGCATTCTCGCCGCTGCCGAACTCGGCGAGGCGTTCCCGGTCATCGACGACCCGAAAACGCCGGCCCCGACCTGATCGAGTCCTAGACAGACGGTGACCCGGCGTCCCCGCAAGCGGAACGTCAGCCGCCTGTTACTCCTGTCCACGACCGGTTGCGGTGACATCGTGCCGGTGTCACGTCCGGCCCGGCTGGTCGATGTCGGGGAACTCAACGGCAGCGCCACGATCACCGTGGCGGTACGGGCGCCGGAGAATGTGGCACTACTGCGTCGCGGCGGCACCACGTCGATCATCACCTCTTCGGAAGCGGCTGGGCCTACAAGCACGCAGCCCGGCCGCCATCGAGGTGATCGGCGACCTGCTGATGCTGAGAAACCGCCTACGGCTCGTCGGCCGCCCCGTGCGGCCGGCTCATGCGAGACGACCGGATCGAGGCGTTCACCGAAGGGGTGCGTTTCTTTTGGAGTGAGCTACGAACTGGTGATCATGACGGTGGCTCGACATCTCCGCTGGCCAGCGTCGTAAGCGGCGCTCGTAGATGGCGCCAGGTGGTTCGGCTCGCTGCCGGATCGGCATCGTTGCTGGCCAGGGCCTTTCCGAAGATCTCCCTCAGAAAGAAACGCACCCTCACCGAAGGCACCGGCAGGTGCAGACCCGATTCTGATCGTCACGTATGAAGTGGCCCTGACCCTGCTTCTCGGGAGAATCGTGTGGGGGTTCCTGGCAGCTGGCACCCCCACACGTACATAAGGAGTGTTCAGCTCGGCAACGATCTTGACCGCCGGACTTGACGATATCTACTCGGAACCATGTCGATCGCATGTCGTGCGCCGTCCGCGGCCACTCATGACAGTCTCATGACATCTGACGGCTGCACGGCCCGCCTGAACGGCGTCAGGTAACGCCCGACAAACGCGTTATCCCTGTTCACGATGGTGGCTGAGCGGTGTGGCTCGGAACGGTGTGGCGGCTGACGGGGATCAGGTCATCCTTACGATTCCTTCGGTACGGCGAACGTGTCAGGAGAGGAGGGGGAGTGAGCCGCGGCAGCGAATACGTCGAGATACTGATCGTGCAGGACGACCCCGCAGAGGCCCTGCTGATGCGTGAGGAATTCGGCGATCACCGGCTCGTCAACCGGGTCCAGGTGGTGCACGACGCTCCACGTGCCCTCGCGTACCTCGACGGCGATCTGCCATTCACGGAGCCGGCCGTTCCAGACCTGGTCTTGCTGGACGTCAACCTTCCTGGTCGTGACGGGCGGGTGGTGCTGCGCCATCTGCGTGCCCGGCCGGCGACCCGCAACGTTCCGGTCATCCTGCTGACCGACTCGCCGGCGGCTGAACGGATTCTCCGGGCGGAGTTCCTGCCAGTTCAGGGCTACGCGACCAAGCCGGTCGACTTCGCCTGCCTGGTGGCGGTGGTCAGGTCCATCGAAACGCTCGGCTTCCAGGTGTGGCGTCCCGCGTCATAGCCCGGGTCAGCCGGTGGCGGCAGGGTTCCAACGGTGCGCCGGGAAGTCTGGCCGGCAACTGTCCTCCCTGCTCACGGCCGGGGTTCTGTTGATGCTGCTCGCCATCGCCAGTGTTCTTCTCCCGGCGGTCCTGGTGTCGGCCATCACCGGGCGGGCCATCCTGTCCACCGCGGCCCTGTTCCTCCCTGGCCGTCGCCGCCGGCTCCGACGACTGCATCTGGGCGAGCCGGCCGTGGAACTGTCGGTGGGCCTGATCATCGGTGTGGTCGCGGCGATCCTGCTGAAACGCAGCGGGTTCTTCGCCGCCTCCTCGGTCTCCGGGTGCTCACCGGTCTCGCCGTCGGGCTGTCGGTGCTGGCCGTCGGGCAGGCAACCCACGCCAACGTATGTTCCTGGCCGCGTTCGCCGTCGGTATCACGGTGGCCACGTTCGGAACATGCCAGAGGTTCGCTGTGCCGGTACTTCGCAGCAGTCAAGCCGGTGGCGCGGAGGCCAGCCCGGGGCTGGCGGAACATTTCGAGCATCGGTTCCGGCCGATCTCCGCCGGGGTGGCCGTGCCGGTGTTCGCGTTCATGTCGGCCGGGGTGGCGGTCGGCGGCGTCGACGGTCTGGGTTCGGCCCTGACCGACCCGGTGGCGGTCGGCATCGTGGTCGGGTTGATCGTCGGTAAGCCGGTGGGTATCACCGCGGCGACGTGGCTGGTCACCCGGTTCACTCGGGCGAAGATGGATGCCGGGTTCGCGTGGATCGACGTGCTCGGTCTGGCGGTGCTGGCCGGTATCGGGTTCACGGTGTCGCTGCTGATCGGGGAGCTGGCATTCGGTGCCGGTAGCGACCGGGACGATCACGTGAAGGTCGCGGTGCTGGCCGGCTCGCTGGGAGCTGCGCTGCTGGCAACGGTGATCCTGCGGCTGCGTAACCGCACTTACCGGCGTATCCACGAGGCGGAGACCGCCGACGCCGACCGCGACGACATCCCGGACGTGTACCAGCAGCCGGCAGTGATCCGGCCCGAGGGCACCTGAACAGTTCGGGGCGCCTTTCGAGGTCCGCCACCGGTGACGTCTGACGATCATCGGTGGCGCGGTGGCGGGGACACTGCTGATACGTCACCGGGCCATGTTTGAGGCCCCGGGTTCACCGGTGTTCGCCGGCGAGCTGTTCCAGCATGGCCGCTGCTGTCGCGACCCCGTTCTCGGCTCGAACCTGCTCGCCGAGCCGGCGAGCGGCGGTGATCATCGCCGGGTCGTCGATAGCTTGGCGGATGGCGGCGGCCAGCCTCGGCACGGTCAGGTGCCGCAGATTGATCGGCTCCGGCGCGACGCCCAACTGGTGCATCCTGGAGCCCCAGAACGGCTGGTCGGCGACGAACGGGCACACCACCTGCGGCCGGCCTGCGCGGACCGCGGCGGCGGTGGTTCCTGCTCCGCCGTGGTGCACGATCACCGCTGATCGGGGGAACACCGTCTCGTGGGGTACGTCCCCGGCCAGGAACGTGTCCGGACCCGGGGTCTGCTGGAGTCCGCCCCAGCCGCCGGCGAGGATGCCGTGTACGCGGGCCATTCGCAATGCCTGCACCACCTGCTCGGTCGTGGCTTTCGGATCCGGTCCCGCCATGCTCCCGAACCCGACGAAGACCACCGGCTGGCCGTCACCGCCGGTCAGGTGCGGGCCGTCAGGAGCAGCGATGTGTGCGGTGGCGGTGGTGTCGACGAACCAGTAGCCCGTGATGTGGGCCGTCGGCGGCCAGTCAGCCGGACGCGGTATGACCGCCGGGCTCACTGCGTGCAGCACCGATGCCGGTGTCCCGTCCGGGCGTCGCGACGGATCGTGCCGGCTCCGTCGGCGCGGCAGGCCGAGCCCGGACCGCCACCGATCCACCGTGCGGCCGAACATCAGCGCCGGGGCTTTCATCCCCGCATAGGTGAGACGGTTGACCGGCGCGGGCAGCCACGACGGCAGTTGTTGACCGGGCCACGGGAACTCCCGGGTAGGGACGTACATCGGCATCGGTAGAGCCAGAACCGCCGGGATGTCCAGCTTCTCCGCGATGTGCTGCCCGGCCATGACCTGACCGTTGTGCACGATGATGTCGGCGCGCGCGCCGGGTCCGGTCGAGGCCGCCTGCCAGCAGTCGTCGAGTACCCGTGTGAACATCGCCGGCATCCGCCGTATCAGTGCCAGTTTCGCGCCGATGCCACCGGTGGCGACATCACCGACCGCCGTTCCGGTGTCGAGTAGCCGCAGCGGGCCGTCGTCGATACCTGCGAATGTCACTCCGTGGCCTTCGACCAGGCTGGTGAAACGGTGGGGAGCCGCCACCACTGCCTCATGGCCGCGTTGCCCCAGTTGTTGGGCCAGTGCTACGAATGGTTGTACGTCGCCGCGAGTGCCCAGCGTCAACACCAGGACCTTCATCGAACGTCTCCCGTCGATGTGCCATGCCTGCCGCGGGGCGGTCCTTCCGCGGGACGTCGGTTTCCCGGCCCGCGGCACGACCACTTCGTGCTCGGTTGTCGGCGTGTCGGCGGAGAATGAACGATGGCGACGACGGTCAGCGTGACGACAGCGAAGATCGTGTAGTACGGCATGGGCACCGCCAGGATCGAGGCGGCGAGTGCTGAGCAGAGGCAACCGAGGGCGCTGGCGGCTCGGCGGTGTCGCAGCAGGAGACGGCGGGTCTGGTTCGGTTCGCTCATGACCGCAGATCCCGCCGCTGGTACCCGGCCAGGCCGGCGACGGTCAGCACGGCGGCGATACCGAGCATCACCGTCGTCGCGGTCCAGTCGGTGTCGGCGAGCGGCACGGGCGCGAGGTGCGCGTACGGCGACAGGTCACGCACCCACCCTGGTGCGGCGATGCTGTCGGCGATGACCAACAGCAGGAATCCGCCGGTGGCGGGAAGCGCACCGACGACACCGGCCCAGCGGGGCGCCCAGCCGGTGGCGAAGACGGCGGTGCCGAGGCTCAGACCCACGATCGGCAGGACGTTCCACACCCCGGTCAGCGCCTCGCCCGGGCTGAAGTCGCCGCCGGTCACGGCGACACCGGCCCAGGTCGCCAAACCGGCTGCGGTCACCAGGACGACGGCGGCGCCGGCGGTAGCCGCGATGTCCGCACCGATCAGCCGGTTCCGGCTGATCGGTGCGGCGGCCAGCATCACCAGCCGCCGGTCCGTTTCAGCGGCGACGAAAGCGCCCATCCGTACGGCGGCGAAACCGCTGGCGGGCATGGCGAGGATGGCGAACAGGGTCGCGGAGATCCCGGCGATGCTGCCCAGTTCGGCGAACCCGGCCTGGCCGGCCTGGCCGGCCAGCGCCGGGTTGTCGGCGAGGAATCCGGTGATCGACACGGCGGTCAGGCCGATGAGCAGGTAGTAGGCGCCGATCCCGATAGTCCAGCCGGTCAGCGGCCGCAGCACCCGGCGCACCGCGAACGCCTCCACGCTGCCGAGGAGCCCGAGCCGTGGACGCCGGGCCGGACTCGCCGCGACCAGACCCTCACGCACCTCCCGCCGGCCGGCGACCGCCAAAGCACCTACGGCAAGGACCGCGGCCGCGACGAGCAGAAGCATGAGTGGAACGACACGGTCCTGGACGTAGGGGCCGCTGAGGGCGAGCAGACCGAACGGCGACAGCCATCGAAGCCAGCCCAGTTCGGTGACGCCGTCGCCGATCATGCGGGCCAGCAGACCGACCCCGAGGACTACGATCGCGGAGCCGGTCGCCGGCGTGCGACTCGGGAACACCTGTGCGGCCAGCGCGGCGACCGCGACGAAGAACACGCCGAGCAGAGCTGTTCCGGCGCCGTGGACCACAGCTCCCGGCGCGGCGGTTCCCGACGCCAGCAGGATGACGGTGATCGCCGCACCGGCGGCGACCGGCACAGCGGCGACGGCCGCTAAGTGGCGGATCAGCACCGCGCGCAGGGGAATGATCCCGGCCAGCAGCATGTCCCACCGGCCGGCATCCTCCTCGCCGCGCGTGACGCGGGTGGTGGCCAGAACCGACCACGCCGCCAGCAGTACGGTGAGGAACGTGCCGACCCGCCACACGGTGAATCCGCCCGCCGTGTCCAGTCCGACGGGTGGACCGAACAGCGTCCGGATGGCGGGGTTCCCGGCGAGTGCCTGCAAGCTCCCGACCGCCGCGGGATCGGCCATCACCTGGGCGTAGGTGGCCGCGACCAGCGCTGTCACGCCACCGCTCAGGGCCACGACGATGAGTCCACCCCGGCGTACCTGCCGGACCGCCAGCCGGGTGACCGCGCGGCCCGGGGCGGACGCGGTCTGCCGTACAGCGGCGGTGGGGGAGACCGCGGCGATGCTCATCGGGCCGACTCCGTCCCGTAGAAGTCCAGGAAGATCTCCTCGAGGCTCGGCTCGCGGACCGTGAGGGCGGTGACGTCCGCGGCGGCGAGCGCTTGCAGTGCGGCAGTGGGCGCACCGGTGAGGGTGAATCGCAGCCGGCCGTCGCCGGTCGCCTCGACCGTCTCGACGCCGGGGATCGCGGACAACCGTGGCGTGGCGCCGGTGTAGGTGACGGTCACCTCGGAGCGGTGCAGGCCGCGGAGGCGGTCGATGGTGGCGACCTCGGCGAGCCGGCCGGTACGAAGAATTCCGACCCGGTCGCAGACCGCATCGACCTCGGCGAGCTGGTGGGAGCTGAGGAACACGGTCTGCCCACGGTCACGGGCCTGCCCGACGGCGGTGCGGAACTCGCGTTCCATCAGCGGGTCCAGGCCGCTGGTCGGTTCGTCGAGCACCAGCAGTGGCGCCCGGGTGGCGAACGCCGCGATCAGCGCCACCTTCTGCCGGTTGCCGGTCGAATAGGTCCGGGCCGGTTTCGACGGGTCCAGCGCGAACCGTTCGACCAACTCGGCCCGATAGGCCAGGTCGGTGCCGGGACCGGTCTGTGCCTGCAGGTGCAGGATCTCCGTACCGGTCAGCTGCGGCCACAGCGCGACGTCGGCGGGCACGTACGCCAGCAGGCGGTGTGCCCGGACGACGTCGGCGGCCTCGATGTCGAAGATCCACGCCTGCCCCGCGGTAGGGCGCGCCAGGCCGAGCAGCAGCCGGATGGTGGTGGATTTACCGGCGCCGTTCGGGCCGAGGAAACCGAACACCTCCCCGGCCGGCACGTCGAGCGTCAGGTCGTCGAGGGCGGTCAGGGAGCCGTATCGTTTGGTGAGGTTTCTTGCGCGCAGCGCCGACTGGCTCATCGGGAAGTCCTTTTCGGGGTCGTGTGGATATGACCGCCGACCAGACTTCCCGGCACACCTGAGATTGACCGTACTCCATCGCTGCACCGGTGGACAGCCGCCCCCCAGGGCCACGCGGGTCGGCACGGGCGTTGGCTTGTGCGCGGCACCTGCTGACGGTGGGACATGTCGCCGGTGTTCGTGCCAGCCTGCGGTTCCTCGTCGGTCTGCGCGGTGGGCTCGCCACCGAAAGCATCTGTCCGGCGCCGCCGGTCCGGAGTCTGATCCGAGGGAGTTCGACCTCAGGAGAGTTGTTCCAGGAGCCGGGCGACGTGTCGTTGGACCAGCACGAAGCCGAATCGCGCTGCGGTTCTGTGTGCTTCGGCCGCCATGGCGCGTGCCCTGCCGGGCGCGGCTCCGGAGAGGGCCTCCGCATAGGCGAGCTGTGTGCGGGTAACGAACAGAGGCGCTCGTAGCCGGCGGTTGACGGTGAGGGCGAGTTCGTAGGCGGCGGCCGCCTCCTGCTTCCGGCCAAGGGTTGCGAGTGTGCGGCCCAGTCCGTAGGCGATGGAGCCCTCGGTGGTGGCGCCGGTGCTGGCGACCTGCTCCTGCCATCGGCTGAGGACTGGCAGGATCCGGGCGGCGGGCTCGGGCAAGGCAAGCGTATGGCAGACATCGGCCCACAGCATCAGGGCCGTGGACCAGAACTGAGGTGCGCCGCCGTCTGAGGCGTCGAAGGCCTCGGCGAGCGCCCGGGCCTCCGTTTTTCTTCCGAGTTCGCACCATACGTAGGCGAGGGCGGCGTGGAAGACCAGCAGCCCCGGGTTCTCCTGAACGACCTGTTCGAGGGCATCGACCGTTTCGGTGAGGCGGTCCTGGGCTCGGCGGATCTGAAACATCTGGCCGGCGAAGCCGAAGAACGCCTCCGGTTGCCCGGTGGCGGCACCGAGCTCGAAGCCAGCCGTGGCGACGGACTCGGCCCCTTCCAGGTCGCCGTCCAGGAACAGGTGCAGAGAGTCGGTTTGAGAGGTGGTCCAGCGGACGAACGGTTCCGGGCTGTTCGCTGCGAAAGAGCCCAGAATCAGCCTCTCCCGGTCCATGGCGTCGCGATCACCGAGCTGAAGTTCGATCTCGTGCTGGGACATCGCGAGTATGCCGCGCAGCCGCGCGTCGCCGGTGGTTTCCGCGGCGGCGAGACCTTCGGGCAGCAATCGTGCCCGCGGCCTGAGGACGTCGGGAGTGCGCAGTGCGCTCTGGGCAAGGCTCACCACTTCCGCGATGATGCGGGCCTCGCCGACCTCACGGGCGAGCGCTATTGCCCGGGTAGCCACCGGCTCGACCTGTTCCTCGGGTGCGCCGTGCAGCTCGATGGCGAGAATCGCATGAAGGAGAGCACCGTCGGGCCCGCCGGGTCGTACCGCTATCGCCCGGCGCAGGACCTCGACCCGCTCGTCGTCGATCGATCCGAACACGCTGACGTCGCCGCGATTGTTGGCAAGCGCCGCACGGACGAGCAGATCGCCGTGGTGCAACTCGGCGGCGAGGCGACCTGCTCCGAGAAGTGTTTCGCGATGCGCCGGGTCGCCGATCTGGCGTTGGGCGGTCCCGAGGCCGACCAGGATTTCGCAGCGCTGCGCCGGGTCATCGTCGAGAAGGAAGTCGAGGGCCTGGCGGTACCAGGTGACGGCTTCGTCCGGCGCGAGGTGGGACAGCGCATAGTCGCCCGCCGACTGGGCGTACTGTGCGGCCTTTCCGCGGTTGTACGGGGTGACGGCGTGGATCCAGTGGTGAGCGATCTCGCCTGCACGTTCGCCCGGATCGGCACCGCATCGTCGCTCCAGCGCCACCGCGACCGCCTGATGGCCGAACGCGCGTACCGTCGGGCTGAGCTGCGTGTACAGGGCATGGGCGACGATGGCGTGGGTGAACGCGAAGCGGCCGCCGGCGTCGAGGATGAGTGCGTTGGCGACGGCGGGCTCGAGCCGTCCCAGCGTTTGGAGGGGGCCCTCGCCGAGCAGTTCGGAAAGCAGATCGAGTTCGAAGTCACGGCCGACGACCGAAGCCGTGTCGAGTGCCCTGCGGGTTTCGGGACCGAGTCGCTGGACGCGGCTGCTGACGACCTCCCGCACACTGGTGGGTAACCCGTGGCTTCCCAGCCGGGTCGGAGCTGTCCAACGGCCGTCGGCGCGTTGCCTGATCGCTCCTGTCTCGCCGAGATGACGCAGGATCTCGGTGACGAAGAACGGGTTGCCTTCGGTCTCGGCCCGCAGCAGGTCACGTAACACGAGTCCGTCGCGGTCCATCTCGTGGCCGGCTACGTCCTCCAGAAGACGGAGCAGCTCGCTGTCATCGAGTCCGTCCAACGCCAGCCGGGTGGTGCCGGGCTCACGATGAGTCGCCGACAGCAGTCCGGTCAGCGGATGTGACGCGTCGATGTCGGAGTCCCGAAACGTCGCGAGCACCAGAACCGGCGTGGCCAATGCCCTCTCGACCAGATGGCGCAGCAGGGCGAGCGTCTGCACGTCCGCCCAATGTAGATCGTCGAGTATCACCAGCGCGGGCTTTCCCCGCGCGGCAATGGCGTCGAGGACGCCGACGACCGAACTGTAGAGCGCGAAGCGTGCCGAGTCCGAATCGAGGTCTGCCGCTTCGGTTACGCCCAGCAGCGGTGCGATCGCCGCCTGGTGGCCGGCGACGGCATCGGGCAGATGCCGGTAGAGGCTCAGCAGCACCTCGCGCCAAGGCTGATAGGGGACGGACAGTTCCTGGTCGCAGCGCCCGTACAACACCGTGGCATCCCGGTGCGCCGAGGCTGCGAACACCGAACACAGCGTCGTCTTGCCGATCCCCGCTTCCCCGCTGACCAACGCGAGTCGACGCTGCTGCGAGGCGACGACCTGCTTCCATAGATGCTTTAGTACCGTGCGTTCGTGCTCCCGGCCGGCGAACCCCAGGCCCGTCGGCATCGCCAACCGCTCCGGCAGGGGTAGTTCGCGATCAGCCTCCAGACCGTCCGTCGCCTGGTCGACCGTGCCGATGAACTGATAACCACGGCGGTGCACGGTCCGGATCAGGCGTTGTTCCTTGCCGGTGTCACCGATCGCCACCCGAACCGCACGAAGCGCTGTGGTGACCGAGGCCTCGCTGACGAAGCGATCACCCCACACCGAGTCGAGGAGTTCCTCCTTGGACACCACTCGATCACGGTTCGTGATCAGATGAAAGAGGACGTTGAACGCTCGAGGCTCGAGCGGCACCCGCTTACCAGCGCACCGGAGCTCGAAGAGGCGGGGGTGAAGCTCGAACCCTGCGAAACGGTAGGACGCCCCGGGCACGAGCGTAATCGTACAGGTCACTCGTCATGCGGCGACCCGCGGAGAACTGTCCGATTGGAGTCGAAATACATGGCGATTGTCAATATTTAGGTACAAAACGCCTGTGGTGAGGTTTCCTCAGAGAATCCTCAGACAATCGAAAAGTGTCGGCACGGCCTTTCCTCGACGCTGGAGCGAGTTCTGGACTGTTGAGAATGAAGCTGAGGGAGCACCGTCGCAGTGAACAGGGGTCGAAGTCTCGCCGCGGATGGCGCTCATCCAACCCGGAACGTACCGCAGCGTCCGCGTCCGGCGGCCCGGCGAAGGCGCTCCGCTGTACCGGGCCGGGCGGTTCGGCAGTGCAGCGCTGTCGCGTGCGCTCCGGCCGGGGAGTCCAGCGTTGAGCACGCCTACCTGGAGTTGGTCTCCCGCTACGGGGAGCCGATTCATGCTTACCTGCTGCGACTGACTCGTAACCACAATGTCGCCGACGATGTGTACCAGGAGACACTGCTGAAGGCGTGGCGTCACCGGCACAGTCTGATCGGCAGGGAGGGGTCGGTCCGGAGCTGGTTGTACACGGTGGCTCACAACGCGGCCGTTGACCTTATGCGTGCACGCCGGGCTCGTCCGGTTACCGGTGAGATCTGGGACAGCCTGCAACGTCCGGTCCCTGACCACGCGGATGCCGTCGTGAGCACTGTCGCGCTGATGCCCGCGTTGCTCCGGCTCTCGGCGGAGCAGCGCGTGGTGCTGTTCGAGTTGTATTACCGGCGCAGCACGGTGATCGAGGCAGCCCGTGTGATCGGCATACCTCCGGGCACGGTCAAGTCGCGGGCGCACTACGCGGTCCGGGCATTACGGGCCGAGTTGATGTCGTCGCCGGTCGCGCACAACGTGATGGAGTCCCGGTGAGCCGGCGCCATACGTCCGGGTTCGACATTCTCGGCATGGACCAGGATCCGGCTCCCGGGGATCCGGACCGGATCGACGAGCTTGCCCGGTTCTATGAGGAGATCCGAGACGACGCCCAGACCGGTGTTCGGGTCCTCGGCCGGGGCGGCTCGCTGTCCCGGGCGCGCGGGGAGTCCATGGAGAAGCTGCGGGACATGCTCGGCAAGCTGCCGGGCAAGCTCCAGCAGACGGTCGACTCCTTCGACGCGGCGGCGCAGGCTTACCGGACCTACGCCCGCGTACTGCGTGACCAGCAGACCCGCATCGACACCGCGATGGATCAGGCCCTCGAGGCCGTGCCGGCTACCCGGCGGGTAGCCCCGAGAGCGGCGACCGACGCCACACCGGACCAGATCGCTGAGGTACGGGCGGCAGCCGACGAGATCACCGGAGCCAAGGCCCGGCTCTCGGCCGCGCAACGACTCGCCGCCGACGCCCGCCGACTGCGCGAGGCGGCCTCGGCCCGGTGCCGGGCAGCGCTCGACGACGCCGCGGACAAGGCGATCAAGCCGCCTCCCCGGCGTCGCTTCTTCCAGCGCATCGGCGACTTCTTCCGCAACAACCCGATCTTCCGTCTGATCATCGACATCGTCATCGCCGTCGTCGGGGTGGTCCTGCCCGTCGTCGGTATCGTGCTCGCCGCGGTCGCGCTGGTGGTGACGGTCGCGGTCCAGGCCGCGAACGGCAACTTCGAGCTGGGCACCCTCCTGGTCGGCCTGGTGACCCTGGTACCCGGCGCGAAACTGCTCGGCCCAATCGTCCGCGGGGCGAAGTCGGTGGCTCCCGGCCTGGTCAAGACGGTCAACAGCGGCGCACAGGCGTTCGGACAAATCGGCCGGAACAACACCCTGATCAAGGGCGCGCTGACGTCCGGTGGCCGCACCGGGGCTCTCGGCCGGCAGGGCGTGGCCGAGTTCGGCAAGGGCGTGGTGCAGGAGGTCGCTACGGTCGGCCTGAACCGGGTCGGCAACCCGAACAGCGAGGGATTCAACCTCGCCTCGATCGCCGGTGGGGCGGCGGCCGGCGCTGCCTTCGGAACTGCCTTCGACGGTTTCCGGAAGGGCTCCGGCGATGGGTTCGACCTCGGTGCGCGCCCGAACGACGACGTCGGAACGACACGGGGTGGGGATACATCGGACTCCTCCGTCGCGTCGGTGGATACCGGCCCCTCGGCCTCCAGCGTGGAGAACTCCGGCTCAGGTGTCTCCCCGGATTCCGGTCCAGGGGCGCCTTCCACAGCCGATGGCGGTCCCGCGGGTACGGCCTCGTCGCCCGGGCCGTCGGATCCGACGCCCACCGTGGACTCTGGATCGACGGGTGTTGCCGCATCGCCCGAGGTCGACGCATCGAGCACCGCCCCGGTGGCTGGTCCTGGCGCGGTGGCTGGTCCTGGGCCGGCGGCTGACCGTGGCTCCGTGGCGACCTCCGGCAATGCCGCTGAGGCGGGTGCTCCGCCCGCCGGAACGCCCGACCCCATCGGGGGACCGGCGACCTCCGCAGTTCCGGGCGGCGCAGGTGCGGCCGCGGCTGGCTCGGCCCTCAGGACGGATGCGGGGAGCGGCCCACCGGTAGACAGCCCGGCCGAGAACGGCTCCGGGGCGGCACAACCCGAGCCGGCGGTGGAGCCCGTCCGGGAAACCACGGGGGCCGAGTCGCGTCAGCCTGCCGGCGACACCCGGGACGAGGCGCTGGACCCGACAGCGGCACCCGAAGACGGAACAGCCGTGGGCTCGGCGGACTCCCGAGCCGAACCCGCTGACCCGACCTCGGCTGCCGGCGACACGTCCGTGTCGTCGGCCCAGAATCCGGCCGAGTCCGCGACGCCGGGCGATGGGCCTGCCACCGCGACCCCCCTGGTGTCTCCGGCCGAGACGGCCCAGGGCGCCGCACCGACCACTGCACCGCCGCCCCTGCCTTCAGCACCGGCTGGCGCTCCCACAAGGCAGGAAGCCCCACGCCCGGAACCCGGCCGACAGGACGCCTCCGACGCCGGCAAGGCAGTGGATGCCGACTCCGGCGGCACCGGTGACGACCCGATCGAGGAACGTGCGGCACAGGCGGTGAAAGCCGCAGGCTCCGGGCTGACAGGCGACCTGGCAGCCAATGCCATCGAAGAACGTCAGGGCGAAGAGCCGCCGGCTCCGAGCGAGATCACACACGGGTTCGTCCTCGACGACGAAGACGACACCGGCTTCACCAAGAAGACCCGTAGGTAGACAACTCGCCGGCCGAGGGCCGGGGAGCACGTTCAACAGATCAAGGAGCATCATCATGCCCGATTTCGCCGTCAACAGCGACGAGACCGCCCAGACCTCGGCCGCATTGCTCAACGACTTCTCCCAGCTGCAGGACAAGCTGGTCGAGGTACGCGGCAAGGTGCAGAACCTGCTCGCCCAGGGCTATCGCACTCCGGCGGCCCAGCAGCGGTTCCAGCCGTTCTTCGATGAGTTCGCCAAGGGCTTCGACCAGGTCAATCAGGGACTGCAGGGCATCGGCAACTACGTGCGCTCGGTCGGTGAGGCGTTCGCCTCCACCGACCAGGACCTCGGTTCACGCCTCGGCTGACGTTCAGCCGGAGAGATGACCCGCGGACGCCCGGCGCGACAGCGTCGGGCGTCCGCGGCTGGACAGGATGGGAGGAGGAACGAGATGCGTCTCAACGTCAGTCTGGTTTCCGAGGACTCACCGACGGCGGAGCCGCTGGTCGTGGAGGCGGAACCGGGTACGTCGGTGCGGGCGTTCGCCGCGGAGCTGGCCGAGGCCGTTGGCGGCAGTCCCGGCACGCTGTTCCACGGCGCCACGCCGTTGGATCCGCGGATGTCGCTGGCCGAGGCACGGCTGGGCGCGGGGGCCGAACTGGGCCTGAACCGGCCGGCCCGGTCGTCGGCCGGACGGTCCGGTGCGGTGGAGGTACGGCTGGTGAGTGGACCGGGTGCGGGCGGGATCGTGCTCCTGCCGCCCGGAGAGTACGAGATCGGCGGTGCTGCCACCTGCCGGGTGCGCCTGCCCGGTGAGGTGCCGCCGGTCGCCGCCCGTCTACTGGTGACCGTGGACCGTACGGTCGAGGTCACCGCAGTGTCGGCGACGGAGATGGACGGCGTCACGCTGGAGGGCACCACTGAATGGCCTGCTGGTCGTCAGCTGGCGATCGGCGGGATCCTGCTGGAACTGGCGACCGGCGTACCGGCCCGCGCGCCGCTGACCCGCGCGGCGGACGGCTTCACGTGGGAGTTCAACCGGCCACCGCGGTTCTTCCCGCAGATCCCGGGCGGGAAGTTCCGGCTGCCGGCCGAGCCGGTCAAGCCGGAGAAGAATCACTTCCCGCTGGTGACGTTGCTGCTGACCCCGGCGATCGGTGCTCTGGTCGGCATCCTGGCGACCGGCAACTGGCGATTCATCTTCCTCGCCCTGGTCTCCCCGATCGGCGCGCTGCTGACTCAGTTCAGCAGCAAACGGCGGGGCACGCAGAGCTTCGCCGAGCAGATGCAGGAACACGACGAGAAACTGGCCCGGGTTCGTGCCGACATCGACGAGGCTGTCCTCGAAGAGCAGCGGGCCCGACGGTACGCGTACCCGGATCCGGCCTTCACCGGCCGTATCGCCACGCTTCCCGGCGAGCGGCTGTGGGAACGGCGCCGTCACGACGACGACTTCCTCGCGCTGCGGGTGGGTACCTGCTCGATGCCGTCGACGGTCCGGGTGGAGGATCCCGCCCTCGACGAGCATCGCCGGGTCACCGTGCCGGAACTGGGTCAGGTGCCGGTGGCGGTGGACGTGCGGGCCGCCGGCGTGGTCGGGGTGGCCGGGAGCCGGCTGACCCGGCTCGCGCCCTGGCTGGTGTCACAGGCCGCGGTTCTGCACAGCCCCGATGACCTGATCATCTGTGTGCTCACCGATGCCGGCGCCGAGAACCGCTGGTCCTGGGTGCGATGGCTGCCCCACGCCCGCGCCGACGGGGAGGAGGCGTACGTCCGCATCGGCACCACCGCTGAGTCGGTGTCGCGACGCATCGCCGAGCTGAACCGGATGATCGCGGCCCGGTCGGCCGCAGACCGGCAGAACCCGGCCGAGCGTGGCGCGGCGAGCGGCGAGCCGGACATCCTGGTCGTGTTCGACGGCGCCCGGCGACTGCGGTCGATGCCCGGTGCGATCACCCTGCTGCGTGACGGTCCCGCAGCCGGCGTGCACGTGCTGTGCCTGGAGCCGGAGGAACGGCTGCTGCCGGAGGAATGCCGGGCGGTCGTGGTCTCCGACGACACCGGCGCCTCGGTGCGGACGGCCACGACCGCGCAGGTCACCGGGATCCGCGCCGACGAACCGGATGCCGGCTGGTACGAGCGGGCCGCCCGCCGGATGGCGTCGCTGGGTGCTTCCGGCGACGGTGACGAAACGGTTCTGCCGCAGTCGGCACGCCTGCTCGACATCCTCGACCTGGAGCCCCCGACCCCGGACAAGATCGCGGCCGGCTGGGTGGTCCGGCCCCGCAGCACTGAGGCGGTGCTCGGCGCCGGGATGGACGGCCGTTTTGCGATCGACCTGGTCCGGGACGGGCCGCACGCCCTGATCGCGGGTACCACCGGCGCCGGTAAGTCGGAGCTGCTGCAGACCCTGGTGGCCACCCTCGCGGTGGCGAACCGGCCCGACGAGATGACCTTCGTACTGGTCGATTACAAGGGTGGCAGCGCCTTCGCCGAGTGCGAGCAACTGCCGCACACCGTCGGGATGGTGACCGACCTGGACACCCACCTGGTGGAGCGGGCGCTCACCTCGCTCGGCGCGGAGCTGCGACGCCGCGAGCACGTGCTCGCCGCGGCGGGAGCCTCCGACATCATCAGGTATCAGGAACGCCGGGCCCGGGACACGAGCATGCCGCCGATGCCGCGACTGGTCTTGGTGATCGACGAGTTCGCCTCGATGGTGCGGGAACTGCCGGACTTCGTCACCGGCCTGGTCAACATCGCGCAGCGGGGCCGGTCGCTCGGCATTCATCTGGTGCTGGCGACGCAGCGGCCGTCGGGCGCGGTCACCCCGGACATCCGAGCCAACACGAACCTGCGGATCGCGTTGCGCACCACCGATCAGGGTGAGAGCCGAGACATCATCGACGCCCCCGACGCGGGCGAATTGTCGCCGCGTACGCCGGGACGGGCGTACGCCCGGCTGGGATACGCCGCGCTCCTGCCGTTCCAGGCGGGCCGGATCGGTGGCAAGCGGCCCGTGCGGGGAGACCGGGCCGACGAGGTGCGCATCGAGATCACCCACGTGGACTGGTCTCGGCTCGGTGACCCGGTCCCGGCACGCCGAGGCTCCGGTACACCGGCCGGTGGTCCGGCCGACACCGATCTGAAGGAGCTTGTCGCTGCCGTCGTCGCGGCCACCGAACGGCTCGGGGTGCCGCGGCAGCCGAGCCCGTGGCTGCAACCCCTTGCCGAGGTCGTGCAGTGGGCCGAGCTGCCGCAGCCCGCCGGGTCCGTGCGGCCGGGTGATCTGGGCGCGGTCGCGTACGGCATCGTCGACCTGCCGGCGTCGCAGAGCCGCGAGGCGCTGATGTTCGACGTCGACCGCACCGGCCACATCTTCTTCGTCGGATCCGGACGCAGCGGCCGTTCGCAGGCGCTGCGGACACTGGCGGCGGCGCTGGCGGCCCGGCACTCCAGTGCCGACGTGCACCTCTACGCCGTCGACTGCGGTAACGGGGCGTTGCTGCCGTTGGCTGGTCTGCCGCACTGCGGTGCGGTGGTGGACCGGCTGCAGACCGAGCGTCTGGATCGCATGCTGACCTGGTTGAACAGCGAGCTGACCCGTCGGCAGGCGCTGTTTGGCGAGCAGGGTGTGGCGGACCTGGCGGAGCAGCGCCGTAACGCCCCCGCCGACCAGCGCCTGCCGCACATAGTGCTGCTGATGGACCGATTCGAGGTATTCGAACGGGATTTCGCCACCTACGACAACGGTAGTTACCTGGACCGGCTGACCCGGGTGCTGCGCGACGGCGCCGGGGTGGGGGTACACGTCGTGCTCGCCGGTGACAAGGTGCTCGGTTCGGGCCGGTTCGCCGGAGCCACCGAGGAGAAGTTGATCCTGCGTCTCAACGACCGCAGCGACTACTCGCTGCTCGGCCTGAACCTGCGCGAGGTTCCACCGGAGCTGGGCCCGGGCCGAGCGCTGCGAATGGCCGACCACGCCGAGGCACAGATCGCCGTTCTCGGCCCGGACATCAGCGGGCAGGGCCAGGCAGCGGCCCTCGTCGAGGGTGCCCGGCAGATCACCGCCCGGGACGCCGGAGTGCCGTCACATGCCCGGCCCCGCCGGTTCGCGGCGCTGCCGGAGCTGATCGGGTACGCCGAGATGCGCCGGATGCTGCCGACGGAGGGCAAGCCACTGACCGCGACCGTCGGTGTCGGGGGTGACGACATGGTCCCTCTCGGACCGGACTTCGCCGACATCCCCACCTTCGCGATCGGTGGCCCGCCGAGGTCCGGGCGCAGCACCGCGCTGCTGTCGGTGGCCCGGACGCTGCTGGCGAACGGCACCGGTCTGATCGTGATCGCGCCGCGCCGTTCCCCGCTGCGTGACCTGGCCGGGCAGCCGGGGGTCACAGCAGTGGTGACCGATGCCGGGGTCGCCGCGGTGGACTTCCGGAAGCTGCTGAAGAGCATTCCGGAGGAGACCGGCACGGTGGTGATCGACGACGCCGAACTGCTGGCGCAGTCCGACATCGACGGTGACCTGAACACCCTCGCCCGGGGAGCAGCGGGTAACGGCTGGGGTCTCGCAGTGGCCGGCAACGCCGAGGCGTTGAGTCTCGGCCTGGCCGGCTGGCTGACCCAGCTCAAACGGAACCGGGCCGGTCTGCTGATCGCACCGCAGAGCATCACCGACGGTGACCTGATCGGAATGCGGATCCCGCGGGGCATCGTCGGGCAGACGGCCCAGCCCGGTCGTGCCTACCTGCATCTGGGTGACGGGACGCTGACCGCGGTGCAGGTACCGAAAGCGGAGTGAAAATCGAGCCGGTGTGGCCTTGGTCCGGGCCACACCGGCTCGATCCGTCAGACGAAGCGCAGCGTTCCGGTGATCGCGTCGAAGACGTCGTACAGCGCGTCGGCGAGCGGCAGGTTCGGGCTCATCCCGGTGACCACCAGGAACGATCCCGGTTGTCCGGGAACCGGGACGATCGTGTGCATGGCGACCATCACCGCCGACGTGGCCTCGGTCAGCTCGACGATCTCGGTCCCGGTGATCCGGGCAACCGTCCCGACGGCGGGCAGGGTCGCCGACGTGACAGTGCGGTCCCCGTAGCCGTCGGCTCGTGCCGGGCGCGACACCTGCTGGGCGATGTCGGCGACCGACGGTTCGGTGCCGTCCGGGACGGTGATCCCGAAAACCGCCACGAACGCCATCAGCAGTCCGCCGTCGTCGTCGCGGGCGATCATGCCGGCCGCGGCCGCAGCGCCCTGCTGCCGTGCCGTGCGCAGCAGACGGCGGGCCTGGCGCATGGCGTCATCGACAGCCGCACGCTGTTCGGCGGTGGTCACCGCAGCCCGCAGCTCGTGCTGCTGCCTGCTGAGATCCTGCCGGGTCAGGTCGTAGTCGAGCCAGCCCTCGGGCACCTCGAACGTGAACGATCCGGGGACGTGTACCGATGTGGTCATCGCGCGCCTCCGAGGCTGTCGCCACCCTGTTCGTCGACCTTGGTGAAAGTGTCGAGGATCAGATCGATCGCCTCGATGATGTCATCGCACTCGTTGCGCAGTTGCTTACGGCCCGCGTCCCAGCGGTCCTCGAAATTCTCCGCGGCATCGCGGACCGGGGGACCGACGGTCTGGTTGAAGTCGGCGGAGCTGCGTTTCACGTTGATGGTCCGCAGCACCTGCCGCATCGCGTCCGCTGCCTGCTGAAGATCCTCACCCGGGATCACGATGTCTGATCTGGCCATGAGCCCATCACGACCGAAGAGCCGAAACGGTTCGCCGAATGTGACCTGAGACACAAGTATCGAACCGGTTGGGGGTCTCGATCGTGATGGCCGCATCTGTCGACCCCGACCGAACAAGGAGGTGTCATCGTGGTTCGGACTCCTGCCCACGTTCTGGCCGTCCCACTCGCCGCGGCCCTGATTCTCGTGGCCGGCTGTGCCGGCGGCGATCCTGGCTCGCCGGCTGCGGCACCGGTTCTCGCCGCCGGCGAGATCGAGCTCGTCAGCGCGCCGGCGGCGAGTGCCGGCCTGACCGGCGACGGTCGCGGAGAGACATCGCCTCCAGCGGCCACCACCGAGCCCGCTGCCGCGGCCACCTCCGAACCGGCCCCGGCGGCCACCACCGAGGCCGCACAACCCGAGCCGGCTGCCGACACGAAGGCCCCGGCGAAGTGGGTTCAGCTTTCCGTGAACAAGGCGGCCATCGGGGAAACCGTGACCGACGTGACCGGCTTCACCCTCTACACCTTCGCCAAGGACCCGGTCGACCCGCCGGCGTCCCAGTGCACCGGCGAGTGCACCCGCAGCTGGCCACCCGTGCTGATCCAAACCGGAGGCCGGGTCTTCGTCGATGGCATGACGGCCGATGACATCGCCGCTATCCGGCGGCCGGACGGCGGAGTCCAGGTCACCATCGGCGGGCGCCCGGCGTACCGCTTCAGCGGCGACACCGTGCCCGGCGACCTGAACGGACACGGCGCCGACGGCGCCTGGTTCGCCTTCTCGCCGGACGGGAAGGCGATCGACGCGCTGATCGGCGCAGCCGAGCTGAAAGACGCGAAACCGGACCGCACCAGCACGCTGACTGCCAAGAAGGGCAAAGACGGCCCGATCGTCGTCGACGACGACGGTGCGACCCTCTACCGCTTCGATCAGGACGACACCGACCCGCCGGCCAGCAACTGCAAACGCGCCTGCGCGGCCCTGTGGCAGCCCGTGGTCGCCAAACGCGGCGGAAAGGTCAAGCTCAAGGGCATCGACGCGGACCGGGTCTGGTGGTTGAGCCGCAAGGACGGAACCAAGCAGGTGACACTGGACGGTTCGCCGCTCTACCGCAACGTCGCGGACAAGAGCACCGACACGATCATCGCCAGCGCCGCTGCCCAGGGCTGGACGGCCGCCCGATGATCCGCCGTGCCGTCATGCTGCTGACGGCGATCCTCGCCGCCGTCCTGGCCGTGCCGGGAGTCGTCTCGGCCGCACCCGACGACATCGTCAAGGTCGCCATCGTGCGCACCTCGGAGCAGAACGGTGGACGTGCTGACACGTTGCCGCAGATCGCCCAGCGCAACCTGGGCGACCGGGCCCGCGCCACCGAGATCCTCGACTTGAACCGGGCCCGCCCGCAGCGGGACGGCGGTGCTCTCACCGACTCGGGCGAGGTCCGGCCCGGATGGATTCTCCTGCTACCCGACGACGCGGAGGGCCCCGACGTCCAGCTCGGCCGAGTCAACTCGGATACGACCGGCGGCAGCGACTCGTTGCTCACCGGCCAGGTCGTTGCGGCGGTGGCCGGGGCGGTGATCCTGGCGTTGCTCAGTCTTCTGGTGATCTTCCGCCGCCGGATCGGACGCGGCGTGCGTGACCGCTACCGTGCCTACCGGGACAACGCCCGCTGGCATCAACAGATCCAGGAACGGATGAGGGCACGTGCCGAGCTGGCCGCCGAGTTCGCGGCCGACCAGCGGCGTCCCGCACTGGCCCGGCAGGCGTCCGTTGAACTGGCCGCCGACACTGTGGAGGCGTACGCGCTGCGCGTCGACGAGCACACAGTGACCGCCTGGGTGACCGCCGATCACCAACCCCGCCAGCCGTGGCACGCCGAGACCGACGTCGTGTGGACCCGCCCGGCAACAGCCACGGCGAGCCCGCCCAGCGGCGGCGGCGCCGTCGCTCCCTGCCTGGTCCGGGTCGGTGGCGAGGACGGAACCCTGTTCGTGGACCTCACCTGGCTCGACGGCGTCCTGGCGATCAGGGGGTCGGCCGGAGTCGCCATCGACGTCGTGGCCAACCTGCTCGCCGACCTGACCCGATTCCGCCCCGACCTGCCGGTGCTGTCGGTGCCCGGCCTCGGCGGCGAGCCACCCGGCCTGCCACGCAACGCGGTCCGCCTGCGATCCGTGGGTGAACTGCGCATCGACGCTCCGGCTTCCGGAACCGACGACGGCATGGTGCGGCTCGCCGCCCGCCGGCGCTCACTGACCAGCCTGGCGGTGATCGCCGAGATGCCGTCGCCCGAGGAGGCGGAGCATCTGCTCGCGGCGTGCGGCCCGGGCACCGGGCAGATCGCGATCGTGCTCGGTGACCTTCCCGGCGCCCGCTGGCGATGGAACGCCGAGGCGGACGGCAAGGTCCGCCTGCCGGAGATCGGTCTGACGGTGACCGCACCGTCCCGCTAGACCCTCGAACTCAAGCTTCAGGAAGGCTCACTATGTCAACCACGACCGCAATCCCGGTCACGAACAGGCCCGCCCGGCGCAGCGGCCAAGCGCGCACCGCGTACCTGCTGGTCTGGATCTTTCTCTTGGCGAACGCGGTGATCTTGCAGATCATGTTCGCCGATCCCAGTCGGCCGGCGAACAACACGCTGACGGCTATCGGCCGGTTCTTCGGTCTGTACCTAGGCTTCACCCTGGTGGTGCAACTACTGCTGATCGGCCGGGTGCCGTTTCTGGAACGCCGCATCGGCATGGACAAACTGACCAACTGGCATCGCTGGACCGGATTCGCGATCTTCTGGCTGGTCGTCCTGCACCCGACGTTCGTCTTACTCGGCTACTCGGAGCTCGACCGGATCTCGTTCTTCGCCGAGATCCCGAACCTGGCCAAGCAGATGCCGGTGCTGCTCGGCATGATCGCCGCGGCTCTGATCGGGCTCATGGCGCTCACCTCGGTGCGGATGGCCCGCCGCCGGATGTCGTACGAGGCGTGGCACGCCACCCACCTGGTGGTATACGTGATGATCGTGCTCGCGGTGATCCACCAGATCTACGAGGGCAGCTCGATCGCCTCCAGCTCTGTCACCCAGGCCTACTGGTGGGCGCTGTGGGCCTTCGCGATCGGGTCGCTACTGGTCAACCGGCTGTTCGTGCCGATGGTGCGCAATGCCCGGCACCAGCTTCGGGTCGTCGCGGTGGTCCCGGAGACCGACACCGCCGTGTCCGTCTACGTGGGCGGCCGGCAGCTGGACCGGATGCGTGCCCGGCCGGGCCAGTTCTTCTGGTGGCGATTCCCCGGGCACGCCTCCTGGTGGCAGGTCAATCCCTGGTCGCTGTCCGCGGCACCCGACGGCCGTACCCTGCGACTGACCGCGAAAGCGATCGGATCGACAAGCGCCGGGCTGCGAGACCTTCCGGTCGGCACCAAGGTGTACGCCGAGGGACCCTACGGCGCCCTGACGACCGCGGCCCGCACCCGGGACAACACGCTGCTGATCGCCGGTGGCATCGGCATCACCCCGATCCGGGCGTTGCTGGAGGACCCCGATCTGACCGGTGACGTCGTGGTGCTCTACCGGGCCCGCACGCCCGCCGACGCGGTACTGGCCGGTGAACTGCGCAACCTCGTCCAGGCTCGCGGCGCGCGCCTGCATCTGCTGACCGGGCGGACCACGGACGGCAACCAGCCGTTCAGCCCGGAGAGCCTGCGCGGCCTGGTACCCGACATCGCCGAACGTGACGTCTACCTGTGCGGCCCGGGCGCGATGGCCACCACGGTGCAGCGCAGCCTTCGCGCGCTGCGGGTGCCGGCCCGCCAGCGGCACATCGAGGCATTCCGCCTGGGCGTCTGACGATCAGCCGAGACGGTGCAGGAGACGTTCGGCGTGGCGCCCGATCGCGACGAAACCGCCCCGATCGATCTGATGCGGCGACTCGGCGTGAGGCGGACCGGGCGTCGCGCGCGGCCTGCGGTGCCGTTGGAGGGCCGGACTGTCGCGATCCGTGAGTTGGTCTCTGCGGTGGCCACCGAGGCCGGCTGGGTCAGCTCTTGGATCTTCAGGACGCCGGTGTGGTGGTGAGGCATGCCGGGCCTCCCCGATGATGGTCGTGCGAGCAGGCGCAACGTGCGGTTCTGGTGGCTCAGACGGTGGCGGGTGCCTTGGTCAGTTGCCAGGCAGCGTAGCCGCCGAGCAGGTCGGAGACGTCGGGGTGGCCGGTGGCGCGGAGCAGGCTGGCGGCGACCGACGAGCGGTAGCCGCCGGCGCAGTGCACCACGACCGGCCGGTCGGCGGGGATCTCGGCGAGGCGGTGGGGCAGCTCGGCCAAGGGGATGTGCGCTGAGCCGGCGATGGCGCCCTGTTCGCGTTCGCCGGCGGTGCGTACGTCGAGGATCACGGGTGGCTGTGCATGGTCGAGGGCGGTGCGCAGGTCGGCGGCGGTGATCCGGCTGGCGCGGGTGAGGTCGGCTTCCATCTGGGGCAGCGCGGTCTCGGGTTCGTGGAGGTAGCCGAGGACCTGATCGAAGCCGATGCGGGCGAGGCGGATGACGATCTCCTCGGCACGGTCGGGTTCGGCGACCACGAGCAGCTGGTCCGCGGGCTGGGCGACGGTGCCGGCGGTTTCGGCGAACCGGCCGTCGGCGGGGATGTTCAGGGCGCCGTGCAGGTGTCCGGCGGCGTAGTCGTGCGGGTCGCGGGCGTCGATGACGATGGCGCCGGCGGTGCGGGCGGCGGTGAAGTCGGTGACGGTCAGCGCTTGCGGTGCGGCGGTGTGGTCGAGCAGGTCGCGGGCTTGGCGGTTGAGGGCGGCGTCGAAGGCGAAGTAGCCGGGTGCGGCGGGCTGTCCGGCGGTGACCAGGGCGAGGAACTGCTCGACGTCCATCGGGGCGCAGGCGTAGTTGGTGCGGCGCTGTTCGCCGATGGTGGACTGCCGGTCGGTGGACAGGTTCTTGCCGCAGGCGGATCCGGCGCCGTGGGCGGGGAACACCCGCACCTCGTCGGGCAGGCTCATGAGTTTGCGCTGCACGCTGTCGTGGAGCATGCGGCCGAGTTCGTCGGCGGTCACTCCGGCGGAGGCGAGCAGGTCCGGACGGCCGACGTCGCCGATGAACAGCGCGTCGCCGGTAAGCACGCCGTATGGCACGGTATCGGCGGTGTGTTCGAAGACGAGCACGCTGATCGATTCGGGGGTGTGCCCGGGGGTTTCCAGGATCTGCAGGGTGACGTCGCCGAGGCTGATGCGTTCACCGTCGGTGAGGTGCCGGATCGGGTATTCGGTCTCGGCGCGCCGGCCGTAGCCGATCCAGGCGCCGGTGGCCGCGGCGACTTCGAGGTGTCCGGCGAGAAAATCGGCGTGGAAGTGGGTGTTGATGACCCCGGCGATGGTCAGGCCGTGGGTGCGGGCGTCGGCGAGGTATTCGCCGATGTCGCGGCGCGGGTCGACGAGTACGGCCTGGCCGGTGGTCTCGTCGGCGATCAGGTACGAGGCCTGCGACAGGCAGTCGAGGTAGTACTGCGTGAACAGCATGGTCTTTTCTCCTGTGGTGGGCCTGCCCCGTTTTGACGGACATCCAAGATCAGGAGACCTGTGGTCTCCGGAAGGATGTCCATCATCATGGAGAACGTGGGAAAGAAGCGGGCGCGGCCTCGGCGATCGTTCACGGCTCAGTTCAAGGCCGAGATTGTCGAGTTGTGCCAGCGTGGTGACCGTACGGTTCGGCAGGTCAGCCAGGATTTTGACCTGACCGAGACCGCGGTGCGGGACTGGGTCAAGCAGGCCGACATTGACAGTGGCAGCCGCAGCGACGGGCTGACCTCGGATGAACGGGCCGAGCTCGCGGCGTTGCGGCGGGAGAACCGCAGGCTGCGCGAGGACGTCGACATCCTCAAACGAGCGACGGCTTTCTTCGCGAAGGAGACTCGGTGAACGTATACCCGTTCATCGAGGCGGAGAAGACCGGCGAGCACAACGTCAAGCGTGCGTGCGAGCTGCTCAAGGTCTCCAGGTCCGCCTACTACCAGCAGAAATCCGGCGTGAAGTCCGTGCGAGAGCGCGTCGACGCCCAGCTCACCGAGCTCATCACCGCCGTGCACGCGGTGTCGAAAGGCACCTACGGTGCGCCACGCGTGCATGCCGACCTCGCCGAGGACGGCCTGCGACACGGCCGTAAACGCGTCGCCCGGCTGATGAGAGCCGCCGGGCTGGCCGGCAAGAGCCCGCGCCGATGGCGGACCACCACCATCGCGGATCCGAACGCCGGTCAGCGTCCCGACCTGGTCGGCCGTGACTTCACCACCGATCCGGCCGCGATCGACACCCGCTGGTGCGGCGATATCACCTACATCAACACGTGGCAGGGCTGGCTGTATCTGGCCACCGTCATCGATCTGGCCTCGCGCCGGATCGTTGGCTGGGCCGTCGCCGATCACCTCAAGACCGACCTGGTCGACGCTGCCCTGACCGATGCCCTGGTGCGGCGCCGGCCCGCGTCCGGACTGGTCTTTCATTCCGATCGCGGCTGTCAGTACACCAGTGCCCAGCATGCCCGCCTCGCCGCAGCTCACGGTGTTCGCCTGTCGGTGGGCCGTCGCGGGCAGTGCTGGGACAACGCGGTCGCCGAGTCGTTCTTCTCCACCATCAAGACTGAGCTGCTGCACCGGCAGCCCTGGCCCACGCACACCGCCGCCCGCCAGGCCATATTCGAGTACATCGAAGGCTGGTACAACACCCGCCGCCGGCATTCCAGCCTCGGCTACCTCAGCCCGACCGCTTTCGAAGCCACCGGTTCACACCGGCTAACAATCAGTCAGGCAGCCTGACTAAGATCAACATATCGACCCTGTCCGTCGAATCGGGTCAAGCCCACCCGGACAACCTCACCGACCGGTTCAACCAAATCGCTGTCGCCGCGAAGGTCAGGCCCCTCGGACCGCATCAGATCCGGCACATGCTCGCCTCGAATCTGCTCGACACCGGCTACGGCATCCATGAGGTCGCCGAGAGGCTCGGCCATGACCCGGCCACACTCATGCGCTACTACGCAAAGGTCAGCGCCGTCCGGCGCCGGCAAGCCAGCGACCGGATCGCCGAACTGGTCACAGCACCTGAGCGTCAGGTTCCTCGGGCTGATTTCAGCACACCTTCGCCCTCGACGGTGGCACCCATTGAAGGCCCAGAAGCACCGTGATGCTGACCCGGTCGGCCCAAATGGCGATATGCTATTTCGCAAGGCAGGCTCGATTCCAGATCGCTTCGGCCTAACAGTGGCGGGGGAGGGCGTGCTTCTCATGGGCTGTCAAGTGGTCGAGGCGTCAACCCGACTTCCGCGCCCTGAGCGGACTCGCATCCGCCATTTCGGGCCAGTGCGGGAATGGTCAGCCTATTCGGAAGTGCGCAAGCGCCTTCGTCTCTCCAGAATGCTTGCCTGGACCGAACGGCAGGCACCGCACTTGATCGGGCGTGGTCACATGCCTGGTCACAGCCTTGATCAACTTCTCCGGGATTGGTTGAAATCGGACGGCATAGCAGTGTCGTTCTGTCCGGATCTGCGTATGAAATAGCACAAGTTGATGTTACTTAACACAATCGTTATATGGCTGGGGGTCAAGGGGTCGCAGGTTCAAATCCTGTCAGCCCGACGCAGGTCAACGGCACTTTACCGGTAGTCCCGGGTAAAGTGCCGTTTTCTGTTTGGGGGCAACTTGGGGGCACGGAACCAAACTGCAAACCCCATCCAGACGGTGGAAACCCGCCACACAAGACTGGGCTGACCCCAATTGATCGCATCGGGATCAGGATCTCGGATCCCCGGCGGAATCATGACTGCACGCGTTGGATGTCGCTGGGGGCATTGGACTGGAACGCTGACACCGACTTTGATGTGCGGCTCCAGGATGTTCCGCTGAACAACCTTCGTCCGGGCGTCGCGGTGTATCGGGCGGGAACCATCGACCTCGCTTCGACACGGCCGGAGGACGTGCTCCTCGTGGTCGAGGTGGCTTCCCGGGTCGGAGACGACAGGCCGGATTTCCAAAGCTGATCAATGTGAGCGGGCTGGAACTCAGTTCTACTGGCGGGTGGAGTGGCCCGCCACTGATGTACTTCTCGTTTACACGTACATTCTTGACCCTGCGGGTGCCGAGAATGTCATCCGTGCTGGTCATGCGGCATGTTCGTATTCGTGGAGGAGTCCGCCGAGTCGATCATGTCGGTGGACGCGCAGGCGCGCGAGGTCAGCTCGCTCGGTGGTCGGGTCGGGTAGTGCTCGCAGGGGTCGGGCGTTGGCGATGCCTCGGTGGGGCCGGTGCTGATTGTGGTGGTGTTCGTACTCGTGCAGAGCGTGTAGCAGATGTGCCTGATTCCAGATCAGGGTCCGGTCGAGTAGTTCGTGCCGGCAGGACTGGATTCACCGTTTCATGATCGAGTTCATGCGAGGCATCCGCACCCCAGTGAGTGCGGTCTCGATACCGGCGTCGGCGAGGATCCGGCCGGCACATCACCATCAGCCGCTGGGAAACCCACCTGGCCACCGCCCGCAACCGGCAACGCGACCCGGCCTGGAAGACCGACTACCAGGCCACCCGCCCCAAAGTCGAACGAAAGATCGCCCACCTGATGCGCCGCCGCCACGGCGGCCGCCGCGCCCGCATGCGCGGACTGCTCCGCGTCGCCGCCGACTTCACCCTCCTCGCAGCCGCCACCAACCTCGCCCGACTCGCCACCCTCGGCCTCACCCACCAACCCCGCGGCTGGGCCCTCACCTGACCGGCGGAGAGAGTGCCACCTGCCAGGCAAAACAGCCCCCACAGCAGCCCCTGAACGCCTGCAACCGCCGCCGAGCCACACGCCAGCCCGACGAAGCGGCCACCCACACTCCAGACCAGCCAGACCAGCCAGACCAGACCCTGATGGCTTATTCGCGTGTTAGGCGGGTCAGAACCTAGCCAGATATCGCTGCGATCACCGAGGATCACCACTTACCAGAACCGTCGTTTACGGCTTGCGGCGCAGGACCCCCGAAATCAGCCATTGTGGACCGCGGGCGGCGACATCCTGCCGCTGGAGTTACCGTCACCCGACAGCGTGCCGAAGGCCGCCGCGACGCTGCTGGCCGACATGGTCATCCGCGCCGCGTTCGGCCAGCCCAGCGTGTTCACCGAGGACGCCTACCGGATCCTCGCGATCACCGATCCGCCCGCCCGCGACCGGCTGCGGCCACGCCTGACCGCCGTCCTGGACATCCTGCGGCAGACCACCGGCAAACGGCCGGTCGACACCGCCTGGAGCGCACTGGTCGCCGCGGTGGGCACCGAATCCGGGCGCCAGTTCCCCCGTCGGCACCCCACGCACACCGAGCCGCTCGGCTGGCTGCGTGACTTCCTGCTGCGTTCGGTGGCCGCGCCGGTGCCCGGCCTGACCGTGCATCAGGCGAAAGGACGGGAATGGGACGCCGTCGGTGTGCGCCTGACCGACACGGAGCAGGCAGCCCTGCAGATCGGCCTCGACCCGCTGAACAGCAACCACCGCATCATCTACGTGGCCCTGACCCGAGCCACCTCGACCGTGGTCGGAGTATGAAACCCATCCGCGGCGTGTGGTGCCGAGCCAGCGGTGTGTCAGTTGAAACCGGCGAAGATCTCGGCAGCGTCCTTGAGCTCCATCGTTCCCTGGACGGTGAGAACAACCACCGTCACAACGGTGCCGACGATCGCCGCAGCGATCATCGCCTTCTTCAGGTGTTCCAGGTTGTCGCTGACCGCGACGAGCCGAGCCGACAACCGGGCGGCGGCGCCGCCGCGCCGAGCTGACCAGTCGGCGTCGAAGACGGCCGGATCAGCGACGATCGTCTTGTAGGCGATGTCGCCGGCCGGTCCGGTGAGCACGACCAGCACCGCCACCACCAGTTCCCGGATACGGGGTGTCAGCTCGCCCGACAGCGACTGCGGGGAACGCAGAAACGCGGCGATCTCGTCGCTGGCGCTCCACATGAGCACCGGCAGCGGGTGGCCGGAACGAGTACCGGACGTCGCCGCGACCCGTTTACCGATCTTGTCCAGGTGCGCTGCCATCACCGTCAGACGATCACGAAGCTGGTGTCCCGCGTCGGGAACCCGCACCGGGTGTGGTGAGTCCAGTGCGGGATCCGGGTCAGGCTCAGTGGTCAGAACCGCCGTGATCGTCGGAAGCGTGTGGACCACGACGAACGCCCGCTTCCAGAACCACCACGCCAGGAGGGCGACCACGGCCGGCAGATAGAGCGTCGCCTCGGCGGCGGCACGCGTGAGCACATCCAGTTCGGCCGGTATGCGATCCCCGCGGGGCGCAATCGTATAGACCACCGCGACGGCGATTGCGGCGCCACAGCGCAGCCGGTATTCGGCCCGGGCGAAGGCGGCCCGCTGCTGGTCGGTCTCGCTGACCTGATCACCGGTCAGGGAGAAGTCGGTGAACCGACGATCGGTGCCGGCCCGGCTGACAATGGTGACGGCGGACAGGATCCCGATCTCGGTGGCTACCACCGTCGTGAACAGCGCCAAGCCCACCGTGAACCGTGACTCCTGGAGGAACATGAGCGGCAGGAAGATCATCGAACTGGCGAACGGAAACGTGAGCACCCGCAGGAGTTCGCGGCGTGGCTGCAGGTACCACCGCAGACCTGCCCGGCTCCAGACACCGGCACTGCGCAGCGCCGTGAACTCTGGACGCGATCGTTCGGCCTTGACCATCCAGGCGGCCATCTCCGACATCAGGACACCGGTGACGCCGATCGAGAAGGTCAGACCCACTGTGTAGGTCAGCAGCAAGGCGGCCCAGGCCGGAACCTGCACGCGAATCTCCTTCAGGGTGGGATGCTGCGGGAAACCGTGGCCGCCAAAGAGATGGGCGAGGCCGATGTCGCCTTCGAAGCAATGCATCGGTTGCGGGAATGTCGTACCCGGCCGATACGGTGTGGCCTCGTGGATGACCTCACCAGCGTGCAAGGCCCTGTCAAGAAGGCTGCTGACCTGCATGCGATGCGCCCCGCGACCGGTGACGTGCAGAGCGGCCGGCTCAGATGACGGCGACGTCCGCGCAGATGGAACGGATCGGTGTCGCCGCTGTCGACGCCGCGTTCTCGGCGGTGGGCTGGGCTTTTCGGGAGCAGATCGTCGCGGACCACGGGATCGACGCGCATGCCGAGGTCGACGGGCTGACCTCGGTGCCGACAGGGCGTTATCTGGCGGTACAGATCAAGTGCGGGCCGTCGTTCTTCAAGAGCAGCACTGCCAACGGCTGGCGGTTTCGTGAGGACACGAAGCATCTGAACTACTGGCTGGCCAACCTCATGCCCGTGATCCTGGTGCTCGTGGACCCACAGACCAAGATCGGCTACTGGGTCCAGATCACCCACGAGGCCGTCCACTACACCGGCAAGGGCTGGTGGATCGAGGTTCCCAAGACGCAGGTCCTCGACGAAAGCTCGCATCCGGCGCTGCGCGACCTCGCCCTCGCCACGATGCCGGCCCTGCCGGATCCGGTGGCCCAGGCCCTGCCGTTGTTGCCGCCGTCGGCCGTGCAGGCGCTGTCCGCGCTGGACACCGTCGACCGTGACGGGTCGCTGAGGCTGGCCAAGGTGCTCACCGAAGGCCGCGCCCGGCCCCGGGAGACGGTCGAGGCGCTGCTGACCGCGAGCCAGTCCTGGCCGCATGCCACTTTGCTGCGGCTGGCGACGATCGGCGCGTACGCCAACGAGCACGGCCACCGGGACCTGGCGGCAGCCGCGTTCGCACTGGCATCCGAACGCGCCCCGGCCACTGGTGACGGCGTCGAGCGGCTTCGGTTACGCGGTATCGCGGCTCTGATGGCCTTGTCCGCGGATGACCGGGACCGGGCTGCCGAGCTGCTCGGCGATGCCCGTGCGACCGCCGGGGCCAGCCTGCTCGCCGATGTCGCCGTGCGTGCCTTCGACGCCGACGAGGCCGGCCGGGACGACGCCTTGGAGTCCTTGCTCGGGGCGATCGGGGACGAGCGTCTGGATGCCGAACCCACGTGTCTGCTGTTCCTCGCTGAACGGGCTTTCGTCCACGGTGATCTCCACTCGTCGCTGGAGCTGTACGAACGAGCGTGCCGGCGGCATCCTTCGATCATCGGCGGCAGGCTGGCTCTGGCCCGGGTCCTGATAGAGCGGGTGCTGCAAGGCCGATCGGTGATGCCGCACCCGGATCAGCAGAAGGCACTCGAGCTGGCCACCGCGGTGCGGGACGAGATCCGCCGGTGGTCGGGCCCGAGCGAGACCGCGCACCGGACCATCGTGCAGCAGCGCATGATCGCCCAGGCCTTCGCCGAGGTCATCCACCTGGCCACCCCGGTAGCGTCCGGCGGTGCCGCCTTCGAGCGCGAGGCCACCGACCCGGTCGTCGCCACCTGCGGCGCGCAGGCCGGCATGGCACTGGGCAACCACGCCCTGGCGGCCCGGTTCGCCGACGCCATGCGCGGCACTCCGGCCGAGCCGATGCTGCGGGCGATCACCGCGGACCCGGATCTCCCCCGCGACCAGACGATCACGGTGTGGCGGGAACTTCTCGCCACTGCCACCACCCCGTCCGCCACCCGCAGCTGCCTGCTGCAGCTCGCCACCCGCGGCGCGCTCACCGCCGACGACCTGACCCGGCACACCGAGGACGCCAACCTCGACGACGAGGATCGGACCGTGTTCACCGCCCGCACCATCGCCGGCGCCGGCGACCTCGACACCGCGATCGTGATGCTGCAGCCCCTGACGTCACCGGCAGCCCGGGAGATCCTGGCCGAACTGCTGCACGCCGCCGGCCGGTCCGGCGAGGCCGTCGCCGTGTGCGACGACCTCTGGCGGCGGACCCACACGCTGAAGGCTCTCCAGGACAAGGTCAACATCCTGGCCGAATCCGGTGACCTCGACGGCGCCGAAGACTGTGCCACCGTCCTGCTGGCCTCCCGGGAACTCCCCGCCGAGCACCGAAGCTTGCTGCACTGGCGCCGGATTCAACGACGAGCGGCACAGGGTGACTGGGATGGCGTGCAGACCTGCTGCCGCGACGCATTGCAGGACCAGCCAGGTGACGACATCACCTGGGCACTGATCTGCGCACAGCTCAACCAGGACGACTGGGACGCGGCCTGGGACACCTACCGCCAGTTGCGCCCCACGGTCGGCGACTCCGCCCTGGTCCGGCCATGGGCCGAACTGCACGCGAGGTTCGGACCGGTTCCCCGGCAACAAGCACTCGCCGCCGAACTGGCGGCCCGTTTCGCCGGCGACCAGGAGGCCGCCGAACATCTCGCACGCCTCAGCGCGGCGGCACCCTGACGGGCGGGTTGCTCACGCCCGTAGCGGAGATCCGCCGCCGGCTGGCTGCTGCCAGCGCTGTTCCTGCCCGAAGATGGCCTCTCACGTTCGAGACTGCTCGTATGTCACTGATGGAGATCCCGGCTTCAGGACGAGTACGCGTCGCATACGAGGCCGCACTGCGGGAACTGCAGACCCTTGGTATCGAGGAGACCGCGAAAGCCGAGCTGTCGCGGAGCATCGCCTGGGAAGTCAGCAGCGCGTTCGCTACCGGCCCCGGCAGCTTCCCCGCCGTAGATTTCGGCGATACGGGTCAGCGTGACCTGACTGCGGAGAACACCGCGGCCACGGTCCTCGGCGAGAACTACGACGAGGTTCATCCGGTCGCCGGGAGCAGCATCTCTCTGGCGATCACCGCAGCCTGGACCGCTGTAGCGGCCTGGGAGGACTGGCGTGTCAGTCCGCAACGATACCGGCGGCCCGGCCAGCGCGATGCCCTCGTCAACGCCGGCCGGTGGTTCGGCGGGATCCTGAACGAACAGAGGATCTCCGAGTTCACACAGGGGCGTGTCACCTTCGTCGGCGAGTACGACCGCAAGAAATACGAGGTTGCCGAAGCCTACTTCACGATTCCTGATGGCGACGCCGTCCAGATGTCGCTCGGGGATTGGATCGTCTGTGAAGAGGGACGGTGGTTCGTCCTTACCGATGGCGTCTTTCGCGATCGGTACGTGCTCGACTCGGTATTTCCCGGCAGCCGCTCGTAGATCTTTGGCGGGCAGAGACGGGATCGGTCCCGGCGTCACTTGTCGGCCACGATCGGGAGGCCATCGACTCGGTCGTCGCGGCCAGCGGGGCGAAGGCCGCCCGCGGGCAGCCCGGTTCACCGGCGCGCTACGCGGAACCGCTGCCGAGCCGATGCTGCGGGCGCTCACCGCGGACCCGGATCTGCCCCGGGCCCAGACTCTCGCGGTGTGGCGGGCCGCCCTCGGCACCGCCGAGAGCGTGGGTACGGCCCGGACCTGCCTGCTGCAGCTCGCCATGCTGGGCGCGCTGACGACCGACGACCTGGCGAGGTTCACTGAGCGCGCCAACCGCGACGACGAGGACCGGATCCTGTTCACCGCCCGGAACATCGCCGGTGCCGGCGACATCGCCACCGCGATCACGATGCTGCAGGAGCAGAGGTCACCGGCCGCCCGGGAGAGTTAGGCCGAACTGCTGAGCGCCGCCGGACGATTCGCCGAAACCGTCGCCGTGTGCGACGGCATCTGGGAACGGTTCCACACGCGGAAAGCTCTCCAGGACAAAGTCAACATCCTGGCGGTCTCCGGGACCTCCACGGCGCCGAAAACTGTGCCGGCCGGCCTGCCCGGAGTTGCCCGCCGAACATCGGTGTCGGCGGCGCTGGCGCCGGATCGAACACCGGGCGGCCGGCGGCGACTGGGGTGGCGTGCAGTCCTGCAGCCGCGACGCCCTGCAGGACCAGCCCGACCACGATGGCGGCATCACCTGGGCCATGATCTGCGCCTAGCTCAACCGGGGCGACGTCGACGCGGCCTGGGACACGTACCGCCAGAGGCACCCTCCCATCGGTGATCCGGATCTGGTCCGGCCGCGGGCCGACCTGCACCTGAGGTTCGGCCCGACGCAACAGCCCCGGGAGGTCGCCGCCGAACTGGCGGCCCGGTTCGCCGGCGACGCCGAGACGATACGGCAGCTCGCACGCCTGGATGCCCTGCTGCGGTGACTGTCAGACGGCCCGTGTCAGGGCCGGCCGGTAGCCTGCGGACATGGAGTTACCTGCGGATTTTCAGGAACGGGTCGGTGCGTTACGTCATCCCGACACGTTCCTGCGGCAGGTCCTCGCCCTGTTGGCCGAACGGGAACAGGCCGACGCGCAAGCGCCTGCCTTCGCCGCATGTCGGACCGCCTGGCAGGCGTTGGACCCCGACCTCGCCCACCGGTACGCCGCAGCGATCGGTACCCCGTGGGCGATGATGATGTCCCGGCTCCGGCCGCCGCCCGCCGAGCCCGGCAGACCGCCGGGCAGGAACCACATCGGTCCGGTGCCAGCCTGGAGCCCGCACCGAGACGTCGATACCGGCGCCGTACGGGCCGAACACCATCGCCAGATCCGGCAGCGGCACGCTGCGGCCGGCCTGCCCCTGCTGCCGGATCTCTTTCTACCCGAGGACCGCCCCTGACAGCGCGCCCACAACGCGCGACCCCGGTGGATGCCCGGCCGGGTCACCGCAGGGCGGTTGTGTGCCGGTCAGCGGCGCTGGCAGACACATGTGCGCCGGTCGGCGAGTTGTATCGGCTCCGCGGGGCCGGGCGACACCGCCGCCACCGATCGGTTCTGCGACGAGACCGGCACTGTTCGCCATCTCGGTCCCCCTCACCGAGAAGGATTGGACTCCGGAAGTGATCGACGACTCCCGGCTTACCCGGTCCGCATCAGGAACAGGCTCTGGACAGAATCCAGGGTGCACCGCGATCCTGACTGGACCCGAATGAACCGAACAACGTCGATGCTCGGGGGTGCCATGTCGCAGGAGGATCCCTCCGAGCAGGTGCTGGCCCGCATCAAGAACGATTCGGCCCAGGCTGCGCTGCGGGACTGGCTAGATGCGCACTCGGCGACGCTGGTACCGGAGAGCTGGACCGGCGAGGGATACACCGAGGCGCAACTGCTCGGCGCTCAGCTTCAGGTCTACGGCGCCTCACCGGTCGTCGTCATCGTGAAGATCAATCCTGCCGGTGGCGGTATCCGGGAGTACAAGGCCCATCGGCGAGCGCTCGCCGACGCGCCCGACTTCGCCCGGGCGCACCTGGCGAATCTGGAGACCGGCTACATACCCGTGCCCGGTGGAGGCTCCGTCGTCGTGCAGAGCCCAGCGGGCGGCGGTCTCGACGAGACCTCACAACTTGCCGCAGCCCTGCTCACCTACCGGTCGCCGGAGGACCTCTGCCGGAGCATCACGACGTCGTTGCTGGTGGACTGGAACCCCGGTGCGGCACTGACGGTGGAACCCTCATCGCTCGGCGCCGTGCTCGACACCGCACTCGGTGCCAGGCTCGCGGAGACCGGGACGATCACTGCCTGGGCCGGTGGGCAATCCGGGCTGCAACGTAACCCGCGCCCTCGGCTCAGCGCCGGGCCGGAATCACTCGTCAACCCCTTCGCCTTGATCGGCGAGGATTCGTGGGGCGGCGACGAGCGGTTGAACCTCTGGCACGGCAGGAGCCATGGTGACCTGCATCCGGGAAATCTGCTGGTCGATCGTCGGCGCCAGTCGTACTGCCTGGTCGATCTGTCCCGGTACAGAAAAGACGGTCTGCTGGGCCTGGACCAGGTCTATCTGAGCCTGACCGCCGTTGCCGGTGCGATTGCCGGCCTACCCCAGCGGGGCCGGCAGGACCTGCGCGACTGGTTTCTTGATCCGGTCGAGGACATCACCGTCGAAGGGCTGCCGGTATACCTGCAGCAGCTGCTCGTCGGTGTCGACCAGGCGGTCCTGGCCTGGGCGCGTGGGCAGAACAACGTCACCGGCTGGCGGCGCCAGCGCCTGATCTGCCTGACTGCCGTCGCGCTGATCCTCACCGGCCGCAGCAAGCTGCTCCCGGCCGGATCCCGAGCATGGTTCTTCGAACTGGCCGCGCGGGCGGCGACACGGTTGACCGAACGGATGCCGGGCTTCCCCGGACCGGACGACGCTCCCACGGCGCCGTGGCCGTCCATCACCGCCCCGGCCACATCCGGCGACACCCCGCCGGCCACGGTCGTCAGCCTGGACCAGCGCCGCCGCGAGCGCCAGAGTGCACCAGACACGCAGCCGGATCCGACCACTGCGCAAGCCGAATACTGGACCCGGCTGGCCGCCCAGTTGGGCGCCGCGGTGTTCGACGCGCCGACCGGGTCAGCGATGACCGCCCGCACCCACGGGCTGCGGCTACTACTCGCGCAAGCGCCCATCGGGACCGGCGGTGACCTCGACCGCTACCTCGCGGAGCTGGCCTGCGCCCTGGACGACGCGATCCGGCCCGGGATCTCACCCCCCGACCGCCACGCCGCCTGTACCCGGGCCGACCGGCTGCGCGCCTGGGTCCTGGACCTGCTCGGCTGACACGCCGCGATCATGGCCGGTGAACTCGCTGCGTTCGCCAGGACCGTCGTGACCAAGCTGCAGGAGATCCGGAGGATGACCGAGGTCTCCGAGGATCTGGAACGAAAGATCATCAGCGTGATCGGCGGTATCACCCGCCTCCGGGAGCAGGCGGCGTCGCTGACCGGCGTCGCCGACAGGCAGATGATCAGGGCCATGGACAGGGAGTTGTCACAGGTTCGGCGCCGTCTGGAAACCTTCAAACACCACGCGGCCAGGGGCGGTCACGGCTCCAGGTACCTGATCGACCGTGACGACCTGGCCGAGAACGTCGCCGATGCCGTCGACAAGGCAGCGGACTACTTCCGGGACGAGGTCTCCCGGGCGGACCCGTCCGCGCTACGCGACCGGTCCCGGCCATCGATCATCAGTGTCCGGATCGACCAGGGCAACGACGGATCCTCCCGCTATGCGAGCTGAGCTCAGTCCGGCGGCTCGGTGACGGCACGTTGCGCCAAGGCCACCGCCGTGTTCACCGGTCTCACGAACTGCGTACGAAACCGTTCGGCGTCGGCGTAGGGCCCGACGAACAAGGCCAGCTCCGGCAGCATCCCGATACCGACCTCCGGCTGCGCCGCCTGCGGGCGCACCTGTTCGTACTCGGTGATCAGCCGACGCAGGTACTCCTCGGTGGTGCAGATCGCGGCGATCAGCTCCGGCACCGAGGTGAACACGCTCCCGTCGAACGGCACCGTGCGCGCCATCGTCTCCAGCGACAGCTGCGCGTCCAGCAGGACCTCCATCAGCTCGTCGTAACGAGCCACCCGCACCGAACGGTCCGCCGGATCCACGGCATGGGTGAGAGCGGTGGCCCGCAGCAGCCGCCGCGCCCGTTTGACCGCGTTGTACTGGTCGACGAGCTCGCGAAGGTAGCGCTGACGGGCCTCCTGCACGCCGGTCGCGTGCAGCTCGCGTTGCCGCAGCCGTTCGGTACGGCGGTCCGCCTCCCGGTTGAAGGCCTGCACCAGTAGCGAGACACCACCGCCCAGCACAACGATCAGCACGAACTGCAGCAGGGCCTTGTATGCCTCCGCACCGACCCGGCCGGTGACCGTGTCGTGCCACACGATCAAGGCAGCGGCGGCACCGAGGCCGATCACAGCACTCGCGGCGACCGCGAGCTGGCGTACACGAGACCGTTCCATGCCATCGATAGTGGTAACCCTGTTCAACCCCGGGCGGTCACCTCTGCCGACGGCTACACCCGGACAACCCAGCGCAGTCTCGGACCCGTGAGATCCCCATCGGTACCGGTTCGGTCACGCGATGCGCCAGTCGCCGGTGGTGGTCCGGCCGATACCCTCCGGGACCACCACCGGCGACAGCCGCGCTGCCGAAGATCGGACCCGGCCGACCTGGCCGCGATCTACTGGGACATGTACACCGGCCGGGACCGCATCGAAACGGTCCACCCCGCGCTCACAACCGGTTAGACAGATCCCGTGACCCGCATCGTGAGCCACCACCGGTACACGACGCGGCTCCCTGCCCGGCACGCCAGCACTGGCAGGGAGCCATCGGCCCGGGCGACTGTGCCGACCCGGATCGGCACCCGGCCCTTGCCAGTGTTCACGTGCCGGTGAGGAAGCCGGGGTCAGCGGCCAGGGCCTCATACAGGGCGTGCTGCCAGCAGTTGACCGATCTCGCCGCCGCCCAACTGGCCGCAGCCTCGCGCAGATACTCACCGACCGCTGCCAGCCCGCTGTGCTGGCGAAGCCGATCCAGCATCAGGCGTTCACCGGAAATCTGCTGTACCGCCTGCGGGCCGTACAGCGCCGCCAGTCGGAACTGGACGAACTGGTGCCGGATCCTGGCCTGCGTCGTGGTGGTGAAGGCCGCGTCCGGTTCGGCGGCGAAGACGACCGCGATGGGATCGAGTGACACCACCCGCGCGACCAGCCACCGGCCGTGGTTCGCGTTCTCGAAGTACGGATGAAAGGTCTGGGTCTGGCTACTGGCCGCCACCTTGTCGTTCTTGCGGTGGTTGCAGTCCGAGCAGGCCGGGACGAGATTGTCGGGCAGGACCGCCAGCAGCGGATAGGACGACTTCGGGAGCTGATGATCGAGGGTGCTGACGTCCCGGTGCCCGCAGAACGGGCAGCGTCCCATCGGCGCCCTCGACAGCAGGTCGTCATAGCGCTGCCGGCCCATGCTGTTCTGGACCAGGCCCTTCTCGTACAGCCATAACAGCGCCGCGTGGTCGGCCGGGTCCTCTGGTCGGCCAGCCAGGTCCCTCAACAGGTGCAACCCGCCGAAGTGGGCGGCCGGCACGTAACGGCGGGCCGCCGCGGCGACATCGGGGATCAAGGCCAGGAGCCGGTCGGACCGTTCCCCCTTACGGGAACTGCTGGCACAGACGGAGTAGAGCATTCCGTTGTCCTCCAACGGCCGGGGCACCGGCCACATCACAGCTCTCCGCCGCTGTCGCGGATGGCGATCAGCGTCCGCGCGATGCCCTTGGCCTCGGTGCCCAGGCGGCCGCTGAAGTACTGCAGCAGCGTCTCGTAGGTCATGCCGTCGCGGACCGCGTTGCGGATCGTGCGATGGTAACCGGAATCGGTCACCTCCAGCGAGAAAACCTCATGGGTCAGTGTGCCGACGTTCTCCCCGAAAGTCTCCAGCAAGGGCCGCAGTGCGACGGCGCGAGTGCGGTGCCGCTGGACCAGCGTGACGCAAGACGACGGCACCTCCTGCAGCACAACCGGTGAATGGGTGGCGACGATCGCGACTCCGTTACGGTCCAGCAACAGGTCCGACAGTGCCCTGACGAATGCGGCCAGCAACGGCGGATGCAAATGCGCCTCCGGCTCATCCAGGACCACCAGAGTACGCTCGTGAACCTGGTCGACGAGCCGGGTGATGGTGAGCAGGACGATCGCGTGCCCGGAACTCAGGTTCTCGAACAAGGCGACGGCCATCTCACGGCGCTGTTCATGGGACGCGACGGCGAAGTCGGCCATCCAGGAGTCGTCCTCCAGGAACCCGGAGCCGGAGTAGCGCAGGGTGTTCACCGCCCGGGTCCACCGTTCACCGGCCGGGCCGGCCAGGCAGGTGTCCAGGCTCTTGGAGAACATCCGGGCCAGTTGCCGGCCGGTCAGCGGGGCCGCGGGCTCGTCCCCGCTTGGTTCGTGCAGCCCGATGTGCACGTGGGGTACGGCCTGCTGCGCGCTCGGGATCGACACGAACTTGTCGAAGGCGCTGAAGGAGACCGCCACGACGCCCCGGAAAGTCCGCTCGGAGACGGCGTCTTGCTCGAAGATCTGCCCATCGCGGGCCGGGTCGGTGTTCCGGTCGGCGACGGCACGGACCAGGCTGCGCAGCAGATGGGACTTGCCGGCGGCGTTCCGGCCGATGATCACGTGGATGTTCGTCGGCGGTTGCACGCCGGGGGTGACGGTGAACTCCAGCCGCTGGGTCCACAGCGGGCCGATGTCGGCCGGTCCGTCGGGCGGCCGGTACTCGAACGCGTACGGTGTCACTCGCGCCCCGCCATTGGCGATCCGGCGCAACTGGTTCTCCACGACACCGACTGGAACCCCGCGCAGCAGCGAAGTGGTCGTCACGTGCAGAGTCTCGGCCCGGCGTAACAGTGCTCGGTCATAGGCCAGGTCCCGCAGCGCGGTGAGCACTTCGACGCGGACAGCGGGACCGAACCCGGCCAGGTTCTCGTAGTAGGTGTCGTCCTGGCCCAGGGAGAAGAACCGCTCGTCCAACTGCTGGAACTGCTGCGGCAGGTCGCCGGAGGCGGTCCAGCGGTCCGGGACGTTGAACCCACCGAACTTGACCTGTCCCAGATCGTGTTGGGTGCCTGCGGCGTCGATGATGAGCAGCCGGAACATGGTGACGTAGCCGTAGTCGTCCCACCGGTCTCGTACCAGGAACGCCTGCCCCCGATACGGTGACAGGTCGGCGTGGCCGTATTCGATCTGGCTGAACAGCACGCAGTCTCCCCAGGTGTCTTCTGCCCGCTGGCGCACCAGCCCGTTGCCGTGTCACGGCAACGGGTGGCGATCACCGGCGTCGAGGATGGTACCGGCCGGTCACCGGGCCGGGACTCTGTCGCCGGAGAAACTTCCTTGCCACCTGGTTCAACCCTGCGGGTGCCGAAAACCTCATCTGCCCTGTTCGCAGCCATCTCCGCGGCCGATGCGTGCGGCCCGGACGGGGTTGGTTTCAGTACCCGGAAATCGGGGATGCTCGATGCGTCCTGCTCGGCGATGATGATCGGTTGTGTTGCTGCGACTGGCCTACCTCGGTGTGACCAACGCCCTCGCGCTGCTGCGGCTGTTGCCGATGAGCGACCGGGACAAGGACGCCGAGATCCTGGTGTTGCGTCACCAGATCATGGTTCTCGAACGGCAGCTCGGTGGCGACCGGGTCCAGTTCGCTCCCGCGGACCGGGCGTGGCTGGCCGCTGTGCTGCACCCGCTACCCCGAACGGTGCTACACCACCTGCGGCTGCTGGTCCGCCCGGACACGGTGCTGCGCTGGCACCGTGATCTGATCGCCCGCCGGCACGCCGCACAGTCCCGGCCCCGCCGGGCCGGACGGCCACGAACCCTCCGATCGATCCGAACCCTGGTCCTGCGTCTGGCTCGAGAGAACAGCGGCTGGGGCTACCGGCGCATCCACGGCGAACTGCTCGTCCTCGGGGTGAAGGTCGCCGCCTCGACCGTCTGGGAGATCCTGAAAGACGCGGGCGTCGACCCGGCACCCGAGCGCACGAACAGCACCTGGACGACGTTCCTGCGTTCCCAAGCCCAGGCGCTCATCGCCGCCGACTTCTTCGAAACCGTGACACTGACCTGTTCACGCTGGGTTGTTCGGGCCCCACAGTTCCATCGATTCCTGGCCCCAGCCGCCGCGATTCCAGACCGCATGGCCCCACACAGCCGTCGATGGCCGAGGGCGTCATCGTGGCCCCACAGGGTGGCGCAACTCGGGGCCGAAGTGCTGCCGCGCCGGTCTTCGACCGGCTTGCCACCGAATGGCCCCCAAGGCGTCGCTGGTGGGAGCGCAGCGCCTTGGGCAGGGCTGTCTGGCTGCGGACTCGTCGAGGCTTGGCCTGCTGAAATGCGGCTGTTCCATCCCTCGGGACCGATGGGGCCAACTGGAGCTGGAACTCCCATCGACCCATGGACACCCGTCACAGTTGTCCTGTGCCAGTGAAGGTGAGGCAGAGAGAGGCTGCGGAGCTGGGCTGCCTCATCTTTGATGGCAAGGTCGCCGGTGTTGTTTGCCATCGAAGATGAGGCAAACCGTGGTTTCGGTTGTCCGGTCCGCGGATGGATGGCCATCGGCCGTGTCGTTGGCCAGGACCGAGAGAGATGGACGTGGACGGCTGGTCCGGCCAGCCTAGTTGGCCTCTTCTGCGGCGTGGTTGTCCAGCGGGGGCCGCTTCCAGAACTGCCGTGCCGCGAATCCTTCGCGTCGAAGCCAGTGCTCGGTATAGACGATCCGGCTTGGCTCGATCACCACGAGCGTGTCGTATGGCGGTTCGGCGAGTGAGCGGCCTCGCTCGGCGTGCTCGCTCTCCCAGCGGAACGCGGCCCAGTAGTGGTCCCGTTCGGGATGGTCAGGAGGTAGCACCCGCGCCTCGCCGAACAGCTGTGCTCCTCGGCTGCTGGCCAGCCCGACCAGCGGAGCGAAGATGCCCACGGAAACCCGGGGGTCGGCGGCGATGTTGCGCATTTTCGGCGACCGGGGCGCGGCAGTGAACATGATCGCGAAGTCGAGCGAGTAGTAACGCACCGGTGTTGCCAACGGGCCTTCGGGTCCGGTGGTGGCCAGCACGCACATGTTCTGCAAGGACAGCAGATTGAGGATGCGTTCATCAAGCCGTTGTCGCGGTAGCCGGTTGGTCGGCATTGGTTCCGAGAGCCAGGGGTTCGTCAGTGGCATTCTGCTCCGTCCATGAGGTCACCGCTTCACTGCGAGGATCTGCAGCGCGTTCGCCGAGTTGGCGTTCATCGTCTCGACGGTGATCTGCCGGGTGGTGTCGATGGTGAACCCATCGAGCAGCAGGTTCTGCAGCCAGTCGGCGGTGTGGTGTCGGCAGATCGCGCCGTCGTGGGTCTCGAAGACGCCGTAGTTTCCGTAGGTTTCGGCATGCTGTTGATAGCGGGCCTGGCTGCGCTGGTCAGTTTGCAGGAGCAGGTCGCTGACATAGAGCAGCCCGCCTGGGCGGAGTACCCGAGAGAGCTCGGTGACGAGATTTTGCTGCCCGGCATCGGTCGGAATGCATGTGAGAACGGCGAAGAGGAGTATCGCGTCGACGCTGGTGTCTGGGTAAGGCAGTGCAGGCGGGTTGGGTAGCGCCCGGAAGGTGAGCGTCGGATGGCTTTGACGGGCTCTCTCGATGAGGTGGGCGGAGGTGTCGACGCCTTCGATGCGGGCGAAGCCCTGCTGCTGAACCTGTCCGGTGATCCGTCCATAGCCGCAGCCGTAGTCGATGATCCGGGCCGAGGAGGGCAGCCGCGATAACCATGCGAAGTCGATCGGATGGGTGAAAGTCTTCGCCGCGCCGGCGGTTTCCCAGAAGTGCCGCTGATTGTCCAGCTCCGACATGATCTTGATTGTCTCACGCTTGAGCAGGACGGTTGTCATCGATGTCGGGCGACGCGGTTCCGGTGAGATCCGCCGAAGGGCACTGCTCAACCGCCGATGGCCAACCTTCGCCTGGCCGACTATCGACCGACGGGATAGGCGGCCGTCGTGGAGTTGCGGTGGGTCATGGCGCGGATGAGTTCCGCGGCGAGCCAGTGTCCGCGTGCTTCGGCTTCGGCGAGAGGTGTGGTGCCGTAGGGGCCGGGGCGGTGGGGGTCTGCCCCGCGGGCGAGGAGGAACGCGGTCATGTCGACGTGTGCGGGCTCGCCGGTCCGGCGGTGACGATCCTGTTCGACGGCGATGGCGTGCCGTAGCAGGGTCCAGCCGTCTCCGTCGTCGTCCTCGATGTCGTGGCCAGCGTCGAGCAGATCGCGTAGAAGTATCAGGTTCTGCTCTTCGACGGCGCGGTGAGTCGGTGTGATCGAGTCAGCCCGTTGGACCGTCGGGAGAGCGAGGCGTCGGCAATGGCTGGTGACATAGAGCGACCGGCAATAGGTTTCACCTGAGCCGGCGGGTGGTGGGTCTGGTGTCCCAGCGGTAGAGCGTGCGGGCTCGTTGGATGAGTTGACGGATCGTGACGATCGCGGCGGCGAGGTACAGGTAGAAGTCGATGATCTTGGCGTCGCGGTCGGTGCAACGGCGGATCTTACCGAAGCCGTTCATCCACGAGTTCGTCCGCTCGACCACCCAGCGTTTGCCGATCTGGATCGGGGCGGGCACGCCCTTGCGGGCGATCTGCGCGTCGAAGCCGATCTCGTCGAGCAGTTCCCGGCTGCGTTTGCTGTCGTAACCACGATCCAGATGGGCGGTGACCTGCTCAGGCCAGTAGTAACGGAGCTGGGTGCTGCACGCTTCGAAGGTGTCCCGCAGCAGCGGCGAGTCGTGCCTGTTCGCCGGGGCCCCGACGATCCCGAGCGGGATCCCGTAGCCGTCCACACCGGTCGAGCGTTTCATCCCGCCTTTGCCACGGTCGACCGGAGACCGGCCGGCCCGGTCGCCGCCGCACGGCGCTTTCGTGATCGCGCCGTCGGCGCTGACGTCGGCCAGATCCAGGCCGATCATCCGGTCATAGGCATCCAGGGCCAGCTCATGGACCTGTTCACCGAGACCGGCAGCGGCCCACGCCTGCAGACGACGGCGGATGGTTCGGTCCGAACAGGCGGCCGACGCGACGCGTTCATAGCCGGAGCCGTGCACCAGAGCGGCGATGACATGCTCGAACACCACCCGGTCCGGGATCCGGCGGCGGTGGCAGCCCAGAGGATGCGACGGATCGAACTCGGGTCGTTCAGGCCACAGCGCGGCGAACTGGACCCAGACAGGTTCGAACGACGAAGATGGCAGCGCAGGCACGGGACTCCATCGGTCACGAAGCGTAGAGAACTCCGATGATCAATGGACCCGTGCCTGTTTGCTTCCTGCTGGTCCCGCCTGTCCGAATCTTGGACCTATCGCCGGACGCTCTTACTTCCCCTGATGTCGGGCCAGCTCTCGCTTGACCAGAACCGGTCGGCCAAGATGATGGCGTGCGCTACGACTTGGACGCCCTCGGCGAGATGGAATTTGAAGACCTCGCACAAGCGCTCTCCATCCACGTGCTCGGGCCGGGCGTCCAAGTTTTCGGAGACGGCCCTGACGGGGGCCGAGAAGCAGCGTTCGAAGGAACCGTCACATTTCCCGAACCGGACCCTGCCGGACCGTGGCGAGGCTACGGCGTCATCCAAGCAGAATTCCGTCGGCAGCCGCTAGGTACAGCGCAAGGCCGTTCGGTTCGGTCGCGGCCGCGGTCAGCGCGCACGCCCACTGCCCGGTCGTGATCGTCCAGGGCGCTCTGGCCGCGAACGCCCCGATGGTCGCTGATGTGCCCTTGACCCGGTATTTCAGCCGGGCCGCTCGCGGTCCATGCCGGGTGCTGCCCTTCTGGCTCGCAGCATAGGTTCCCGGCTGACGACTGTCAGCGTGCGCCGGGCCCGTGTGAGCGCGACGTACAGACTCGTCGGCGAGTGCACGTCGGCGTCGAGTAGCACGGCATGATCGTACTCAAGTCCCTTGATCAGCACCGGTCGGGAGACGACACGAGACCAGTCGGAACGGCCGGTGGTCCTGGTGCGGTTACGCAGTTGAATGACTGCTGCGACGACGGAGTTGTTGCCGGCGTCGGCTATCCGTAGGGCGCTGAGCATCGTGTGCCAGGCGTCGTGGCGGTAGAGCCGGATGCCTGGAATGTCCGCGATGGCGAGCAGGGCTTGGCGTACCCGTGCTGGCGCCGGGTCGTCCAGGAGTCCGCTGAGCAGGATCAGGGCCGATTCTGCTCCGGGGCGTTTGAGTTTCGTGACGGGTTTGCCTTCCCGCAGCTTTTTGATCAGCGGCGGATTCAGACTCTCGGCGACCTTGGAAGCGCAGGTTCTGGCGTACTCGGCGGTGGCTACCGCGACAGCCTGCGGGTCGCCGTGGTCGATGACATCGGCGAATCTAACGATCTCCTTGCCCTCGATCTCCTCCATCATCGTGTAGGCGCCTCGCAGGGTCCGGGCCAGCGCGACGCAGTCGTGCGGAAAGTTTCCGATCGCGACGACGGATCCGGCGCCGGTGGGCTGATCAAAGCAGGCGCTGAAGCGGCTGCGGGCATCCGCGGGGAGCCAGGTCACCGGTGCGCCGGTGAGATCGATCGGCCTTGCCTCGGCGAGGTCGGAACGGATGTCGATCAGCCATTGGCCGAGGGCTTCGTTCTGGCCGGCCCATCGCCAGGCATGGACGGGAACGGCGGCGTCCGGCCATCGGTCTGCCACGTCCGTTTCCCATGTGACGGGTACGTTGCCGCCGAAGTTGAAGATGCTCTGCAGCGGGTCGCCGAAGACGGCCACTGGCAGGGCGTCACCCAGGGCCACGACCAGCGCATGCTGATCGGTGCCGCAGTCCTGGTACTCGTCGATGACGGCGAGGTGGTAACTGGCCTGCAGAACCCGACGGATGGCCCTGCTGGAGATGACCAGCTGCGCTGCGGTGTAGTAGCGCTGGGAGTCCACCCAGCTCGGTAGCTGCGGCACGATGAACTCGGCGAGTTGCGGATAGCGGCGGACCAGGGAATGCGACCAGCTGGCTATCGTGTCCACGTGTACCCGCGTGTCGGCGACCCCGAACGCCCGCATCCTGCGCCGTAGCGCGTCGACGCCGGCGTTGGTGTGGGTCAGGACGAGAACACGTTCGCCCGCCTCGGCGGTCTGAGCGCTGACGGCGGCGATCAGCTGAGTCTTGCCGGCTCCGGCGGGTAGCTGCACGGAACAGGGCATGGCCGCGCGAATTCGTTGCGCCGTGCCGCGCAGGCTCTCATCGATGATGATTGCGTTTCCCTTACGCCTCGTAGATGAAGCGCCGCAACTCGGCCAACCGCCGGCCGAGTACCACGTCCTTATAGTGGCCCCAGTGAGCCAGGATGAACGCGCCGAGCAGCTCGCCGCGGTCTTCGCGTTTGAACCACTCCTTTTTCTTGGCCGCTTCGGCGACCGCGTGGCGAATCTCGTCGAGGGTGTGCCCGGCGGTCAGCCAGGAGTCCGGGTCGAGCAGCCCGGGGGAGGCCACGTTCTTCAACCGGGCCACCACCGCGTCGCGGATGACCTGCTCGTCGTGGATCTGTACCGCAAACTGCAGAAGGTCGGTCAGGGCCTTGACGTCCAGCGTGGAAATGATCTCGGCCTCGGTCGAGTTGTTCTCCTGCCAGCGCACCACCGTGACGCCAGCTTTCATGGCCGCCTGGATGTCATCGTCGACGTTGCGGTCGTCGTTGTCGACGAGCAGCAGCGCGGTGATGTCGAGGCTTTGAAAGATCTTCGATCGGACAGGGGCGGTCTTGCCGACTCCGTCGACCAGAGCGGCACCAAGCGCGGCATGGGTGGGTCGGCCTGCGGCGATCTGCTCGGCGTCCCAGCTGCGAATCAGGTGCCGGGCGAGGCCTACCTCCGTCTTGCCCTCACCCACCACGACTTTCCTGGCGAGTACTGCGGCAGGGCAAGCCCGCAGTGCGCCCTGGGCCTCCTCGACATCGGCCGGCACCTGAGACACGGTGGTCTCGCCCGCGGCGCTGCGTACCACGAAGATGTCCTGGGCCTGCAGAGCCTGCACCGCGATGGGTGAGTGGGTGGTGATGATGACCTGTCCACTCTCGTCGACGGCCTTCCTTTTGAGCCGGTGCAGCACGTGCAGCAGGCGGTGCGGCTCCAGCCCGTGTTCGATCTCGTCGATGATCACGATGTCGCCGCCGACGGCCGCGATCTCCTGAACAGCGATGCTGGTCAGCCTTCGGGTGCCGAGGCCAGCGCTGGTCAGCGGTATGCGGTCATCGTGAAGCAGCAGTGCGCTCGTCGAACTGGCCCCCTGGGGGTCCAGTCCCGGCTGGAGTCCGGTGTAAGCGCGGCCACCAATCTCGCTGACCGCTGCTGCAACGCGGCCGGCCACTGCGTGCAGTTCCGTCTGGGGCCCGTTGAAGATCGCGTCTCGCGCTGCTCTGCTTGCGAGGGTCACCGCACGGCCGCTTCCGCCTGCATCGGTCATCCGAGACAAGGCCGAACCGCGTCCCCAGCGCAGGTGGGTGTCTACCCGGTCGTCGATGCGGAACAGACCCAACGCCTTGCGTTTGGCTGCCGACACGGGCTGTCCGGGTTCAACGGATCCGGGCCGGACGACGGTCCACTCGGGTTCCAGTTCCTCGTCCACCCTCAGTTGCAGCATGACGCACGGCTCGGCGCCGTCGACCGGATCGTGAACAAGCTGCCCGTCACCGGTCAGCCCGCACAGGTCCAGACCAAACAGGCTGTCGGCCAGCATGGTTCCGTCCAGGTCTCCGACGACCAGCTGCAGGACGATTGGCTCGGCCAGGTTGCCTGCATGGAAGTCGGCGTCGGTGAACTGGACGCCCCACCGGGGTGTCAGCACGAGGGCGATGGCGTCCAGAAGGGTCGTCTTGGTGCTGTCACCGGCGCCGACCAGGCACAGAAACCGCTGCTGGGGGAGTGTCCAATCAGCGTGCTGGGAACCACGGAAGTTGCGGGCGATCACTCGCCGAATCTGCATCGGCGAAGTCTATGGTGCTTCAGCACGCCCAGCGTTGGTACGAGCGTCCACGTTCGGGTGATGCATTCGCCTGTACGGATCAACCAAACATCCATACGACACCAAGGGCGGGCGCGCTGACCCCCTCCGCCGGAGCTGTCACGGCGTCGGTAGGCCGAAACCCGTCACCTCCGTCCAGCGCGCTCGATCGGCCAGGACTCCCGATCGCCAATAAACCGGACGCGGACATACACCAGCCGCTGACGATCGCCACTCACCTCGGGCCCGCACGGCGCAGAGCCTCTGTCGGCGTACGCCTGAACCCGTTCGCCGATAGCCTCAACCCCGCACCCAGGCCGATCCCCATGATGTCGTGGGCAGTTTCGGCATGCGGCCTGGAACCTGTACGCCGATGGCGCTGGGGATCTCGCGGTAGCCGCTCCCTGCCTCCACGGAGGCGTTGAGGTTTGCGGGCCCGGCGCATCGATGGGTTCATTCACGCCGCAGACATTGCGTTCGGTAGTGGTCCTCCAACATTCTGTATTGCTGGGCTGCTGAGGAGGATGTGTGCCGGAGCCGCTGTCTCAGGCGACCTCAGTAGTTGCGCGGCTCCGTACCATCTCCGAGACCTGCATCCACTGCTGGGCGATGTCCCATGCGACGTTCGCCACCGAAGGCAGACAGTGTGGCGGGAGCGAATCGACCAATGTCGTAACCGGGTTGCGGATCTCCTGGTGCAGTAGCCGCAGTAGGAGGCGGCCGGTTTCCGAATACCGGAGGGCTGGGTCGTTGCGCAGGTTCGTCAGGAGAGTTTCCGTGATCTTCTCGGAGGTGCGCGAGTCGGTCTTTCCCTGAAATGACCGATTATTCTGGCCGTCGCTGTTGTCGTCCTGCCCTGGCGTCGCCGTCATCTGTTGCCGGATGCTGCGGACGGTGTTCGGTGAGACACCCGCGTTCCGGGCGATCTCCCGCAGTGATGCTTCCGGGTTCTGGGTGATCAATTCAGTCACCGCACGTTTCGCCGAAGCGTTGTCGATCGGGCGGATCCTCCCGTCGCGCCCGGTACGTGTCGCCGGCATCGCCCCCCCGAACTTCTTCCGCAGCGATCCGACGGTCTTTCCGGTGATTCCCGCGGCACGCCCGATCGAGCGGTCGGAGCAGTGCGGGAACATGCTGATCAGCTCCAGAGCCGCCGCACGCCGGTCCGTCAGCGAAAGTGGGAGGCCGTGCGACACATTGGCCGAAATACTGCGGAGGTAGGAAGTTTTGTCGTCATCGTCCAGTAAACGTGCAGTGATGCAGCTTTCTCCGTTCAACTGAGCCGCACGCAAACGGTGCATGCCGTCGATGATTCGCATACTGCTGAGTTGAACCAGAATTGGTGGAAGCTGCGCCGCCGATTGTGCCAGGAGCCGAGCATGCTCCTCATTGACTCCGGACTGTCTTGGGGTCCAAGATGACGACAGCAAACCGATGGGGATGGAGACAATCTTACCTGACAGTTCATCGTTCGCTGATCTGATGATGGACTCGAGTGCGTTAGAGTTCATGCAAATCCCTAATGTAAACAGGACGCAGCCAGAGCTGGACGATTCTGCGGCCACCGTTCCAACTCTCAGATGGAGAATTGGAAAATGAAGCGTTCCAATTCTTAGATGGAGAATTGGAAAATGAAGGCAGTATCCATCGAGCTTGAGCAATGAACGGCATGGCTACGGAGTCTAGCTCACGTCGCAACGCGATTGGTGGAAGTTTCAGGGCCGTTCATCTGCGGAAGATCCCTAGTTGCACACCCGCAAAGGGGGGTCGGCACCGCGTCATGCCTGGTCCGGGTGGCGGCAGGGTTGCTGAGGGTTTCGTAAGGCAGCCGTCATCTGATGATCATGGCTGGGAGTTCGAAGCGAGGCTGCCGGCGTAGTGAGTTCGTCCAGCTCGGGCCGAGGTGCAGGCCTCGGTGGGGCGGATGGCGCAGGTGGCGAGCGGTCTGGCCGGCCTCGAATCACATTTGGGCTGCCGTGCTCGGCTTGTGCTCCCGCTACGGCCTTGATGTTGTGTCTACGATGTACAAAAGCTTTAACTTCATCCCATTTGTTCCAGCGGACCCCAGGGTCACCTCGCGAGCGACGGCTGCCGTACCGATTCACCTGAAGCCCTTCGCCTCGAGGTCCGCTGAGTGCGACGCCACCATCGTCTTTTTTTGGATCTCGGCCGAGAGTTTTGGCCCCCATCTGAGCTGATCGGATCGTGTCCGCCTCGCTGTCGAACGTGCAATACCGTCGGGATGACAGATCTTCTGGAGTGTTGTTCACTATGATCCACGCGCAGCTGTCGATCAGGAGAATGGCCACAATGACTTCATCGTCATCTCTGAAAATCGCCGATGTTGAAAGCGATGTTGCCGTGATGCCCGCAAGCAGTGGCCAGCGCGGCCTATGGTTGAGCGGTCAGATGGGCGATGCTGAAAATGCGTATGCCGTGCATGCTCTGTGGGAAATCACCGGTCACCTCGACCATGACCGCATGGTTCGCGCGGTGCAGGAAGTCGTCGATCGGCACGAGGCTTTGCGCACGTCATTTCTGTGGGACGGCGGACTTTTCCAGTTGATTCACGATGCCGCCCCCGCCCCCGCCCCCGCGCTCGTGACGGCGACGGCCTACGTCGACGACGCCACTTGCTGGGAGATTGTGGGCCAGCCGTGGGAGACGGCGAGCCACCCATTGATGCGAGTTAATGTCATTCGACGTAGTCCCATGAATCATGTGCTGGCGGTGGCAATGCACCATCTCATCTGTGACGGTCCGTCGGTGCAGATTCTCATCCGAGATTTGGTGCGCGCCTACGTCTCTCCAGGAACGGTTCAGGCGGATCAGCCTGCTCTGCATTTCGCTGACTATGCCGCCTGGGAAGCGGAATGGCTCGTCGGCGAGGAGTACGCCCGGCAGCGCCTCGACGTTCACGCCGAGTGGGCGACGGCTCCGCCCGCCATCAATTTTCCCCTCGGCTGGGACGCGGGTGCCGCCGGAGCCGAAGTGGTGCGCACGAGCCGACTGGCCCCCGAGCTAAGCCGACGGATTGATCAGCTGGCGCGAGACCTCCGCGTCACGATCTTTACCCTGATGCTGACCATGTTCTCCGCAGTCCTGCACCGCTGGACCGGGGATCGGACGATCGTCATCGGAACGCCCATCTCGCTGCGCGAGAGCGCAGATCTTGACCAGACCATAGGTCTGCTGATCAACACCGTGCCGATCAGCACGGCTTGGGACGAGGAGGCGTCGTTCGCCGACGTGGTCCAGGCCGTGCAACGATCAGCCGGCCGAGCCCTGGAGCGGCGTCGCTGCCCGTTCGACCAGCTGGTGTACGACTTGCGCCCACCTCGGGCGCACGGTCGGGCGCCGGTCTTCCAGACTTTCTTCAGCGCCGTTCCGGAGGCGGAAGGGGCTCCGCTATGGCCCGGCTTCGCCGTTCGGCAGCTCCCGCCGCCACCGGCTTCCCCGAAATTCGAGCTCTCCTGCAATGTAACGGTCGGTGACGTTCACGTCGTCCATCTCACTGCTGACCCGAGGCGCTTTTCCGTGCCGGTGCTGGAGATCTTTCAGCGGCACCTGCGTGTGGTGATCGAAACGCTGGTCGACGACCCCACCACGACAGTCGACCGACTACCACTCGTGGCGGCAGGCGGCCCGGTGCTGGCGGACATGTTCGGACTGGATGGACTGCCTGACATGTATCGGTTTCCCCTGGTCACTGGAACGCACGGCCGCTTTGGAGGTAGAGCATGAGACTTACACCGGCCCAACTCGAGCATTACCGCACGTACGGCTTCGCTGCCGTCGAGAACCTGTTCGATCCCGAGGAACTGGAACGGTTGCGGGCCCATGCCGACCGTGACCTTGCCACCGAAAGCCCGCGGCGCGTTCTCGAAGCGGGAAGCTCGCTCGTGCGGGCCACACACGGAGCTCACCTCGCCACCGCGTTCTTCGGCGATTTGGTCCGCCTTTCCCGCTTGATCGACATTGCCGAGCAGGTGGTGGGGGAAGACGTCTACATCCACCAATTCAAGATCAACGCAAAGTCGGCCCTCGGCGGGGAGATGTGGGAGTGGCACCAGGACTCGTACTTCTGGGCCCGAGAGGACGGCATGCACGGCTCAGGTGCGATGAACGTAGTGGTCCACCTGGACGAGGTCACCGAGTTCAACGGCCCGCTCATGCTGATCCCGGGTTCGCATCGCGTGGGTGAGATACCGGCGTCGGACGTTCCCGGTCAGCACGGAGGCGACGCCTGGCTGCAGACGGTTTCCGCGCAGCTGAAATACACCCTCGGCCAGGACGTCCTACGTCAGTTGGTGGATCGGCACGGCATCGAGTCCATCAAGGGGCCGGCCGGTACGACATTGCTGTTCGATCCGGCAGTCGTGCACGGATCACCGGGGAATCTGTCCCCGTACGACCGGCGACTGCTGATCATGTCGTACAACCGTAGCGACAATCCGTTGGCCGACGTGGCCAACCCGCGACCGGAGTTCATCGCCGCCCGAGATTTCACTCCTCTGCGCCGGCTCGACCGGGACGAGGTACCGAACCATCCGCTCGGTGCGCCGCCTGCCGCCGTGACCGAACCGGGACGGTAACGGTGAGTAGTCGTCTACCCTTGGCGATGGAGGACATCTACCCTCTGACGCCCATGCAGCAAGGGATGCTCTTCCACACCGCGCAGACGGCGGTCGGAGGGCCGTATCTCGAGCAGTTCGTGTTCACCGTCGAGAGTCCCGTCGACCTCGGGCACCTGAGGCGGGCTTGGGACTGGACCCTCGGCCGCCATCCCGCACTGCGGTCGACGTTCCTCTGGCAGGACATCGACGAGCCGCACCAGGTCGTCATCAGCCGTCCCCACCTCGACATGGCGGAGTTCGACCACTCCTTCCTCGACGACAGCGACCATGAGCGTCGGATCAAGGAGTTCCTGGCCGAGGACCGGGAGCGAGGGTTCGACGTGTCGAGCGCTCCGCTCATGCGCTTCACTGCCGTCCGGCGCACGGGTCGTACCGTGCTGATCTGGACCCTGCATCACCTGATCATCGACGGCTGGTCGTTTCCGCTGGTCGTGCGGGACGCCGAGATGGCGTACCGGGCCTTCGCCTCTGGCGGCGAGCCGGCGGCCCCACCGGCTGCGCCGTTCCGCGAGTTCATCGCCTGGCTCAGACGTCGGGACACGACTGGTGACGCACCATACTGGAGCGACTACCTCAGGGATGTCCCCGGCGGCAGTGACCTCGCCGTTGAACCGGGGTTGATCTTCGAACGGCGTGGAGAAGCTGCCGACGGACGGGCTGTTCACGACCTCGACCGGCAGACCTCGGCGCGCATCACGCAGCTGGCGGCGGCGGCCGGGGTGACGGTCGGGACGGTGCTGCAGGCTGCATGGGCACTGGTGCTCGCGCGCCACAATGACACGGATTCCGCCGTCTATGGCCTCACCATGGCGGGGCGTCCATCCGGCATCTTGGGTGTCGAGAGGATCGTGGGCCCGTTCATCAACACCATCCCGCGGCGAGCCACTCTCGACCCGGCCCGCCGAATTCACGATTGGCTTCGCGAACTCCAAACCGACCGTCTCGATGCCGAGGAATTCGCGTACACGTCGTTGATCGACATCGCGAAGTACGCCAAGCGTCCTGCGGACCGGAAGCTGTTCGAGAGCATCCTCGTCATCGAGAACTACCCGACCGTCGAACGGGACGACAGCTCCGGCGATGAACTCCACTTCCGGCTCCGGTCATTCATCGAGGACACCGACTATCCCCTCACCATGATGGTCCTGTTCCATCATGCGGCGACCCTGCGCCTGCAACTGCTCTACGACCGGCAACGCTACTCCGCCGAGGTCGCGCGGACGGTGCTAGGCAGGTACGAGGCCGCCCTGCGATCGCTGACCAGCTCCACCACGGTGGCCGACCTCGACGTCGTCGGTGAGGCTGCGCGCGTCACCGTCCTCGACGAATGGAACGACACCGGGGCCGAGGCCGGTGTGACTCCTGTGCACATCGTGTTCGACGAGCAGGCCGGCCGTACACCCGAAGCGGTCGCCGTTGACGACCACGGCCGGCTCGTCACCTACGCCGAACTACGGGCCCGGTCGGATTCTCTGGCAGGTGAACTGATCGGGACTGGCATTGGGCCTGAATCCATCGTGGCCCTTCTGCAGCGCCGCTCCGTCGATTTGCTCGTCAGCGTCCTGGCGGTGCTGAAGGCGGGTGGCGCCTACCTCGCCCTCGACCCCGACCATCCGGATCCCCGGCTGACCTACCTTCTCGAAGACTCCGGCGCAAAGCTGCTCCTGACCGACGCCACCTTCGCCGATCGGCTGCCCTCAGCCCTGCCGCGCCTGCGCGTCGACGTGGCCGGTGGAACCGCCGTGACCGCGGTGCGGCCGGAGCAGACGGTCAGTGCTGCCGGCCTGTGCTATGTCACCTACACCTCGGGCACGACCGGACGTCCCAAGGGTATCGCCATGACCCACGGGTCCCTGACCAACCTTATCCGATGGCAGCTCCGGAACACCTGTGTACCGGTCACCGGGCGGACCTTCGCGTACGCGTCCCTGAGCTTCGATGTCTCGTTCCAGGAGATCTTCGCCACCTGGACCTGCGGCGGCACTCTGGTCCTGGTCAACGAGGAGGAGCGGACGGATTTCGAAAGACTCGTGATCTTGGCTCGGACCGCGAGGGTGCAGCGTTGGTTCCTTCCCGCACCGGCTCTGGAGCAGGTCGCCGCCACTGCGGCGGGACTTGGCACCGCGCTGCCCGATCTTCTCGAGATCATCCCGGGCAGCGAACCGTTGCACGTGACCGGGGAACTGCGGCGCCTGCTCGGAGCGGCCCCGGGCTGTCGGCTGGAGAACCAGTACGGCCCCTCCGAATGCCACGTCGTGACCAGCCATGTGATGACCCAGAAGCCGGACGAGATCCCGGAATACCCGCACATCGGACAGCCTTTGGCGAATACCCGCGCCTACGTGCTGGATCGTGAGCTGAATCCGGTACCGGTAGGCGTCACCGGTGAGCTGTACCTGGCGGGTGCCGGTGTCGCGCGGGGCTATCTGGGCCGGCCCGGCCTGACGGCGGACCGTTTCCTGCCATGTCCTTTCGGGGACCGGCCGGGCGCGCGGATGTACGTCACGGGTGACCGTGCCCGGCTGCGGTCCGACGGTGGTATCGAATTCCTCGGCCGCCGTGACAGCCAGGTGAAGATCCGTGGGTTCCGCGTCGAACTGGGTGAGGTGGAAGCCGCGCTTCGGGAACAACCCGAGGTGCGCGAAGCCGTGGTCTTGCTCCGGACGACCGGTGACGACAAGGTGCTCGTCGGCTACGTGGTGGCTGCGGAACACCCAATCGACACCGACATGGTGCTGGACCGCCTGCGCCGGACCCTTCCGGCACATCTGGTCCCGTGGACCCTCGTGGTGCTCGACGAGTTCCCGCTGAACGTCAATCGCAAGGTGGACCGGTCGGCTCTGCCGATGCCACAGGTGGCTGAACGTGTCGTTGAATCTCCGCCGGCCGAGTCCTCGCCCGCGGAGAGCTTGATGACCAGGGTTTGGGCGAGCGTTCTCTGTATGTCGGCGGTTGGACTCGATGACGACTTCTTCCACTTGGGAGGACATTCCCTCAGTGCCTTGAGGCTCGCTGGCCAGCTACGTGTCGCGTTCTCCGTTCCGGTCGGTGTCGGGGCGGTTTTCGCCCAACGAACTCCGCGCCGGCTCTTGAACCACATCATCGGCGAAAGCGGCGGCTCGGCGGTGGTGAACGCGGCCGTCACCGCCTACATCGAGAAGGAGGACCAAGCGTGATCTGTACAGATTCCCGCAACGGACAGCACCACGACGCCGGGCTCTCGCGATGACCGGCTGGCAGGTCGCCGTGGCGGACAAGGTCGATGCGGAGCTGCTCGACGCGCTCTTCGAAGATCGCGTCGCTGCCGTCCGGATACCCAATTTCATCTCAAGGCAGGCGGCTGAGGCCGCCGTGCAGGCCGTCGAGGCCCACGGTTTCGACTACTACCAGGATGTGGAACCGCCGATCGGGCGCATCGGAATAACACAGTACGAGCATCGGCTCGAGGGGATGGGCGCCTACTTCGCGACGGCCGCCGCGGCCGATCGTCGCCGCCGTGCCGTGCTGGGTGCCGACGGTGACCTGCTCCAGAAGGTCCTGGGGCACGTCGGCACGGCGTGGAACCACCCGGTGGGCACGGCCTGCAACGCCGACGGTGCGGAGTACTTCGCCGGTCTGGTCCGGATCATCAACGAGGCACTGCTGCACTGCGACTGGGCACCGCACGACGCGCCCGGATGGTCCATCGCCTCCGTCACTGGTCAGATCACCTGGAACATCTACTGCAACCTCGCGGCGGAGGGTGGCACGACCGTCGTGTACCGGCGTGGCTGGGACGCGTCGGCCGAGGAGTTCGCCGTCGACGGAAGCTACGGCTACGACCCCCGGCTGGTCGAGGGCGTCCCATCGGTTCGTATCGAACCCCGACAGGGCGACCTGACCTTCTTCAACAGCCGCAACTTCCACCGGGTCGAGGCGAGTTCACCGGACGCCCGCCGGATCTCGGTGAGTTCGTTCATCGGCCGCATGCCTTCCGGCGACCTGATCGCCTGGTCCTGACCCACCGGCACCCCGAGAAGAGGCCCCGTCAATGTACGAAGAAGCGGCGGACGAACGCACCTATGTCGTCGTCGTCAACGATGAGGAGCAGCACTCCGTCTGGCTTGCGGGCCGTCCCCTGCCCGCCGGATGGAGCCCTACGGAGTTCACCGGCAGCCGGCCCGAATGCCTGGCACACATCGACGAGGTGTGGACCGACATCAGGCCGCTGTCGCTCCGGCGGTGGCTGGCCGATCAATCCGGCGGAACCCGCTGAGATGACCGTGACGGATGGTGCCGAAGCGCCGGCCACACCCGGTCAGGAGGAGCTGTGGCTCTTCGAACAGGCGCAGCCGGGCACCGCGACGTACCATCTTCCGGAATTCTGGGTGCTGCGCGGTGACCTCGACCGCGAAGCCCTGGCCGCGGCGGTCGACGACCTCGTTGCTCGTCACCCGGCGCTCCGGACCAGGCTGCACACCATCGACGGTGCCGGGCTGCGCCAAGTCGTGAGCGCACCGCCCGTCTCGGTCCTTCAACAGTACGATCTCAACGACCCACAGACGCCGGCCGAGGCCGAACTGATCGAGCGCTTGGTTCACTCCCCGACGCGGCTCGACCGGGAACTCCCAATCCGAGCGGTGCTCATCCGGCGCCACAGTCAGGAGCACGTCTTCGGCATCGTGGTGCACCACGTCGCCGCGGACGGGTGGTCGTTCGCTGTGCTGCGCCGGGACCTCGGCCGTGCCTACCGAAGCCGGGCCACCGGGTGTCCGCCCGACCTCGGATCCTCCCGCGTGTCCTACCTCGACTTCGCCTCCCGGCAGCACGCCGATGGCACGCGCGTCGAGGCGTCGGGCACCTGGACCGCGGCCGACCCACCTCGTCTGCCACTGTTGCCGGCGTCCGGTACGAGGACCGAGGGCGCCCTCCTCGAAATCCCCGTCGATGACGAGTCGCTCGCCCGGCTTTCGGATTGGGCGATGGATCGCGGCACCACGCTTTTCGTCGTGCTGCTCGCGGTGTTCGGGTGGGTGACCGGACGGTGGACGAATCAAAGCCGCTTTCTGGTCACCACCCCGCTCAGCATCCGCGACGACCCGGCGCTGGACGAGACCGTCGGCTATTTCGTCAGGACCGCAGCCATGGTGGTCGACACCGCGGATACGACGGATCTCGGCGTGGTGGCCGGCCGTCTCCACGACGAAATGCTCCGCGCACTCGACCGTGATCCGGGGCGCGCTCCGCGCCTGACCGACCATGTGTCGTTCTCGGTCGAGAGTGGCCCATCACCCACGATCAACCTCGGTGAACTTACCGTGGACCCTCTCCACGAGCACACCGGAACCAGCAAGTTTGCCTTCGCCGTACGGATCGAACGTAGGCCTGGTAACTCGGCCATTCTTGCCGAGTACGAACCGAGCCGCTTCGGCACCCTGGGCGTCCGCCGCTTCCTGGACCACTTCCGCGAGGTGCTGCGCGTTGCGGCGGTTGAGCCGGCTACCCGGTGGCCGGACGTCCCGGCCGCCGACGCCGAGCTGATCGCCACCGTATCGTCCGGCAAACGCCGGGACGGCACCGCCGACACCGTCGGGCGGATCGCCGACGCGGTCCGGCGATGGCCGGGCGCACTGGCGGCGACCACCCTGGCCGGCACGAACCTTGAGTACGCCCACTTGTGGTCTCGAGCTGGGGACACCGCTCGCGTGCTGATGCGCGCCGGGGTTGAGCCGGGCGCGCTCGTCGCGACATGTCTCCCCATCGGCCCGGAGTTCCTGGTCGCCATCGTCGGCATCATGCGCGCCGGAGCGGCGTTCGTCGCGCTGGATCCGCACGATCCGCCAGTACGCCGAGCGGAGATGCTGCGGTCCGCCGGAGTGAGCCTCCTCGTGGCCGGTCGCGAGGTGGGGACCACGGACGACTGGGCGGGAAGGCGTATCGAGCCACCAGACGTTGCGGACGGCCCGCTGGCCGGTCAGCACGCGGAGCGGTCGGGCCCGTTGCCGGGTGACAGCTTTCATCCCCTCGGGATCGCCTATGTCACCTTCACCTCCGGCTCGACCGGTGCTCCCAAAGGTGTCGTGTCGACACATCAGGGACTCGCGAACTATCTCGACTGGGCGGTCACCGCGTACGGACTGGCGCCCGGCCAGACGGTTCCGCTGCACACACCGGTCGCATACGACCTCGCGATCACCAGTATGCTGGCACCCCTGGTCGTCGGCGCGACGATTCACACCGTCCCCGACACGCCGCGGCGGCACGCTGACGTGGCACGACGATTCGGCGACTACCACCTAGTCAAGACGACGCCGACGCACGTGTCGATCCTGCAGTCCCAGGCGACCGCAGGCCGGGGACCGGCCGTGCTGGTGCTTGGCGGCGAGCAGCTGTCACTGAGCCAGGTGGCGAGTCTGCGACAGGCATTTCCGGCGACGCGGGTGGTCAACGAGTACGGACCGACGGAGACGGTGGTCGGGTCGACGGCTTACAGCTGGGACGGGCCGGCCCCGGCCGGTCAAGCAGAGGGAGCGGCTCCGATCGGCCTGCCGATCGACAACACGGTGGTCACTGTCCTCGACGTGGAGCTGCGGCCGGTTCCGGTCGGCGTCTGGGGTCAGCTGGCCATCGGCGGCCGGGGAGTCAGCCATGGCTACCTCGGTGCGCCCGGCCGAACAGCGGACCGGTTCCGGCCCGACCCGTACTCGGGCGTGGCGGGAGCGCGGATGTATCTGACCGGCGACATCGTCAGGTGGACGGAGGCTGGCGAGTTGGAGCTCAGCGGGCGCCTCGACGACCAGGTCAAGATCTTCGGTCACCGCGTCGAGCCGGGTGAGATCGAAGCAGTTCTGATGGCGGGGGCCGGCGTCAGGCAGGCCGCAGTAGTAGTCGGCGCCGGCGAGCCCCGGCGCATTCGCGCCTTCGTGGCTGGTGGAGAGTCCGCGCAGCTGTGGGCTCATCTCCGGCAGCGGCTGCCGCAGCGGCTGCTTCCGGCCTCGATCACCGTGCTGGAACACCTGCCGATGACGTCGAACGGGAAGGTCGATCGCGGCGAGCTCCTGAGCTTTCCGGTGCCGTCCTCCGGTCCCGGCATTCCTGAACCGGACGAGTCGCCGCTCCGGACGGCCGCCGGTGCGTCGGAGTGGGAAAGCTGGATTGCTCGCGCCTGGGAGGAGGAGCTCGGCTGTTCCCCGGTGTCCGCGAATGACGACTACTTCGCCATCGGCGGCGACAGTCTCGCCGCCGTCCGCATCTGCCGGCGGATCAGTGCCCGCGCCGGACGGGACATCAGGGTGAACGACCTGTTCGCCCATCCCACGCCCGCCAGACTCGCAGCGCATGTCGCTGCCAGTGGTCAGGAACCGATGGCACGACTGCGGAGAGTACAACGGACCAGGATCGCCGACATCGTTAGGAAGACCGACCAATGTTGATCTGCGGCGTGAAAGTCACGCACGACGGCGGGGTCGCCGTGGTGGAGGACGGGCGGCTGCGAACCTCCGTGGAGGTCGAGAAACTCGGCAACCGCGCCCGGTACACCGACCTCCTCGACACCGACCTGATCGCCGTGGTGCTCAAGTCAATCGGATTGCACCCCAGCGACATCGACACCTTCGTCGTCGACGGCTGGGGTTTCGGTGGACCGACCGAGGTCAACACCATGGCCGCGGGTGAGCCGCTGGAACTAAGAGTCGCCGCCTATCGCGAGGCGCAGCTGGCCGACGACAGCCTGCGCCACGAGGTTTTCGACGGCCTGCGCATCGGTGGCCGGGAACACCGTTATCACAGCTACCACCACACCACGGGGCACGTCATGTCGGCGTACGCCACGAGCCCGTTCGCGGCCCGCAGGGAACCCGCCTTCGTGGTGGTATGGGACGGGGGAACCCTGCCTCGCGGGTACGTCGCAAGCCCGGACGGCGCCATCGAGAACCTCGGCCCCATCTTCGGCCTGATCGGCAACCTCTACGCCACGTTCTCGATGCGTTTTCCCCCGTTCCGGCCGGAGGACATCGGAGTGTCCGACGAGCGCCTGCCCTACATGCAGCTGTCCGTCCCCGGAAAGGTGATGGCATACGTCGCCAAGGGGCAGCCGAGACCCGAGCTGTGCCAGGTGCTCGACGACATCTATCGCGACGAGCTCGACGTCTCATTGGGCTTCGCGGAGGTGTTCGCCGAGTCGTTCCTCAAGCGGGCGGAACATCTTGCGGTCCGGCCGGAGGACGCTCTCGCCAGCATGCAGCACTGGTTGGGGGAGCAACTCGTCGACAGTGTGCGGACCATGCGGAGCTTCCGGCCCGGCCTACCCGGCAACCTGTGCCTCGCGGGCGGGTGTGCTCTGAACATCAAGTGGAACACTCGAATCCGCACCAGTGCCGGATTCGACGAGGTCTACGTTCCACCCTTCCCGAACGACTCGGGGTCCGCCTTTGGCGCCGCGTGTGCCGAGCACGCCCGGATCTCGGGCTCCGCGGCCGTCCAGTGGTCGGTGTTCGCGGGCCCGCGGCTCACCGACGAGGACCGGCGAACGTATGGCTACCGGCGCCGGGAGTGCGACATCGAGAATCTCGCGCGGATTCTGCACGAGACCGGTGAGCCGGTCGTCGTGTTGCACGGGGCCGCCGAACTCGGACCCCGAGCCCTGGGGCATCGCAGCATCATCGCACCGGCGACCGACCCGGCCGCCAAGGACATCTTGAACGAGATCAAGGTGCGGGAGTCGTACCGGCCGGTGTCACCGATCTGCATCGAGGACCGCGCTCCGGAGATCTTCGACCCCGGGACACCCGATCCATTCATGCTCTTCGACCACACTGTGCGGCCCGGCTGGCGCGATCGCATTCCGGCCGTCGTGCATTTGGACGGGTCGGCCCGGCTGCAGACCGTCGACCCGCAGATGGATCCGACCGTCGGTGCGCTGCTAACCGCGTACGACCGGCTCAGCGGTGTGCCGGTGCTCTGCAACACCAGCGCCAATCTGAACGGCAGCGGGTTCTTCCCCGATGTCGCATCGGCCTTGCGGTGGGGCCGTACCCGCCTGGTGTGGAGTGAGGGATGGCTGTACGAGAAGGAACCCGGCCGTGGCGACGAGCGTTCGACGGAGATGAATGCGATATGACCACTCCTCACGAGGCCCGCGTCGCGGGCTTGTCCGAGAAGCGCCGCGCCCTGCTGGCACAGTGGCTGGATTCGGCCGGGACACCGGAGCCGCCAGCCGCTGATGACCTCCCGGTGACCGACACCGAACGCGTCCTCGCCGAAGTATGGGAGGAGGTGCTGCAGATCTCCCCGGTACGGGTGACCGACGGCTTCCTCGCTCTGGGCGGCGACTCCATCACCAGCCTTCAGGTGGTCGCCAAGGCGACGTGGCGCGGTCTGCACCTGACCTCCCGGCAGGTCATCGAAAGTATGGACCTGCGATCACTGGCCGCCGCCGTGACGCCGATCAGCCCCCGCTCCGTCGAGGACGACATCGCGACAGGGAGGGTGGGGCTCACCCCGATCCAGCAATGGTTCTTCGAGCAGGAGCTGCCGAACTCCCATTACTGGGACCAGGCGATCCTTCTGGATGTCGATCCGGGGCTCGACTCTGGCGTCCTCGCCGCCGCCCTCGACGATGTGATTCGTCATCACGACGCGCTGCGCAGCACGTTCCGGTGCGTCGACGGCTCCTGGGAGCAGACGGTGACCCTCGACGCCTCGACGGTCGGCGTGCAGGTCAGTACCGGCGTGTCCCTGCCGGCGGCGATCCGGAGTGCGCAGAATCGAATCGACCTCGCCTCGGGCCGGATGGTGTCGGCGATCATCACCACCTCGTCGGACGACCAGCGGCCCATACTCCTGCTGGCCATTCACCACCTCGTCGTCGACGGCGTGTCGCTGCGGATCCTGGTGGATGACCTAGAGACGGCGTACCAGGCTCGGGTGCGGGGCCGTGTCCCGGTGTTGCCGCCGAAGTCGGCGTCGATGCGGTCGTGGTCGGACGCCTTGCGCGAGTACGCGAGGACACCTCGGATCACCCGGCAGCTGGATTACTGGCGGGCGGTGCCGGATGCCGCCGCGACTCAGCTTCCGGCCGACTACGACACGGTGTCGGATACGATGGCCACCTGCCGTACGATCAGCGCGGTCGTCGGTCCCGAGGTGACCGCCCGGCTCCTTCACGAAATCCCTCGGCGGCACGGCCGGCAGGTGCAGCACCTTCTCCTCGCCTCCCTGTTGTCGGCGTTCCGCCAGCGCACCGGACGCCAGCGGTTGCAGCTGGACCTGGAGGGTCACGGCCGCGAACCGCTGCATTGGCCGATCGACGTGTCGCGCACCGTCGGCTGGTTCACCACGATCTACCCGGTGTGTCTCCCGATCGACCGGACACCGCTCGCCGTACTGGCGCGGGTCGAGCAAGAGATGGCGGCGGTTCCCGACCGGGGCATCGGGTACGGCCTCTTGCGGTATCTGGGCGGCGAGGAGTCTCAGCGGGTGCTGGCAGGGCTTTCCCGTTCCCGGCTGTCCTTCAACTATCTGGGACGGTTCGATCGGGCGACGCTGCCCGGTTCGGTTTTCGGCGTACCCGTCGAGGTCCCCACCGTCCTGCAGAGCGACGAGGCGACCCGGCCGTACGCCGTCGAAGTCGTCGCGACGGTGGTCACGGATCGATTGACCATCGAGTGGCGCTACAACTCTTCCGCGTTCGCCGAGTCCACCGTCCGCTCCTTGTTGCAGGCTCAGGTGCAGGCCATCACCGAGTTGGCGGATCTGGTCGAAGAGGCGGCGCCGGGTCCCTCGGCTTTTCCGCTAGCGACGATCAGCGCGGATCAGATCGAGTCGGTGCGGCGGCAAATCCAGGGCGACGGCCGATGACGCCGATGCCTACCGGGGTCCGACCGGGTTCACCGCTCGCGCAACTCCTGACGACCGTGATACGTGTCTGGCCGGAGCACCACCCATACCTGTGCCGACGGTTCGCGGAGCCGGCCGACGGTGGCGAACCCGTCGCGCAACTGCTGGCGGAGCGGATCCTGCGGATCACCGGCGATGCGCTGGAGCGGGTGGTGGACGACTACCGATGGACCTGTTCGGTGATGCTAGAGGAGGAGCAGCACTTCCGCAGGCACGGACGGTACCGTCACACATCCTTCGCCGAGGTCCGGCGCCAGGTGTACGACGATCCGGCCTACATGCGGCGGTACACCAACGGGCTTCTGATGTCTCAGCTGCTCTGGACCAACCATTTCCGCGCCATGGTCACCTTCCGGAACGAGTTCCTGCCGGGGCTCGCGAAGGACGCTTCGCTGCTGGAGGTCGGGCCCGGTCACGGTCTGTTGCTCGCCCTCGCACGTGAACATCTTGTCGGGGGGCGGGTGACCGGCTGGGACGTCAGTCCGGCCAGTCTCGCCGCTACCCGGGCGGCGCTGGACGCGATGGCGACCGGCGCAGTGACCCTGGCTCAGCACGACCTCCTGGCAGCACCGGTGGCCACCGCGTTCGACGCCGTGGTGGCGAGTGAGCTGGTCGAGCACCTTGAGGACCCGGTCGGCGCGGTGCGGCGACTGGCGGCACTGACCAAGCCGGGTGGAACGTTGTTCCTCAACATTCCCGTCAACAGTCCCGCGCCGGACCACATTTCGCTGTGGCGGTCGCCGGCGGAGGTGCGTGAGCTGGTGACCGGCATCGGACTCGCGATCGTCGAGGTCCGTGACTTCCCGATGACCGGGAAGAGCATGGCCGAAGCGGTGGCTCACCAGCTGACCGTTTCGTGCGTGATGATCTGCCGCCGCTCGGGTACGGAGGGTTGAGACATGGAGAACCACTATCTGTTCGACCGCGTCGCGTCGATCATCGACGACATCCTCGGGTGCGGACCGGTGACACCGTCCGACCAGTTCGGTGCCCTCGGCGGTGACTCGATTCAAGGCGTGCAGGTGCTCTCCAGGTGTTACACCGATCTTGGTGTGGACCTTCCGCCCCAGGCACTGGAGGCACGGACGACTGTCGGGAGACTCGTAGATGCGATCAGCGAACACCTCGGTGCCGGGGAGGCCGAGGATTCCGTTTCGGCCGAGATCGTGCACCGTGCCGGCGATCCGGCCTGGACAACGGCGACCGAGCGGCAGGCCGTCCTGTACTCGGCGTTCCAGGCCAGGCCGGACCTTCCGCTCTACAACGTCCCGGTGGCTCTCTGGTGCGACGGTCCGCTGAATCACGATCGTCTCCAGCGGGCGCTCGACCAGGTGGCCCAGCGGCACGAGGCACTTCGCAGTGTCTTCAGCGTCGACGACAACGGCACGGTGCTGGTCCGGGCCGTACCGCCGGAGTCCTACTCGGTCGCCGTGGAGCGGATCGATCTGAGGTCCGGCAGCGTCGACGAACTCCTCCGGCGCGAGGCCGAGCGCCCGCTGGACCCGGCGACGTCGGTCCTGCGGGTCTGTGTGATCACGACCGGTCCGGATCGGGCCGTCGTCCTCGTGGTGGTGCACCACATCGTCTGTGACGGCTGGGGCCTCAACCTGCTCCTCGCCGACCTCGGGGACCAATACCGGACAGACGGCCCGGCCGGGCCGTACGCCGGACCGTCCCAGGCGGAGATAGTCGCCTGGGACCGATCGCGGAACGCGACCTCCGACGGAGACCGGGCAGATCGATGGGCGGAGCTGCTCGACGGGGCGAGCCCTGTCGTCGACCTGCCGCTGGACCGGCCACGTCCGGCAACGCGGTCCTGGGCCGGCGACAGAGTGGCTCTCCACGTGCCTCCCGACCTCTATGGCGAACTCCGGGCCCGAGCCGGCGAGTTGAGCGTCACCCCGTTCACACTCCTCGCCCTCACCTACGCGATCACGATGGCCCGCTACACCGGAAGCAAGGACCTGGTAGTGGGCGTACCGGTGGCGAACCGATGGCATGGCGCATCACTTAACGCGGTGACCTACCTCTCCATCACCCTTCCGGTCCGGCTGGACCTGCGTCACCAGTCCACCCTGGCCGGCGCCGCCGACCGGGTCTCGGCAAGTGTCGCGGCCTCGTCGGAGCTTCCCTGGGCGCCGCCGGAGCTGATCGCCGCAAGGATGGGCGCCCCCCGGTCGGCCGGTTGTCATCCGGTGTTCCAGACCGCTCTCGTCTGGCTCACGAACGCGGCTGCGAGCCTCGACCTGCCAGGCGTCGCGGTCCGGCGGACCGACCTCGGCACCGGGACGGCGAAGTTCGACCAGAGCTGGTACCTGGAGGAATTCGGTGACGAGATCGTCGGCTATCTCGAGTATTCGACCGAGCTTTTCACCGCCAGCACCGCCGCTCGGATGCGCGACCACTTCCGCCACGTCCTGACTCGCGTGGTGACCGATGCCGTCGACACACCGCTGGCCGACATCGCCCTGACCGGAGCAGAGGAGAAGGCGACGTTCATCGCCTCGTTGTGTCCGCCTTCCCCTGAGGGTGCTCACGCCTCCGTCGTCGACGCCTTTCTGGCCCAGGCGGAGCGGCAGCCGGAGGCCCAGGCCGTGTGGAGCGGCGAGGGCAGCCTGACCTACGGCGAGCTTTCCCGTCGCGCCCACGAGATCGCCGCGTCGCTGACCGCCCGGGGGGCCGGTCCCGAGCAGGTGGTCGGCGTGCACCTGCCCCGATCAACCGAGCAGGTGGCGGCGGTACTGGCGGTGCTCCTGACCGGGGCCGCCTTCCTGCCGCTGGACCCGGCGTATCCTCCGGACCGGCTCCGGTACATGATCGATGACAGCCAGGTCCGAGTCGTAGTCACCAGCGACATCACGGACCATTCGCTCGTCGGGGCCGCCGGCCGGCCGATCACCCTCATGGCGATCCGAGATGATGAGTGGCGCGGGACGCCGCCACCGGTCCGGCCCATCCATCGGAAGAGCCTTGCCTATGTCATATACACCTCCGGCTCCACCGGGGACCCGAAGGGTGTCGAGCTCACCCATGACGGGCTGATGAATGTCATCGAGGCGTCCCGGCGGTCGTTCGGGCTTCGAGCCGGTACGCGGGTGCTCCAATTTGTGTCTCTGAGTTTCGATGCGGCTGTCTGGGAGACCTTCATGGCGCTGGGCGCCGGTGGGACGCTGTGTCTCGGGCCGCCGGACCTCGCGTCGACGGCCGGCCCGATAGAGTCTGTCGTCGAACGTTCCAGCGCCGAGGTGGTCTTCCTGCCACCGGCTCTGCTCAGCATCCTGGACCCCGCGAAAGTGCCACAGGTCCGCTTGGTCCTGACCGGCGGCGACCGGGTCAGCAGCGCCCTCCGCGACCGCTGGGCCGGGCGGGTCGGCTTCTTCGCGGCGTACGGGCCCACCGAGGCGACGATCGTGCAGACCTGGGGCCAGTGTTCACCCGATCAGACCGGACCGGTGCCGGTGGGGCGGCCGTTCGGCGGCGTCCGTCTGTACGTGCTGGATCCGGATCTTGAACCCGTTCCGCCGGGCGCAGTCGGCGAGGTCTACGTCGGCGGCATCGCGGTCGGACGCGGCTACCGGGGCCGGCCCGGGCTGACGGCCGACCGGTTCGTGCCCGATCCATGGGCAGCCGCGCCCGGGACGAGGATGTACCGCACGGGCGACCTGGTGCGCCGGCGGCCGGATGACGAACTCATCTTCGTGGGCCGGTCGGACAACCAGGCGAAGGTCCGCGGCTTCCGGATCGAACTGGGCGAGATCGAGGCGGTCCTGGTCCGGATGTACGGGGTGGCCGCCGCCGTCGCGAGGGTCCGGGACGCGGGCACCAGTAGGGCACGGCTGGTCGCCTGGGTGGTGCCCCGGGAACAGGCCGGCGACGATCTCGCCACGCAGCTCCTCGAACGGATGCGCCGGCAGCTTCCCGCGCACATGGTGCCGCAGAGCCTGACCGTGGTGCCGGAGTTTCCCCGAACCGTGAACGGCAAGGTCGACTATGCGGGCCTGGAGGAGGCGGGAGGGGGCGGTACGGATATCGGCAGTCTGCTGGACCGGATCGAGAACCTCTCCGACGACGAGGTCGAGGAACTGCTGGCCGCGCGCGAGATGGGCAGGACATCGCGGTGATCGTCTTCCGCAACAGCCGGTTCGGGCTGATCTGGACCGCGACGCTATTGTCGAACACGGGCAATTGGCTCATGATCGTCGCCGTACCGGTCTACGTCCTCACGATGACGGGCTCCGTGCTCAGCAGCGGGCTGGTCTTCGCCGCCGAGACCCTTCCGGCCATCCTATTCGCGCCGCTCGCCGGTGTGCTGGCCGACCGGCTCGACCGGCGGACGGTGAT